>JAZOWT010000043.1:0-36826 GCA_045659365.1 Eubacteriales bacterium | reverse complement strand
CATTTTACATTGTTACATAGGGTAATTGTCAAGAGGGTTTTGAAAAAATTGATTTTTATTCAAAAAAGAACATTCGTTGTGCACGAAAGCAATGTAAAGATTCATTTCCATTCTTTGCTCAAAAATGCCGCAGAGGCTTGCCCCCGCCAAGCCATGGGGCGTGTGAAGTTATTTGCCTCTTACCTTGATTCCCTTGCCCTTCAAAAATGCGAGGAAATCTTCCTTTGTGCCCTTGGTGAAACCGTCCTTACGGAAGGAGTAAAGCAGGCGCGCGTCCGAGCGCAGCACGATATAGTTTTTTGTCTGCACGGCGCTTCTGATCTTGGAAAGCTCGATGTTGATGGTCGATCCATTCGATGCGGCAAGCTCCAACGAGTTCTCGTGCACAAGAGTGATTACGCTTATTGGCACGCTTGAAATTTCATTGTTGCGCCTTGCGGATAAACGGATATGACGGAAATAAAGTATCAGGTTTATAAGCGGAATGGCGATTGCCAAGGCCATAAATCCGATGCTTTGACTTTTGCCGCTAATTACAAGCGGCAGATGCATGAGAAAGCCGACGGCAGAAAGGACATATATGACAATGGCAACCGGGCGACGAAAATGAAAGTAGCTATAGATCTCCTTATAGAAGGATTTGTCTTGTGTGTGGATGTTTTCAAATAATGGTTCCAATTTGCGCTCCTTTCGTATGGTTAGTACGTGTCAATGGTTGCACATTTTGTTTTTATAAAAGCAAGAAAAGCATCGAACTGCTCCTTGGATTCAAAAGAGGAAAATGGCAGGATATACGACATTATGTTGTTCACGTGTATGTATATTATCTTGTCATCAATCACACTTACTCGTTCGATTGCGGAATATTTCTGCTCAGTCTTGTTGTCAGGTGTGGTCTCAATAAAGGTTTCGTCGTAAAATTCCATATCGGCAACGGGTGCATATCCCATCTTGCCTTTTGATTTCAAACTTTTTATATGGCCCTTTAATACCCACACAAAAAACTTGCTCAAAAGCAGCTCAAGTGCTACGGTCACGATAACGTATGGGATCATGCCGAGCCAGGCGTTTGCGGAGAAACCATTGCTGATCAGGAAGATGAGTGCAAATGCGGCAAAAGCAACTGCTATAAAAACACGAAGCCCAAGTATCTGCTTTTTTCCATACGGGGACTTGATCGACCAAAAAACATTGTAATCAAGATAATCCTTGTCGTTCAATTCAATGTGAAGGTTGAAGCGCATTATTCTGCCACCTTTCGTGGTTGGTAGTTTCATTATAGCATAAAGGGGGTGAAAGGTCAAGCGCGCGTAGTGTCACCTTTTTCCCTTTTTGCATACCTTAAGGAGGAACGAAAATAACAAAAACAATAAAGTTTTCAAAAAATGCTTTTCCCCCTTGACAAACCGAAAACTCTCTGCTATAATAATATAGCGTAAATTGAACGGCGCCATGGCCAAGCGGTAAGGCACAGGTCTGCAAAACCTTTATCCCCCGGTTCAAATCCGGGTGGCGCCTCCAAACAAATGCACCCCTCATTTGAGGGGTGTTTTTGTTTTGTCGGCACACTCCACCCGATTTGAACCGCTCCGCCTGTGGCGGATAAGGTTCTAATCTGTAACAAGAGAAAAATAACTGAGTGTTGTTTTTCTCGCAGTGCTCGCCGCAGGTTGCCGACGCACTCGGCAACCGACAAGTAAGGAGCGCCAGAAGCGAGTGTATCGAGCGACACAGCGCGACTATACGACCGGCGCGGAGTGGCGCCGACTCGCTATTAGCGAATACCCGCGGTGGCGCGGTATCCCTCTCGGGATGCCGTTTTTCTTTTCTTTGGGGCGCTGCTCGTAGATTTGAGTCGGGCTTTCGCAGCGCAAAGCGCAAGGAATCCGGTTCACATATCCACCTTTCTTGCCGATGGCCACTTGTGGTTTTTCACCCTCTCACCCTCGGAGCTTTGCTCCTGCGGGAGCTCTCCCAAAGGGCGAGCCTACCTGATTGGCTACCTTTTGCGCGAAGATACCTTTAAGGAAGGCTCCCCCCTCTGGGGGAGCTCCCACGTAGTGGGTGAGAGGGTAACATCACCCCAACAACACAAAAACGGCAGAGATTTCGCTCTGCCGTTCGCTATTTTCTTAAACATAATCCTTAAGCCAAAGGAACTTATCCTGCATGTGGAACCAATGGTAGACGGTGGGATTGAGAGCGTAAAGGCGCTGGAAATCCTCGCCGCCGTTGGTGTCAAGGCGGTAGGCATTGAAGTAGACATCACCGTCTCCTGTATTTATGTCCGCAAGGTCGAAGGAAAAGCTGCAATCATAACCGCTTTCCGTCTTGGTGTACTCACCCTTGAAAAACGGAACGTCAACGAAGCCCACGTCGAGAATGGGATCGCCCTTCTCGTCAAGGCCGCTGTTGGTCATCTTCGCGAGCATAAGCTCTCCCTTTGCGCTGATCTCCATTTCGTAGTACACCTTGCGCTCGGGGTCGGTGCCAATGAGGATCTCACAAGCATCACCTGCGGAGTGAATGCCGTTATAGTAATCGTAGGGGCAGTAGTACTTCGTGTTTTCCGCATGGAAGAAGAAGGTAACAACGCTTCCGTCCTTTTTGATCTGTACGGTAGTGAGTCTGTCGGCTGCCTCGCCGGTGCGGTTCTCTTTAAGCTCGTAGATCATAAGCCACCTCGCATAAGTTTTATGTCACCATTATACTATTATGCATTCAAAATGTCAATAGCACTAAAGTCTTTACTTAAAGTGGTGTTTTTTCGCATTTGGCTTGAATTTTGCGCGCACATGTGATATACTGGTAGGCGGTAGCCACGCAGTGGCAAAAGGAGAAAAGATGAAACAGCCTATTTATACAGGAACGTGGGGTGAATGCCACATTCAGGGCATCGCCGTTGACAAGAAAAACGGATATATCTACTATTCCTTCACGACCAAGCTTATCAAGGCGACCCTTGACGGTGAGATCGTCGGCTCGGTGGACGGACTTATCGGCCACCTTGGTTGCATTGCCTTTTGCGAGGCGGACGGACGGGTGTACGGATCGCTTGAATACAAAAACGACTCCATTGGCCGCGGTATTCAAAGCACGATAAACGATGCCACCGCGTTTGATGACGGATTTTACATCGCGCGATTTGACGTTGACAAGATCGACAGACTCGATATGTCGGCAGAGGAAAGCGGTGTAATGAAATGCATATACCTCTCCGAGGTGGTAAAAGATTACAACGGCAAAGGCCTTGACAAGAACGGAAACACCGTTCCCCACCGTTACGGATGCTCTGGTATTGACGGTGTAACCTTTGGACCTCTGCCGGGCAAGTGTGAGGCTGACGGAATCTACCTTTTCGTTGCATACGGAATCTACCGCGATCTTAACAGATGCGACAACGACCATCAGGTCATTCTTTGCTACGATATAGCCGACTTTGACGACTTTGCGGCCCCTATGAACCAAAAATCAATGCACAAGTCAGGCCCCGTGTCACCAAAACGCAAGTTTTTTGTATACACCGGCAACACTACCTGGGGTGTGCAGAACCTTGAATATGACCGCCACACGCAATCCTTCTTTATGGCGGTATATAACGGAGTGAAGCCTGAGTTTCCGAACTTTAGCCTTTATGCGATCGACGCTACGGTAGCACCTAAGCTAAGCGCACTCAAGGGTCTGTCGGAGGAGGGTGAGCTTCTCACCCTGAAGCCTATCGGCAAGCTCGACGAAAAAAGCGGTGTATACGGCTGGCACTTCCCCCACGGCTCGACCGGAATGTTCTCATTCGGTGACGGCAGGTGGCTTATATCTGAAAACCGCCTGACCACAGAGGGGCAGTGCGGATACATATTCCACTATCTTTGGAACGGCAAAGATCCCTTCATAACCGTTGGTTAATAAACTGCAACTATAAAAGGATATCTTATTTGATATGATACTTACCGTAGACGTTGGAAATTCCAACATAACACTCGGCGGATTTGATGACGACAAGCTCGTTTTTGTTGCACGGGTGGCATCTGACACACAAAAAACAGAGGACGAATACGCCGCCATTATAAAAAGCGTGCTGTCAATACGCGGTGTTGAATGCAGCGAGATTGACGGAGCTATAATCTCATCTGTAGTACCTCCACTTAACGGAGTAATCAAGGGCGCAATATCATTCCTCTTTGGTGTCGACGCCCTGCTTGTCGGACCCGGCATCAAGACAGGACTTAACATACATTGTGACACCCCATCGTCAGTCGGAGCGGATCTGATATGTGCATCTGTTGCCACAAACTCGATATACGGCGCACCGGCACTTATCATTGATATGGGCACGGCAACAAAAATGACTGTCACAGACAAGCGCGGCGCATTTATCGGCGTATCGATAATGCCGGGCGTACAAATGGGACTCGATGCCCTGTCGGACAAAACGGCACAACTACCGAAGGTTTCGCTCGATGCACCCGAACGGGTCGTTGGAAAGAATACCGTTGACTGCATCAAATCGGGCGTAATATTCGGACACGCCGCGATGATAGACGGAATGATCGATCGTATCACGAACGAGATCGACTACACCATTCCCGTTATCGCGACAGGTGGATATGCATCTCTCATCGTGCCACATTGCAATCACGAGATCATTACCAACGAACACCTTGTTATCAAGGGTTTGAATATCATCTACAAAAAGAATAATTGACGGTATTAACTCCGATTTGGAGATAATATAAATAAAAGCGTTGTACCGCAAAAGCGGACGACAGCAAGGAGGCATTTATGCAAGCAACTAAAAAGGTGCAGACCGAAAAGCTCGTTCTGTTATCTCTTTTCACAGCTCTGGTCGCAATACTCGCGTATTTTGGCGGCTTCATTAAGATTGGAGGTCTTGCTTCGATCTCACTCACCCTGATCCCGGTCGTTATCGGCGCGGCTATGTGCGGCCCTTGGGCGGGCGCGTGGCTCGGCGGTGTTTCGGGAGTTGTGTTCTTCATGACGGCCGATGCCGCGTTCTGGATGGGTTTAAGCATTCCCGGTACCATTATCACCGTTATGGTCAAGGGCATCGCGGCAGGCCTTGTCGCAGGTCTTGTTTACAAGATGCTTGAAAAGACAAACCGCTACGTAGCCGTTATAGCGGCGGCAGTAGTGTGTCCCATAGTCAACACGGGTATATTCCTTATCGGTTGTCTTATCTTCTTTATCGATGCGGTAAAGGATATGGCGGCAGTCGAGGGAATGAGCATCGGTGCATACCTCATACTTTTCTTCGTCGGTCTGAACTTCGTTTTCGAGCTTCTTACCAACATTATTCTCTCCCCCGCAATAGTAAAGCTTCTCAACATCCGCAAGGAAAAGGGCTCCAAGTAATCACATTACCGTCTGCCAGTCAGATAATATCTACAAGGAAAAGAGGTGATACCCGTGAGTAAGCAGCAATACAGAAAACCCAATATGCTTCTCTACCGCCTCACTCAGGGAGTATCACACGTTGCCAAAAGGATACTTTTCAAAAGTGAGTTTATCCGCAACGAGCTTAAGGGCAAAAAGGGGCCGATAGTCGTTATCGCAAACCACCAGGCCGCGCTCGATTTTGTAAATCTCATCAACGCGACGCGCGAGCCGATGAGCTTTGTCATAAGCAACTCGTTTTACAGCTCTCTGCCGTTCAAGGGCATAATGGACAGGATCGGTGTTATACCGAAGCAGCAGTTTCAAACCTCGCTTAAGGATATCCACACCATGAAGGCGGTTGTCGATGAGGGAAAGATACTTGTAATCTACCCCGCCGGGCTTATGTGTGAGGACGGTCTTTCAACACCCATACCCGAGGCGACCTGCCGCTTTTTACAGTGGATGCATGCCGACGTGTATATGGCAAAAACATACGGCACCTACTTCTGCACACCCAAGTGGGCAAAGAAGCGCCGTCGCGGTAAGACTCTTATCGATATTTACAAGCTCTTCTCAGCCGACGAGCTTACAAGCATGCCCAACGAGGAGCAGAGCGCAAGAGTTGACGAGGCGCTCCTGTTTGACGCGTATCGCGAGCAGGAGGATCTGATGATCCCCTACAAGGGCGGCGAGGTCATCGAGGGCCTTGAAAACGTACTGTACGTTTGTCCCCATTGCAAGCGCGAGTTCACTATGACGGCAAGCAAAAACAAGATCAGCTGTACCGCCTGCGGCTTCTCGGAAGAGAGCGATAAGTACGGATTTTTACATAAAATCAGTGACACGGGTGCCGAGATCCGCTATGTTTCGGACTGGTCGCGCATGATCTACAATAACGTCAAGGCAGGCATCGAGGCGGGCGAGGAAATAACCGTTTCCTCAACTACCAAGATCCTTACTGTAAACAAAAAGAGAAACAAGTTTGTCGAGTCGGGTGACGGATTGCTCACCTACAAGGACGGTCACCTGATCCTTACAGGCAAGCTTTATGGCGAGGATCTCGAGCTTGATATTAAGGCAAGCACCTTTGCTTCCCTCCCCTTCAAGCCCGGCAAATACATCGAGATACAAAACGGACAGGATATATACCGCTGTATACTGAACGACGGACGTCTTGCCATGAAGTACATAAACCTCATCAAGGCAAATTACGAGGTGTTTCAGTCCGCACACGCGCAGGCTTAACACACCTTGATTTCACATTTGCGATCTAATACGTAAAAAGCCGGATGCATCTATTGCACCCGGCTTTCTTTATATCTTTATGCAGCTTGCGAGGATTCTTTCAACGAGTCTTACGCTACCCTCAGAGCTTTCAGGGGTGACACGGGTGGGGGGCGTGTCATTTTTTACACACTCGAGGAAGTACTCGATCTCTGCGGTGTAGCCGTCGGCACGGGGTATGTTGATGCCCATGTTTTCGCTGACGTCATTTGCGGAGGTGGAAAGATCGACGAGCTCGCCGTTTTTATAGAGCTTGCCGCCCTCCAGCTTTACCGCACCGTTTTCAAAGATCGCAATAAACTCAGCGCAGAAGGGGATCTGCGCGTTGAACCAGCCACCGGTCGTTGTAACCGAGAAGCCGTCGTAAACGAGGTTTGATACAATATAGTCGTTGTTGTCCTTAAGCTCGTTATATATTCCGTTAACGCTCTTAGGCTCACCGAATAATGAATAAGCAAAGTCGATATCGTGGATAGAGAGGTCGATGGGAGTGCCTCCGCTCTTCTTCACGTCGCGCATCCAGTCCTCCCAGCTCCAGCGGGGAATAGAGGATATGCGCTTCATATTAAGATGCACGATCTTACCAAGCTCGCCTGACTCGATGATACCGCGAAGATAAACGTATGGTGCCATAAAGCGTACGACGTGCGCCGTCATAAACTTCTTCCCTACTCTTTTTGCCGTTTCGATCACGCGTGCGGTATCAGCGGTGGATATGCTCATCGGCTTTTCGGAAATGGTGTGACAACCGGCCTCAAGCGCCTTTACGGCAAGCTCGGTATGTAAGTAACTCGGGGAGCAGATGTCGATAACGTCAACCTTTTCGTTTGCAAGAAGCTCATCAATGGTTGAATAAACGTTCACCTTATCCTCTGCGATCTTTTCCTTTGCCATATCGGTGCGCACGTCTGCAACCGCAACGACCTCAGCACCCTCTATTCTCTTATAGGCGTTGTAATGAACGAAGCCCATACCGCCTATTCCAACAAGTCCTATTTTCAACATCAGAACAATTCCTCCAAAATTTCCTTAGCCTTAAGTATATCTCTCTTCTGCTCCTCGCCGGAGATCTCGCGCTCGATGGTGATGGTTCCGTCATAGCCGATCGCCTTGAGCTTGCCGATGAATGCGGGGAAATTAACCGCGCCCTCTCCGATAGGAGTCTCAGGGCCAAGCTGCTTTCCGCAGGTGGGATACTTACCGTCCTTGCCATGCACGTCATAAACGTACTTGCCGATCACGTCGAGCGCATCAACGGGATTTGCCTTGCCGTACATTATGAGGTTTGCAGGGTCGAGGTTTACACCAAGGTTATCACAGCCCGAATCCTCAATAACGCGAAGGATCGTAATCGGGGTCTCCTGACCGGTTTCGAAAAGCAGCCTCTGTCCGTTTTTCTTACAATGATTTGCCACCATTTTTATAGCCGCAACGACGGGCGCGTACTGTGGATCGGTAGGATTCTCAGGCAAGAAGCCCATATGAGTCGCTATCTGATCAATGCCAAGCATCTTTGCAAAATCGGAGCCGTGCATAAGCTCGCGGCATCTGTCGTATCTGTACTCCACGGGTACGATGCCGAGAGTGATGGGGCCCTCAGTAAAGTTCCAGGCAGTGGGCCCGGACCAACCAACCCACACAGTGGATATAGTAACGTCATATTTCTTGCATGCCTCCTTAACCGCCGCGGCAGTTTCGGGGGTGAGGATAGAATGATTCCAGCAGCCGAGCTGACAGTATTTGATACCAAGCTCGCTCACCCTTTTGATAACTGTATCTGCATCAGTATCGCGCAGATGAGTAATTACGCCAACCTTCATAGTATTTTTCCTTTCGGGGTTGAATTGTTTGTGGTTTTAGTATATACTAATGTTGATAGTTAAGTCAATAGTTAAATCTAAATATTTACGTATTTAAGGAGATAAAAAATGAACGAGATGCTCAAATGTATAGAGGAAAGAAGAAGCGTTAAGGCATACACGCCCGAAATGCCGAAAAAAGAGGATATAGATGCCGTTATCAAGGCAGGACTTGAAGCCGCAAGCGGCAGAAACAGACAGTGCGCAATAATCGTGGCAATCACCGATAAAGTGACACGGGATAAACTTTCGCAGGCAAACGCGGCTGTTCTCGGTATGGAAAGCGATCCCTTTTACGGTGCGCCGGCTGTTCTCGTGGTGCTTGCAAAGAAGGACGTCAACACCAGAGTTTACGACGGTAGCCTTTGCCTTGGAAATATGATGCTTGCGGCACACACGCTCGGACTTGGCTCTTGCTGGGTACACCGCGCGAGGGAGGTTTTTGAGCAACCCGAATGGAAAGAGTGGCTTTCATCTATCGGTGTTGAGGGTGAGTACGAGGGCATCGGCAACCTTATCCTCGGCTATCCTAAGGGCGACTTCCCCGCTCCCAAGGAGCGACTCCCGGGCAGAGTATTTTACGTATAAATAGAGGGCTGTCTCTCGTCAACAGACAATTTCTGCACTAGATTCGTTTGCCACTATGTTTAGCATCAAAAAAGCGCCGAATGGCGCTTTTTTGTTTTGTTTCTCTTTTTTTGCATATACTAAGAGAAAACGAAAAGTGAGGAATAGCATAAATGAAAAACGGAGAGCTTTTCTCCTTTGAAAATACGATCGCACGTAGCCTGTGCGAGTCAGTTGAATACCCTTTTGAGATCCCCGAGCTTTTGCCGGAGGCAATATTGCGTATAGGTCGCGGACTTGACAAGGATAGGTTCTGTCAGATCGGGCGCGACGTATGGATAGCAAAAAACGCACGAGTTGACAAAAGTGCTGTCATTCTCGGCCCGGCAATAATCGATGAGCATGCCGAGATACGGACGGGCGCTTATATACGCGGCGGTGTGATAATCGGCAAGGGTGCCGTAGTCGGTAATTCGAGCGAGGTGAAAAACAGCCTGTTATTTGACGGTGTGCAAATACCCCACTTCAACTACGCAGGCGACTCTGTACTCGGGTGGCGCGCGCACCTTGGCGCAGGCGCTATCATTTCCAATCTGAAAAGTGATAAAAGCAACGTAAAAATGTGCTTTGGTACACAAAAAGTGGATACGTGCCGTAGAAAATGCGGCGCGGCGGTCGGTGATCTCGCGGAGATCGGGTGCAACTCGGTGCTTTGCCCGGGCAGTGTGATCGGCAAGGGTGCAACCGTATATCCCCTTTTGAGAGTACGCGGATACGTTCCGGATAACTCTATTCTCAAAGGGGACGGAAGCATCGTTAAAAAGGAGGAAAGGTCTGATGGGTAAATACTTTGGTACAGACGGATTTCGCGGTGAGGTGAACGTAACCCTGACTGTAAATCACGCCTTCAGAATAGGACAGTTTCTTGGTGCCAGATGCACCGAGGAGCGCAAGGCGAGGATCGTCATCGGCAAGGACACAAGGCTTTCGAGCTATATGCTTGAATACGCGCTTGTTGCCGGCCTTACGTCGGTTGGCGCGGATGCCTATCTCCTGCACGTTACCACAACTCCGTCGGTATCCTACGTGGTAAGAAGCGAGGGCTTTGACGCGGGTATAATGATCTCCGCAAGCCATAATCCCTACACCGACAACGGCATCAAGCTCATAAACCGCCATGGCGAAAAGATGAGTGACGAGATGACTGATAAAATAGAGAGCTTCCTTGATAGCTGTGACGATATTCCACTCGCCAAGGGTGATGAGATCGGCCGTACCGTTGACTATGTTCTTGGAAGAAACCGTTACACGGGGTATATCATCTCCCTTGCGAGGCACTCCTACAAGGGGTTGCGCGTAGGCCTCGATGCGGCAAACGGGTCTGCCTGGATGCTGGCGAAAAGTATATTTGATGCTCTCGGTGCAAAAACCTACGTTATAGGCAACGAGCCCTCGGGAACAAATATAAATCTCGGTTGCGGCTCAACGCACATCGACGCTCTTTGTGGGCTGGTAAAGCGCGAAGGACTGGACGTCGGATTTGCCTTTGACGGTGATGCGGACAGGTGCCTTGCGGTTGACGACGAAGGCAAGGTCATCACCGGTGAGGGGATACTTTATGCCGCGGCAAAACACCTGAAGCCGGGCAGCAATCTGGCACAGAATACAGTCGTCACCACCGTGATGTCAAACCTTGGCCTTAAGGATGCGCTCGAGCACGAAGGGATAAGCTGCATACAAACCGACGTCGGTGACCGCTTTGTGTGGGAGGCGATGCGCAACGGTGGGTATTCTCTCGGAGGAGAGGAGTCGGGGCATATCATCTTTTCAAAATATGCAACGACCGGCGACGGACTTATCACCGCTATTAAAATGATGGAAATTCTGATCGAATCAAAGCTTCCCTCCTCGCGCCTTTGCGACGGCCTTATAATGTACCCACAGCTTACAAAAAGCGTGCGCGTCCGCGACAAAAAAGCCGCAATAGACGACGAAGACGTGCAAAACGCGTATAAAAATGCACAAAAAACGTTACACGGGGTGGGGCGCATCCTTTTGCGCCCCAGTGGAACGGAGCCGGTGGTACGCGTAATGGCAGAGCATCCCGACGAGTCGGTTTGCCGTTTGGCGGTTGAAAATATATCCGCAGCAATAGAAAGATCGGGAAAATAAAGGTCCTCTCAGTCATACAGAAAAGACCGTGTGCCAAATATGGCTTGCACGGTCTTTCTCTTTATTTAAATATTGAAATCTATTCTTGCACCGCGCTTTTCAAAAACGTCGGCTGCGTAATTCTTGCCGTTAAGCGAAAGATTGATAACCCTCTCTTCATGTGTGGGATCGCACACCATGAGCTTATCTGCCGTTACAGTGACAATGCAGGGCTTATCCACCCAAAGTCCGTCACACTCGCCCGCCTCGTGGAATACGTAGCAGCTGATGCCAAGACTGTCCTCGCGCACCGCTTGAAGTGTCGCGGTGTTGCTGATCACGGTGACGTCGCGGCTTGTGGCATACGCCTCTGCCTTGCTTTCGTCTGCATAGGGCAGCATCGTGTAGTAATAGGACTCATCTTTAGGATTCTTACCGTGCTCGATCGTAAGCTCAAAGAAATCCTGGCCACCGGCGCTCTCGCAGGTGTATCTACGTGCTTTTATATTCGCACCGTCGGGGAAAACGTATGCACAATGCCCTTCCATAAGCGTCCACTTAGCACCCGTGTAACGTTTTTCAAAGCTTTCGATGGGCATTTTACCATCACCGCCAACATAAATTCCATAGTCGTCATTAACGATTCTGCGATGCTCAACAGTGGTGTTGACGGGGGAATTCATAGTCGAGGTTATACCTGCGCCAAGACAGACTATCTCGTCGTCAAAGCAGAACCACGATTTCTTTGCAACAAGATTATTCTCGTGCGGAGGAAGGCTGCCGCCGTGACCGTAGTCATCAGGCTTTGTGTCCTCACCCTCGAAGTGATAAGCTTCAAAATCCATGGTCGCAGCTATATACTTATCCTCTATCTGCATGCTTCCGGCAAAGCTGCGCGACGACTTCCAGCCCGATGCGATCGAGCGCGCGACCCTCTCGCGAGAGTCCTCTGTCGTTCCGGGGAAGTGATATGCGACGTCTATATTTTTTGCCGTAAAGTTCGAGCCGTCGTACTGATACCTGTCGTAATCGGTGTAGAGGTAGACCGCACCGTCGCCAATATGCCAGCCGGTCTTGTTGCAGCCGTTTATCGACTCGTAGGAGATCTCGCGCTTTGAGGACATCGCAATTCCCACGGCATAATTGTTTCTTTGCTGTGCCGCTCTGTCACCGGTGTACCACGAATGCGCGTACTCGTAATCGTTCTCACCCGAGATCGATTCGTCATTCAATATATCGCCAAGCTTTTTCAACTCGTAAAGGGAGCATTCGCGCTTTACCCTGTTAATAGCATCGGGAGTTGAAAGGTTGCGCTTTATCATCCTTTTAAGATAATTATCCTCATTCTCTCCGTACACTCCGATCATCGGGAGCATCCAGGAAATGATCGAGCAGCCCAAAGCCATCTCGCTGGCTGTGACGCTGCGCCCTGCGAACATCATAAAGCCCTGTGACTTATATATCGCCGGCTCGAAGCAGTACTTCGCAAGCATGAACTGATTATACTTTTTCGGGCCTGAGAAATCCATGGGAGTGGATGCAAGCACCGAGGAAACAAAAAGCGTGCGCTCGAGTATACCCTTACCGTAGGTGATGTTGTGCGGAAGACCGTGAGTCCAGTTTACGTAATCGCCCTCGTGGTTGCCGACGCCGTCCTTTACCATTCCCATAAGGGTGTCGCAGTCCTCGTGCGACCTTGCGAGCCAATCGGCATCCTCAAGAAGGAGTGCCGTTTTCGTACATCCCTTAAGTCGGCTGGAGGCAAACGGGCTGGCATCACCGACACGCATGATCGTGGTGGCATACCTGTAGCATTCAAGGTAATCGGCTTTTTCCTGCATTGTGAGACCGTCCTCAATAACGAGGAGTATATCCGTCAAGGGATAAGATGCTCCAACGTGCCAATCCCACCAGTTGAAAGCGCGCATATCTCGCCAACCGCGCCCCTCGATCTCTGCCTTGCCGTACATATTGTCGCGCAGCCAATCGAGTGTCTCTCGGATAATGCTGTAAAGCTCCTCACTCTTGTAGTATTCACTGCCATACGTACCGTATGCGCGAACGATCGACCACAGCTTTGAATACTGAAGGCTGAGTGCCGACGATTCGACCGGTGCGGCATCACCCCACACGATGACTCTGTCAGACTCGCGGTGCATCTCCTCAAGAGAGGTGCGGCAGCTCTGGTTGATAAGCGCTATCTTCTCCGCGACCAGAGGATCTGAGAGATCGTTGATCTCGGGCGAGCCGACAAGACGTAATCTCCACTGATCCTTTGCATACTCGTAATCCTCGTGTGTGAACAAAGAGGCATCATATTTTCCGAAAATGGCATACGCGCCCGCCTCCTGAAGATTCTCGCTTTTCTCGATCTCAAGGAGCTGCTCTTCAGAGCCGATCACTATCAGTCTGTCGAAATAAAATGCACGCGCGTTAGATCCAAGCTCCTGACACGTCTTGATAAGCGGCAGGTACGCCTCGGTGCTCTCGGGTGCTTTTTTGCCCAAAAACTTCTCAAAAAATGACACGGGTACCATTATAACGCCATCCGTGGCTATCGCGCGTACCTTGGGGTCGCCCTCGTCATAAAGACAGATCTTGCCGTCCTTTACTACGTTTTCGGAATATATAAATACCGCCACGATTCCCTCTCGGGAAAGCTGTAAAAACCTATCGTGATCCTTATCGGTATAATTAACCTTATACATTTACGCGTCCTCGTATTTCAATTCAAATTTTCTGCCATTGGCACCGGATACGTCGATCCTGATCACCGTCTTACCGTCGATCACGGAAGTACTCATTTTTTCGTGTGCCGAGGTAACTTTGATCGCCTTATCAAGAGCAAGGGTAATTCTTTCAAGCTCGCGTGTCGGGTCGCTTACCGCAACGGTGTCGCGCGTAACGGTAACAAGACAGGCCTCATCAACCGTCACACCGCCGACGCTTTCAGCGGTATGAAAGGCATAGCATCTGATACCAAGCTTCGTTTCCTCCACCACCTGAGCCTTATCGGTGTTTGAAAGTATTAAAACATCAGGGTTTTTCGAATACTCATCAAGCTTCTCTATGCTCGCGTAGGGCATAATAGCATAAGCATAGGTCGCATCAGTGGGATTTGTGCCGTGGTCGATGCCGATCTCAAAGAAATCCTGGTTGTTTGCCGTCTTACAGGTATATCTGCGCGCATGGATATCTCCACCCCAGGCAAACACATAGCCGGCATGTCCCTCCATAAGCGCCCACTTAACACCCGTGTAACGTTTTTCGTATGCTTCGACGGGTAGTTTGCCCTCGCAGTCAACATAAATACCGAGCTTGTCGGTAACTATTCTCTTATGGTCGACCGTTGTGTGAACCGGTGAATCCATGGTTGAGTTGATGCCTGCGCCAAGACAAACTATCTCATCATCAAAGCAGAACCACGACTTCTTTGCGCGAAGGTCGTTCTTGTGCGGAGGAAGACTGCCGCCATATCCCGAATCATCGGGGTTCTCATCCGGACCCTCAAAATTATAGCTGACAAAATCCATCGCCGCAAGGATATATTTATCCTCTATCTGCATGCTTCCGGCATAGCTGTTGGGTGAATGGAAATCATGTCCATACTTGATAGAGCGTGCTACTCTCTCCCTCTCGTCCTCTGTCGTTCCGGGAATACGATAAGCAACGTCCAGATTCTTAGTTACGAAGTTATCGCTGTCGTATTGATGGGTATCGTAGTCAGTGTAAATATAGGTTACTCCGTCACCGGTATGCCAGCCGGTCTTGTTACAGCTGTTGATACTCTCCCACGCAGGCTCGCGCTTTGAGGATAGTGCAATACCGATCGCGTAATTGTTTCTATGCTGTGCGGCTCTGTCGCCTGTAAACCAGGCGTGCGCATACTCGTACTCACCCACAACAACCGAATCGTCGGTAAGGATAGATTCAACGATCTGCGCGGCCTGAATACTGGCAAAGCGCTTCATTGCAGACTCGGTGGTAGGATTCTGACTGCCGCGCTTGATAAAGGAGGCAAGGTATTCATCCTCATCCTTACCGAACATACCGTACATCTGAGTCGCGAAGCCGAGTATCTTTCCTCCCTCGTTGCTCTCGACAAAGTTGGTCCAACGGCCGCAGAGCATCATAAAAGCCTGGCCCTTGTACATTGCCGCCTCATACATATACTTGATCAACATGAACTGATTGTACTGCTTGGGGTTCAAAAACTCAACCGGTGTACCCGCAAGAGTTGAAACTACCGAAAGAATTCGTTCAAGGTTAAGTATTCCGTAGTGGTTATTGTACGGCATACCGTGAGTCCACTGAACGTAGTCAATACGCGGGCCCTCCTCGGTTTCTCCAAGACCGAGAAGCATATCGAGGTCAACGTACTCTCCGTACATCCAATCCGGGTTCTCGCAGGCGATACCCACCTTTGTACCCGTCCATATTCTTGAAAGCGCGGCATCCCTTGCAAACCAATGGCGCATAAAGGTGGAGCACCACTCGAAGCAGGCAAGATATCTGCGCTTGTCCTCGAGGGTAAATACATCCTCAAGGCAATAGAAAATGTCACAAAGGCAATCGGGTGCGCTTACGTACCAGTAATACCAGTTGAACGCGTGCGCAGATCTCCAGCCGCGCTCCTCCATTTCGGCCTCACCGTACATATGCTTATACATCCACTCGACACCATCGACAACGATGTCAAGTATCTCTTTGTTCTGATAAAACTCCGCACCGTATGTGGAATATGCGAGTGCAAGTGCGCGCAGACCTCTATACTGCTTTTCAAGCTCACTCGACTCGACCGGTGGCTCAGCGCCCCAAAGAATTACCCTGTCGGGCTCCCTGTTCATCGTCGCGAGCCTTTCCTTTGCCTGGAGGTCAATAGCCTCGACCTTTTCTCTTATCGCGTCGTTTGTCAGATCGTTTATTTCTGGCGAGCCGACAAGCTTAAGCTTCCACTTCTGCCTTGCGGCCTTGTAGTCCTCGGAGGTGAATTTATAGGGATCGTAGCTTCCGAAAAGAAGGTATGCGCCGGCTGTCTGCATATCGGCATCGGCATCCATTACCGAAATCTGCTCGGGTGTGCCGATAGCAACAAGACGGCCCTCGTAGTACCCCTTTGCCGCATATCCGATAGCCTCGGCACAGCGGATAACGGGCAGACAGAGTGTGCCGTTGCTGTTATAAACGTCAAACCGAGCGCACTGTCCGTCGCGCGAAACTGCCACAACACCACCCTCAACGTCGACCTTGGCGCCAAGATAGTCGGCAAAGAGAGATATGGGAGCATACACCTCACCGGAAACGGCAACGGTTCTTACACCCCTGTCAGATGCATCGTATCTTACCGTACGGCCGTCGGCATATACGTTAGGCGAATAGATAAATACCGCCTTCATGCCGGACAGCGAGAGCGCCTTAAAGCGTTCAGCCGCATCTTTATCATAAAATTTATAATTTTTAGCTTCCTGTAAAATCATGTTTTTCCCCCCTGATTTACACTGACCAATGTGTGTCTGCTTGTTATTACGGTATATATTTAACTCCATTGTACTAATGAGGGTAGAAAATGTCAACCGCATCGGACTCTTTTCTATAATTATGACGGATTTTTTTGTTCAAATGGCTAAAGACAAGTTGACACACCGAAGAGGATGTGCTAAAATAAAACCAACAAATCTAAGGGAGTGATTACTCAATGAAGAAAATATACGACCTCAAAAAGCAGGACTGGAAAAGCGACATGCTTCACGTACACTGCCCCCAGTCAAAGGCATACGTACCCCTTATCGAGGATGAAAACGGAGTAGGCTGCGGCTTTAACTCATCCATCGGTGACTACGATTACACAACCATGATCTCAAAGGAAAGATACAACACCGGCACCACTCTCAGTGCAAAATTCACGTTCAAGGGTGTGGCTGCCCCCCTGCTCGTTATTTCCGAGGAAATAGGCACAAACGGCACTATCCCCATGCTTGGGTTATTCTTTGAGGTTGTTGCATGGCGCAACGGCTGTAACATCTGGCGCCTTGACTACGCACCCGAAAAGGAACGCCCCTATATTGCTACAAAGCTTTTGTGCAACGATTTCCCTCTCAAGGAGGATACCGAGTACGAGATGACGGCTAAGTTCTCAGGCAAGACCGTTGAGGTAAGGATCGGTGGATATCACTTCACTATCTATAACCCCAACTTCCCCGAGAAGTTCCATGCCGGATTTACCGCCTGCGAGGGTGACTGTCGCTTCACCGAGTTCTCGATCGAGAGCCCCGAGGCATAATTCCGAGGCCTTAACAACGCAAGCAATTAATTATATTCATACTGAAAATATTGCGGGGTGGCATGACTATCGATGCCGCCCCGCATTGCTTTTCCCGATCCCTTTTTGCCTGCAAAAAAGACCATTGTTGACAAATCAACTTGTTTGTGCTATAATCGAGTTGGTGTGTATACGAATACGCTTCCACACGCACGCCATATGCACGTCAAAAAATGCGGGAATATCGGATTATTTTTGCCAAAAAACTATATAATGGTATTAAAACGCGGTATTCTGTAACGCATCTCGTCGTGTAGAAGGGAGTAATTAACATGAATGAATATGTAATTTTCACAGACTCCGCATGTGACATCAAGCCCGAGATCTTAAAGGATTGGGGAGTTAGTTATAACGAGCTTACCTTCCGCTTTGACGGTGAGGACAAGAGCTATTTTAACTTTGATATGCCCACAGGCGAGTTCTATGCAAAAATGAAGGCCGGCGCAGTAGCAAAGACCGCCGCAATCAACCCCGATACCTTTGCCACCTCGTTTGAGAAAATACTCAAGGAGGGTAAGGATATCCTTTGCATCTGCTTCTCCTCCGGCTTATCCACAACCTACAACTCTGCGCGCATCGCCGCAGAGATGCTTAAGGCAGACTACCCCGAGCGCAAGATAATCACCGTTGACAGCCTTTGTGCATCAGCGGGAGAGGGCCTGCTTGTTTACCTCGCGACAAAGAAAAAGAGCGAGGGTGTATCTCTTGAGGAAAACGCGGAGTACGTAAAATCGCTTATCCCCAAGCTTTGCCACTGGTTCACCGTTGACGACCTTGTTTACCTCAAGCGCGGCGGAAGAATCAGCGCACTGTCCTACATTGTCGGCAACGCGATCGGCATCAAGCCGGTGCTTCACGTTGACAACGAGGGACACCTTGTTTCAGTACAAAAGGTACGCGGAAGAAGAACCGCTATTGACACGATCGTAAAGAAGTACGAGGAGCTCGCCGACGACAAGGAGGGTGCTACCCTCTTTATCAGCCATGCTGACTGTGAACGCGACGTCAAGATCTTTGCCGATGCGATCAAGTCAAAATTCGGCAATGACGTAGATCTTGTAACCGACGTCGGCCCCGTTATCGGAGCGCATGCCGGCCCCGGCACCCTTGCAGTCTTCTTTATCGGAAAGGAAAGATAATCCAATGGCAGACAAGATTACCGAAACGGCCGAGCAGACTGCCGCGACCACCAAGAAGGGCAAAAAGCCGGCTCGCGTGAGCAACAAACCCAAAAAGCCCGCAAAAACCAAAAAGGCACCCAAGACAAAAAAGACCGAGTCTGATACCCCCAAGGTTAAAAAGCCCAGCTCGATCAAGCGCCTGACCACCAAGTACATCGGCGGTCTTATCTTCTCCAGAATGGCAAAGAACGGCGCAAAGGAGCTTACCCAGAATGCAGACGAGGTAAACAAGCTCAACGTATTCCCCGTTCCCGACGGAGATACCGGCGACAATATGAGAATGACCATTGAGGGCGGTATTGCCGCACTTGAGGGTGTCGAAACCGACAATCTTTCCGAGGCAATCAAGGTTCTCTCCCGCGGAATGCTTCTTGGCGCAAGAGGAAACTCCGGCGTTATCGTATCACAGTTCTTCGCAGGTATTGCAAAGGGACTTGAAAACGTAAAGAAGGCAGACGCGGCCGCATTCGGACGCGCGCTCGAAATGGGTGTTCAGCAGGCATACTCGTCCGTTATGACTCCCACCGAGGGTACCATACTTACCGTTGCAAGAGAGGCAGTTGAATACGCAGTTTCCCGTATCGATGAGAACAGTACCATTCGCTCGCTGTTTGCAGACCTTACAAGAGAGATGCACGCATCCGTTGAGCGTACGCCCGAGATACTTCCCGTCCTTAAGGATGCAGGAGTTGTTGACAGTGGCGGAGCAGGTCTTTTCTACATCATCGACGGCTTCAACCGTGTGCTTAACGGTGACGAGCTTCCCGACAATGAAGAAACCAAAAACGCTACACGGGTAGCCGCTCCCACCGAATTTGCATTCAATGAAGACAGTGTAATGACCTACGCGTACTGCACCGAGTGTCTTCTCCAGCTCCAGCGCTCAAAGTGCGATATCGAAAGCTTTGACGTTGAGGCTCTTAAGCAGTTCCTTATAAGCATGGGCGACTCTGTCGTATGCTTTATTACCGGAAGCATCATTAAGCTTCACGTACACACCTTTACTCCTGAAAAGGTGCTTGCAAAGTGCCGCGAATACGGTGAATTCCTTACCATTAAGATCGAAAATATGTCCGTGCAGCACAACGACACTATTTCAGAAAGTAGCGATGCCGCACCCTCATCGACCTCCGCATTTTCCGTTCCTGACGAGATCCCCGAGAAGAAGGACGCTCCCAAAAAGAAAAACGCCATAGTTTCCGTAAGCAACGGCGCCGGCGTTGAGCAGCTTTTTGCAGAGTTTGGTGTTGATGCGACCGTACAGGGCGGACAAACACAGAACCCCTCAACAAATGACTTTATTGATGCGTTCAAGGGAATAAACGCGGAGAACATCTTCGTTCTTCCCAACAATAGCAACATCTTTATGGCGGCACAGCAGGCCGGTGAGCTTTACGAGGATGCAAACGTGTACGTTATCCCCAGCAAAAAC
Organism: Eubacteriales bacterium; assembly: GCA_045659365.1. Taxonomy (GTDB): domain Bacteria; phylum Bacillota; class Clostridia; order Oscillospirales; family CAG-272; genus UBA1740. Next base: position 16,639 of record JAZOWT010000043.1, on the reverse strand, counting down.
ATCGGTATGGGCTACGTTGCCCTCACTGCTATCGACTTCTCTACCCTTGATCCCGAGGATATTCTCATCGAGGCGGAGGAGGTTATGAAGCGCGTTACAACCGGATACGTTTCCCCCGCTATCAGAGATGCAGACATGAACGGCATCCACGTTACAAACGGTGACACGATCGGAATAATCGACAAGGAGATCGTTGTTTCCGATGCAGACTTCACCACCGCCACCAACATCCTTGCAGATAAGCTTCTCTCTATTGAGGGCAAGTTCATGCTCACGATATTCACAGGAGCAGATGCAACCGAGGAGGCGCGCACAAACCTTGAAAATTACCTTGCTGAGGCACATCCCGACGCAGAGGTATACTTCATAAGCGGAGAACAGCAGACCTATCCCTTTATCTTCGCCGCTGAATAACAGTAAATAGAAAAGGACAGAGATCTTACTCTCTGTCCTTTTTGTTTTTTGCTATTTTTTAGTTCCATGTACCGGAGCTGGAGTTGCCGGTCCACTTCTTTGTGACACCGTCAACGGTCACCTTCATGTTCTTCCAGTAGCTGCCGGTAGGAAGTATGATGTTTCCGCTATTGGTGATAGTAATGCTCTGAGTACATACAAGTCTGTTGGTACCGTAGTCGTAGGTGATGTTGGGATCACCCTTGTCGGTAGGACCGTGTATACCCGCCTTACTCTCGTCGGGAACGTCAGAAGCCTTGAGGTTTCTGATAGCATAGTAATAATGCACTTCCATATTCGGATCATCAATAGCTCCGAGAGTTTCGGTTCTTACACCTCCCGAAACGGTAGCGGTGTAAGCCTGAACGTGGAAGTTGTTGATGGTTACGTGCTGAGGAGCATAGGTGTCAAAGCCCCAGTACTGGTTCTCGTAAGAGCCCTTGAAGATGGTGATGCGAGAGGGCTTTGCGCCGGTTTCGGCAGCATATCTGATGGTAAGACCGTCAATATATACGTCACCGTGCCAGGTCGAGCCGTAGTCGGTACGGAGGTTGAATGCCATACCCTGGTTAGAGGTGTAAACGATAACGTTCTTGATGATGATGTCACCGCCGCCAATGAAGTTCATATGCTCAACGGTGGAATCCTCAATAGTTACGTTGTATGCACCGGTATGTGCGTCAAAGGAGTTGAGGTAACAATCCTTGAGGTACATATTACGGATATGGTTAGTACCGAAAAGACCTCTGTAAATAGGATATGCCTGAAGCGATCCGTCCTTGTTTGCCGAGAACATATTCTTGGTCACACAGTTGATCCAGCTAACCGCATTTGCGTTGCTACCGCTGAACTCGTAAGAGCCCTGGCTGGTGCCGGACTCACCGGACTGGCTGTTATGGTTCATAACGATCATATCCTTAATAGTGGGCTTAGAGCAAAGAGTTGCCACGATGAAGGTGTACGCATAGCGCTTATTGGTAAGATTGGAGTTAGCAGGTTCCTCGGTGAAGAAACGCTCGATACCCTCAACAGTCGCGTTAGAGCGCTTGATGGTAATGTTTCTACCGCAGGATACGTAGTGAGGAATGCTGATAGTGAGAGCGTTATTCACATAGCTCTCAAACGTTGCATTGATCTTCTCTCCGTCAAGACCGGAGATCTTGATAGGATCGGTATCGACCGCGTATGCATTCGCGCTGGTAACAGTTGAGTAGTCAAACTGAACGGGAGTGCTTGGGTCGATATTTCCGAACTCATCAACAAGAATAACCTCGGTAATTGACACACCGTTGCTTGCGTTAGCTCCGTAACGGAAGTAGATCTTCTTGTTAGAATCGGTAAGGCTGATGAGCATCTTACGGCCGGGAGCATAACCGATATTGGTTGCACCTGCACTGAGAGAAGTGATTTTACCTACGAGGTTTTCGGTATAATCCTCAAGACCATACTCATCAACGGTGAATATAGCCTGGCTGGTGTAATTATGCTTTCTCATAATACCGACTGCATTTACACAGTTACAGTTCTTTGCATTACAGATCGCATCGTCGTCGATGATAAGGTTAACGCCGTTCCATGATGTGTCAGTTGCAATGACAATAGTGTCAAGGCTCTTTCCCTTGTAGTCGGTTTCGGGAACACCGTCGTTGTTAAGGTCGGCATAGTAGATTCCGCGTCCCTCGGGAAGGCTGATGTAGTAGTACTTAGCCTCCTTGGGATTGGAGTTACCCACAACCGCAACGTGCTTGCCGTCCGAAAGCTCGGTTCTTGCCTTCCACTCGTTAGCGTTCTTATGAGTCCAGTAGATAGCCTCATAGTCGTTAGTACCGGATACGTGAGTCAGGCGGGTGCGGTTGGTCTTGCCGTCTGCCACTGCGCCGTAATCCTCGTAGTAGAAGAGCCATGAGTCACACTTCGAGCAATAGCGGGGTGCGAAGCTATAAATAGAGGAAACGATAGTCTGCTGCTTTTCTGCGCCGACGTGATCGCACTCCCAGAAGTCTGCGATATCATTAGCGGTGATCTTACCGTTCGGGAACTTATAAGCAACGGTGGAATCCGCAAGAGCGAATATTGCCTTTACGAAATCTGCAGCCGCAGTGTTCTTTGCAACGGCGGTGTAGTAGGACTTGAGATCGTATGTACCGCTAAGCTCGGTGCCGTCTGCCTTTACAAGAGTGATAGTAAACGTACGTACTATATTGTAAAGAGGGATATTCTGAGAATAAGCGGAGGTGATATATCCGGAGGCATCTCTTGTGATGCTCTCGATATTGTAGGTGCAGGTACCAAAGTTGGTACGGTCGTCATTTGTGCCGTAGGTATATCCGTCAAGAGTGATCTTAATATCTACTATCTTGGCTGACGAATTAAGAGTGAACTTCCATCTGGGCTCGTAGCTTGATGCCTCGTAAGCGATCGATCCGGTGCCGGCAAGCGCAGAAACGTTAGTAATAGATCCTGCCAGAGTGTTATCAGCGGGGAGAGTCGAGCAAAGAGAGGACATCTTGTTGTAAAGCGCGGTAAGATTTTCGTTTTCCTTGTTCGCATAAAGGGAAAGGAAATAGGAGTATCTTACAAGGTCAGCAGTTACGTTGTATGCCTTTTCGCCGTAGCTGTTTCCTGTTACCTTCTGAGAATCCGCATAAATGATGTTTGCGTAATTTTCAGGAGAGAGTGTGAAGCTCTGCTCGAGCTCAACCGTACCGTTTACCTTATACTTAACGGTAACCGCAGTGGATTTGGTAAACTCGGTTGCACCGACCTCGTTTATCTGATACATGGTGTAATAAACGGGATCGTCCTTGTAGTTGTAGAAAAGAACGCGCTTTCCGTTAACCTCCCTCTCACCAACGTAAACGCCAAGTATCTCAACGTTATCAGGTGCTTCGGGAAGATAGAAGTTGTTTCGTATAGAGCCGGTGGTGGAAAGGTTGTACATCGCTACAGAAATACCCGCAGTGATCTTTCCGTCATCTGCAAGAGGATAGAAGCAAACGGTAGAGGTAATGGTGCTGGGGTCGATCTTAGAGAAATCAACCGCTACCTTGCCACCGGCGGTGTCACACCATGCGTTTGCAACGTATCCGCCCACGTTGTACCAGCCGTTGGAAACGGCATCCTTGCCTTCGTAGGTAGGAGCTGTAAGGGTTGTAACGCTGGAGTCGATCTTCTGCTTCTTAAGAACGTTGCCGTTTTCATCGCACCAGATAGCATATATATAATCTGCCTTTTTGTCATAGAGATAGCTGATGTCGCCAACAGTGATGTACTCGCTAACCTGCTGAACGATTATACCGCTCGCAAATGTTGCTTTTTTCATCAGATTGGATGCGTTTGAAAACAGCGTTTTCTCATCGATAACGAAGTTTTTCGGAGTTGCTACAGTAAAATTCTTATCCTGTGCATTGATAGATGGTGTAATGCTACCAAAAACGCGGCAGTCGGTGAAGTACACCTTGGTATACTGGTTAGCATTACCGATGAAGTTGGTGCTTGCAGATGAAGCGATGATATCGCAATCCACAAATCTGATCTGGGTATTAGGAGTCGCGCTTGCACTCACCTTGTAGGAGGATGCGCCGACGAGCGCTCTGCTCTTGGTGTATATGGTAGCACCGGTTACGGTTGCGTTAATATCGTTCTGTCCGGAGATAAATCCAGAAGTGTTCATATCAGCCGTACCCGTGTCAAGAGAATAGGTACCACCATCGATAGTAAGGTTATAGGAGGTGCCGTATGAATAAATCAGCGAGCCACCGGAGAAGTTGATGTTCTCAAACTTGATACTAGCATTGTTTGAGCTTCCGTTTACAAACGAAAACGTAATTCCGCTAGAGTTGTAATCGGAATGAGCAACCGTCTTTATATTACCGTTCTTAAAGGTTACAAGAGATGTTGTAGCAAGATAGAATCCGCAGTTCTTTGCACGCTGAGAGTACGTGAGAGTGTTGCCGCCAAGATCAAAGGTAAGCTTCTTAGTGATTTTGGTGGGTGTTGCAACGTACTCGTTGTTTGAGTTAAGGTAGCGGTCAGAGGTAATGGTTATATCCTGAAGCAGGTATATGGTAGAGCCGGCGCTTGCCGCGGAAATAATATCTGTGATATTAGCGCTTGCATCGTAGTACTTCGTGGTTGAGCCGTATACAACCTTGTAAACGTCGCCTACGGGAGTATCGTCCTTCTCTTCCTCTTTCTCAACAAGAAGATCAGCATCGCACCAAGTGTAGGTCGCGTTCATGGTTGCGGCACTTATTGCGAAGGTTCCCTTGGTGTAATATCCTGAGGGCTTGTTTACGTTAAGCTCGACCGCCACAGTCTTGTCAAGCGCAGTAAGATCAGCAGGAGTAACGTTATCTGCCCATCTTACAACGGTGGTTGAGACCACGTTGCTGCTTACTCTACATCCCACACCGAGAACGACAGAGCCGTCAACGGGCTTATTGTCGCCGGAGCTAAACGTGGACTGGCTGGAGGGAATATCATATGTGGTATTGCCGGGAGCGATCTTACCGTAGATGTCACAATTGGTAAATGCAACCCTTGTGTACTTGTTAAGGCTACTTATAATGTTTTTATCTGCCGAGTGTGTGATTATCTTACAGTTGTTGAAGGTTGCAACGCTCTTTGCCAGGGCCGCAGTAGTCTTATAGTTCTGGAAACCGATAAGATATGCATTTGAGTGGGTAAGATAGATCTCGGCATCCTCAACCATCGCGGTGATGTTGTTGTTACCGCAGATCCATCCGGGGGAGGTGAGATTTACATAGTTGGTATAAACGTGATGCTCACCACCCTTTATGCTTATGGTATAGGGATTTGCATTGGAATAAGCAACAGCATAGCCGTACGTATTCACGTTCTCGAGCTGTACGATAGCATTTGTGCCTATGCCGGCGAAGATCGCGTGACACTTATCGCCACTATACCCATCGCTGTAATTGGAATTAGCAGCGGAAACAATAGTGCCGTTCATAAACTTTACCTTTACACTATTGCTGGGAGTAAGGCCCTTCTGCACACCGCCGTTGATCAGATACAGAGTATATCCGCCAAGGTCTACGGTTACGTTCTTACTGATAGTAACAGTATTGTTGGCAGCTACCTCGTCGTTTGCCCGAAGTGTTATAACAGCACCGGCCTTTGCAGACGACAGTGCAGCGGTCAGACTATTAGCATAAACCGGATCTTCATTAGGGTTGACGATCTGATACTTGTCACCCTCTTTAGCTCCGTCAGATGCCGCATCGCCGCTGGCAGATACGATTACGGCTAAGATACCGCAAACAAGCACGAGCGACAAAAGAAGCATTAGAATCTTGCTTATTTTTTTCATGTTTTCCTCCGAAGAAAGATTTACACGTTGTTTTTTAATAGCTTATATAACAGTTTGCGCTTCTCGTCGGCAGACCCTCTTTATAAATATGAGAGTCGTTTGAGTAGCTTATCACCTTTGGATATGCATATCCGTTTTCCTCGGCAAAGTTGATTACCGTTACGCTCGAAAGACCGAGGTCAAAGTGTGAAGAGAACATCGGATAAGGTATGCTAAGCACACAGGAAAGAAAGGCAAGGCCGAATCCCTGGTGCGCAAAAAGTGCTATACGCTTATCATTTTTCTCAACAACCTTGTATTTTCCGTCGCCCTCGTGCTTGTATCCGAGCGACTCGAAGAATGCATCTGATTCGCGCTGGATACGCTCGATACCCGCCTTGTAGTCATACTCGGCAAGTGCCGGATGATTATACCATTCAAATCCAAGCGCGCGCATCTCGGGAGTGTGGAAAAGCTCCTTCATCTCGGTGCGATGGAAAAGCCAGCGCTTGCCCTCGGGTGTATTAACGGTCAGCTGTGACCACGCGTGCCCCTCGTTTGCCCAGTCGAGCCTTGTTATCTCCTTTTTGATCATCTCGGAGGTCGGTGTAGCAGTGAGAACTGCGCGGTTTGAGGTCGAGGCATATATTTCGTCAAGCCCGAAGCTTGCCAATCTTTTTGCAACCGCCTCTGCCTGTCTGTGTCCGAGAGGTGTAAGAGAATCGGGGTTATATATAGGGTCGCCGTGTCTTACGTAAAAGAAAAGCATGATCCATCTCCTTTTTTGTATTAAAATCCTCGTTTTTTCAGATCCTCAACAAGTGCCGAATAAAATTCCAGAACGTCAAATCCGGGAACGTCAGCACGAGTGAAGTCAATAACGTCGCCGTGAGAAACACCGTGCTTTTTGGCAACCACGTCGACAAGTGTGTATTTTTCTCCCCAGATAAACGAGCTCTCGCCTACAAGACCGTCATTCGGGCCGTCGTACTTTTTAACGTAATGATACGAGAGGTTCAAGGGGAACTGGCCGGTATGCCATTTGCGGAGAATAGAGCCAACGCTCTGCGCGTAGATTCCGTCCGGAAATTTAAGCATCTCGTTTCGCTTCTGACATGCATCCGCCGTCAGATCACTGACCGCCGCCATAAAATCGGGATCCTCGTCACCAAGGTCGCGCAAGGTTATGTTGTAGGCGGTGGAAATGTATTTTTTAAGCCTGTCGGGTGCAAGGGACAAAAGCCTGTCCGCAAACAGACAACCCCTGTGAGGAGTATTTATAGTTGTAATGGATGCAACGTAGGGGGCGATGCCATACTCGGATATTGCATAACGGCAGTCAAGACCGCCCTTGGAGTGTGCGATTATGTTGACTTTTTCGCATCCGTATCTGTCAAGCAGGTATCTTATTCTTGCCGCAAGCTCGTGTCCGCTGTCCGCAACCGCAAGCGCAGACTGATGCTCGCCGTAATAGACGGTAGCTCCGCGGGCCTTGAGTGCGCGCGGTATTCTGCCCCAGTAGTTAAAATGCTTTGAATCGCGGAAGAATATTCCGTGGACGAAAAGAATGGGGTACTTGGTCTTGCATCTTTCCTCTTCGCCGTTTTTCTCGATTTTTTCAAGCTCAAGCTCATGCTCGATCTCATCCATGACCATATCTATGATAATACCGAGCATGATTATGTTGAGTATCGGAACCATACCGCATATCGCACCGATGATTCGCCACTTGATGCCAAGGTGCTTGGAGGTACAGTAAACACAGATAATACCGTTCCAGAAGATATATGCCGAGGTGAGGAAGCACCATATCATGCTATGTATGAGAAGCGGAAGGTCGGATTTAAAGGTGCATATAGCCAAAACAATGTGATAAGCTATCGACACCAACAGCGACATTGCAAACGCGCCGAGCAATACACCGCCATGGTGACAAAGGCGCAATCTCATCCGCTTGGTTTCGGATGTAAGCAGTCCGACAAAAAGGTTGATGAAGAGAAACAGCGCACTTAAGATCGGCAGAAACCACTTTGAAAAATCTATAAGGATATAAGCGTTTACCACCACGCAAACGAGTGCGGAATATAAAAGGTTAAGCGGAGTTATAAATCTTTTCATTCTCTTTCCTCCTTTTTTGATATATGTAACCTAATGTTTACAAAAATACATCATCAGGTAAGATCCGTGTAGCATTAACCGGTTATTGCTACCTTTTTATCTCCCTTGTACTGTGAAAGGAGCCAATACATGGCGCTTTTCATATCTATTTCATGTCCGCCGTCGAAAATGTCAAGAAAAACGCGGGCACGTGGGTCTTTTTTAAAGACCATGTCGTAAAGCTCGATGCTTTGTGTAACAGGAACACAGCTATCGTACTTTCCGTGGAATATCTTAAGATTTGATCTTGCTATATTGTCAACGTAGCTGACAGGCGAGCGACCGAGCATCTCGTCCTCAGTGCCGCAGCACGCAATAACGTGCGGCTTATAATTCGGATTCTGCTCCGTCCATTTTGCAAGGTTTGTAATTGGCACAAACGCACCGATCGCCTTGAAGTATTCAGGGCAATATCCCGCCATCATAAGAGCCATATGTCCGCCGCCCGAAAGACCGAGCAGAAACACGTTCTCTCTATCAACTCCCCCGTTTTCGACCACGTAGTCTATTGCGTCCTTTATGTCAGTGCGTGCTGCAAGCGAGCCGCAGGCATTTTTCGCATCAGGGCTTGTGGAAAGATTCGGGCCCCTGAACTCAGGTAAAAGCAGGTTGAAATCCAACTCCTCGGCATATGGGAGCATATTATTTATCTGGTTGAACCTATCAAAGCTCCACGTGTGAAGACCGACAAGCAGGGGTCTGTTCGCCTTGCTTGCGCGGTAGAAAAGAGACGGTTGCATACTGCCGTCAAAACTTGACTTTACCAAAATTTCGGATTGAAGCATTTTGAATATCCTCGTTTAAAGCAATACAACGATCTCGCTTATCTGTGAAGCGTCAACCTCGAGTATGTGCGCATCGGATCCCCAGGTGCATTTGATACCTTGGTCTTTTGCCTTTTCGAGCATCTGCTCTGCAAATTCCATGCGCGTGTATCTGATCTCAGCGTGCGCGGGCACAGAATGGGAAACCGGCTTGCAACCCTTTTTAACAGCTGCACAAACACCGTCGTATATCTCGGAAAGAACCGTATCCTCATCTCTGAGGTCAGCGGCATTTCTGCCAAGACCGTATTTTGTTATTACCGTCACGGCATCGGGCGCAAGTGCCTTGAACTGCGAGTTGCAAACGTCATCACTCGCTGAAAAGATCGGTGCGATACCGTAGGTCGCAGCGATGTACGTATCAAGCTCAAGCTCACCGACGTCGCGGCCATCAAGCTTGACATACTGTATATTCACAGAGCTGTAGGTGTGCGCAAGCACTCCGTGAAAGCTGCCTTCCCTCGCGTGATATCCGAGGTAAATTATACCGTCAAATCCCTCATCGCGCGCAAAATCGAAACGTCTTTTGTTCCCTTTTGCGTTGATTTTCGTTACTCGTGGATCTATCTTTTCAAAATCCAGGTTTCCGCCGCCGGCATGGTTATCCCAAACCGCAACCTCATCAGCACCCGAGTCAAACAGTGCCTTTACCGCTACGTTGACCTCCTTTGTGCCATTCTCGACCGCGATCTTGTAATCGGGTATATCCTTCAAAAGACCAACAAAGGGCTGGCCGACTACACCGTGTATGCCCTCCATATCTATCGCTATCAGATATTTCATAACCCATCTCCGTTATTATGATCATGCAATTTTTTTATTTTAAGTATAGCACACATTTTCAAACAAATCAATAGTCGCGCGCGTTTTATATTTATATTATACACACGAAAATTCATATGAGTTGTTGATTTTATCGTCGCTTTGTGCTATGCTATATACGAACAACAAAACTCCGAGGAAAAGCTTATGTATAGTGCGATTTTCAAGCAGATAGACAACGTCGAGGACGAATATATTTCTTTTCTCGACAAGGTGTGTAATATTGAAAGCCCGACCTCAAACAAGGCGGGAGTCGACACGGTTGGCAGATGCTTCATAGAGGCTGCTAATAGGTTTGACTGGCAGGTAGAGATTCTACCCCAGGAGATATCCGGCGATGCCATCTGCATTACGATGAACCCAGACTCAGACAATGCACCGATATGTGTTTCCGGACACATCGACACCGTTCACCCAGTCGGACTCTTTGGCTATCCTCCCGTAACCCGTGATGAAAAAAAGACCTACGGCCCGGGTGTTATGGACTGTAAGGGTGGGGTTGTCGCCGCACTTATGGCTATGGATTCCCTGGCAAAATGCGGCTTTAAGTCCAGACCCGTGCGACTTCTTATACAAACCGACGAGGAAACCGGCAGCTCAACAAGCGGCAAGGCGACCATCAATTACATATGCGAAAAGGCAAAGGGCGCGGTAGCCTTTCTGAACCTTGAGGGACAGGACGGCGACACTGCGGTAATCAAGCGCAAGGGTATACTCCGTTACAGATTCGAGGTGTTCGGCAGAGCGGCTCACTCCTCGATTTGTTACACGGGTGCCAACGCAGTGTGTGAAGCCGCGCGTAAGATCATCAAGCTTGAAGCCCTTAAGGACCCCGACGGTCTGACCTGTAACTGCGGTGTGATCAACGGTGGAACAACACCAAACTCGGTAGCCGACAAATGCACGTTCACAGCGGATATCCGCTTCTCAACCCCCGAGGAAATGGTGAAGGGCATAGAGTTTTTGGAAACCGTAGCTGCCACCAACGAAACGAACGGTTGCCGTTGTGAGCTTCACCGCATCAGCCTGCGCCCGGCGATGCCTCTTTGTGACCAAAACACTTCCCTGCTCGACAAAATGAACGAGATCTATGCCGAGTGCGGTCTACCAATTCTCAAGCCTCGAGCGAATCTTAGCGGCTCAGATGCCGCGTACATAACCGAATGCGGCATTCCCTGTGTCGACAGCATCGGAACCGCCGGTGGCAGAATCCACTCAAAAGAAGAATTCATCTACACAAAATCTCTTTCCGAAGCTGCCAAGCGCATCGCCGCAGTAATCTACGGAATATAATAGAAAAAGGAGTGTCACCTGACACTCCTTTTTTGTTTAGAAATAAAACTCTGTCCTTATCGTATCTGTATTGTTTTCGGAATATTCGATCTCTTCAGACACAATTCTCGCTACACGGGTGGCCACATCGAGGTCTTTTACCCCCTCTTTTACCAAAACCGAGGCAAAAAGTCTTTCCAAGAAAAGTGCAAGTCCCAAGGATGAGCGAAAGTCCTCTTCATCGCGTGCCGAAGCACAATGACGGTACACAAAATACGCCAACGCGCGCTCAAGATACTTATCGTTATTCCCTGCCGAACCGATCGCAGACGAATAGCACGAGAGCAGATCCGCATGCGCCTTGTCAAGGTACTCAATCCCGGAAAGAAGCTCGCGCCACTCATCATCCGAAAGCTTGCCGGGAGCAACATTCCACTCCTCATATATGTGCGAAAGCTTGGTAGCATAGCTGTCATCGGTCGCTAAAATATCATAGATCCTTGCGATCTCTCCGATCGTATCGATCTCGGTTGGCTCAACCTCTCCGTCACTTTCGCCAACTACCTCAAAATCGCGGTAGCCATCCGAAGAAAGAATTATTCGTACCGCCTCTTCGCATGCCATACCAAGTCCTACCTCAAAGCCTCTCGATGACTCATTATAATACCTTGGGTGCTCGCGACAAATATCCGAAAGATATTCCTCACCCGCGTTTGTTATTATTTTGCAAAGGCCGTTCGCATCCAGGTGCGGGCATCTGCCGTCCGCACACATACGGAACATCGGCTCGTCACCACACTCGATACTATTTCTTATCTCGTCAGCATACGCGGAGTCGAGCGTTTTGTATTTTTTCATCGTGTGAGCATCTATATAGATCTCCCAACCGACACAGCAGCTGTGCGTACACTTGTCGGCCACGCAAGTAAACTCACCGTAGTATTTTGGTGCGTAAATCTTCACTTTTTTCTCCATTTGGTGTTCGTTTTTCTATAACGTTATGCAAAAAACTCGACCACTACGGTGTACGGTCTGTGATCGGATACCGTGATCGGAGGTATATCCGCCTCCAAAACCTTTACGTCCGAAGAAACAAAGACGTAGTCGATCTTGCGATTCGGATTATCGGACGGGAAGCTCTTTTTCTCCTCGTCGAACCTTATCGCCGTATCAACCATCTTGTCAAAAATCGGCTGCAAGGTGGGGTTTTCGGGCCTCATATTAAAGTCACCCATAAGAACGCAACGCTCGTCCTCGAGATTTTCGACCACCGTGCGGACTGCATTTTCCTGCTCGTCGGGGTTTAATCCCATATGCGTTATAAGTAGCGTTACGCCCCCCTCAAGACGCGCCTTTAAAATGCAGCGCGTTTCATAATCCCATTTGTAAGTCTTTTCTTCGGGATCGGGAATTATAATATTTTCAAAGTCAACAAACGGATTTTTCGACAAAATTCCGTTTCCGTAAGGTCCTTTACCGGGAACGTCTATGGCTTTTGCAAAGTAAAAATACTTCATTCCCGTGAGCTGTGAAAGTATCTCCATTTGCGCCTGATATTCGGGATCACTTCCCGCACCGCGCATCTCATTAAGACCAACGACGTCGGCATCGAGCTTTAAAATAACGTCCGCCACCGCCCGGAAATCAATCTTTCCGGTAATATAATTTTCACAATGCTGCGTGTTAAACGTCATAATTTTCATAACGGTCTCCGTTCTGTCGCCACCGACCAACGTTCTAATTTCACAATTCGATAAGATATGCCGGGTGCGGCCTTATATCAGCACCGGCGCTCCGGACTTATCATTAACGCAGGTCCTTGTGCCATCTGCGTCTTTTGAAATCATTTTCGCAACGTCCCTTATGCACGCGGCAACCTGCTGCGCACAAATTTTCATTCCCTCGTCCGACAAATGAAGCGTATCGTCGCAAATATACGTATCAACGTCACCCGCAAGCAGCGAATAGAGATCGTTTACCACACCACCGCGCTCGCGCACCATGTCGGAGATAAGTCGGTTAAATCTATTTATATCCTCGTTCCTGTTGTAAAGGTTTTCGTCCCGCGCAGGGGTCGTCGTCGCAAAGATGACCTTGCACCCTCTCGTCTGTAAAACATCAAGGATACGAGATATTGTCTTCACGTATTCAGCCTCGTCCGTGAACGTTCCGTACTCGAACAATCGGCACACGTCCCAATGTCCGCAATTAAAATGCACGATAGCCGAGCCATCCATATCTCGCGCCCAATCAAAAAGACCGCGCAACGTGTATTGTGCAAACCTGCAATTATCTGCAGGCGACCAAACCTCAAATTCATCGCCAAGCAGCTCTCTTACTCCGGGCTCATATTGCTGTCTGATTGAGTCACCGATCAATGTTACCTTCATATTCTATTTCTCCTTCATAAATTTTTTTATGTCCGCGATAAGCTGTGCCTCATACGGCTTGTTTTCAGGATACTCCGGTGAATAGAGCTTCATATTTTCACCACTGATCCTTGCACTTTTTATCAACCGTCATTTTATCGCTTATCCTTTACCAAATTATAAAGCACCACAACGATTATTGCAATAGGCAAAAAGCAGATCCATAACATTACCTTTAAAAACTTTTTCATACCGCTGTTTCTCCTCTGTATGTTTTATCAACCGAATTTTACACCCAAGCGCCAAAAAATCAGATTAAACACACCTTGCAAATTCTATTCCAGCGTCGCCCCTAGATCAGTCAACGCGCTCTCAAGCTTGCAGTATTCAAGCTCCTTGACGGGAACGTCACTCATAGCGCAAAGCGCCGCCGCTACACCGGCCGCCTGACCGGTTGCCATAGCTATCGGTGTTACTCGTATAGCCGCGCCCGCCTCGTGAGTTGCCGAAATACATCTTCCCGACACCAAGAGATTTGACATTCCCTTTGCGATTAAAGCACGGTAGGGAATGTAATAAAACTGTCCGGGCTTAAGATGCACGGTTTCGGTCTTTGCCCCCGTCGGATTGTGGATATCGATCGGGTAACCGCCGAGCGCTACCGTATCGTCAAAGTGATTTGAGTTGATAAGATCGGTTGCGGTGAGAATATACTCTCCTACAACTCGCCTTGATTCCCTGACACCTATCTGCACTCCCGTAGAGATCAGAATCGCACTTTCAAAGCCCGCACAGGATTTTCTGAAGAAGCTGATAAGCTCCGCTGCCTGCCGTCTACCCTCCTGCTCCGCTTTTGACAGATCCCACGGGTCGACGGGATTGAGCTTTATCACACGGGTGGTATTCACAATAACCTCTCCCGGATTTGCGGCTTCAAAAAGAAGAACGTCCTCGCGTTCGGTGGAAAGAAGCCCCTCCTTCTTCGCTTTATCAAACTCGCGGTAAAATCCCGCCACGGATAGCTTCGAAGCTCTGTCCATCGAGCTTAAATCGCGAATGTTAAAGTTTTCGGGATTTGCTCGGATTTCCTCCTTGAGCCTTTCTATATCGACCTGCGCCACCTTCATATTTGTGGTCATAGGCTGGCAAAGCCCATCTAAATCTCTTCCTTGTCGAACATCCGCACCTGCCGCAAAGGAAAGAGCCGCATCGCCCGTCGCATCAACGAAGACCTTGCCCTCTATCTCGATCTCGCCCGCACGCGTCTGCACGGTTACAGCACAAATGCGGTCATTATCCTTCGTAACGCCGGTAAGAGTTGCGTGAAAAAGCACCTCCGCACCGCAGTCGCGCGCCATCTCGTCAAGCACGAGCTTCATTTTCTCTGCATCAAAGGGCGTGACGGATGAGGCATAGCCCGTCGTATCCTCAATATGTCCTACACATCCCTCTTTTTCACAAAGTCTATCAACCATTTGCTGGGGAAGTCCCGTAACAACCTGTCGACCTCCCGCGTGGAATGTCATCATCGGACCGACACCGGCATTAGTAAGCGAGCCGCCAAGAAAGCCGTATCTTTCTACGATCAAGGTGGAAGCCCCCTGCATTGCCGAGGCGAAAGCCGCCATACATCCCGCAACACCGCCGCCAAGAACTACTACATCCCATTTTTTCATTCTGTTCATTTCGACATCCTCCACATTTTGTGTGTTATCCAAAACGGCAAAGTCAACCCCTTTACAGTTGTGTGCTGTTATAGTGCGATTCGCCTTGCCTTCGCAATATTTATACTCAAAGTGTAGCGCGCCGCCCCTTTTTGAACCATTATACCACAACACAAAAAAGGTTGTCAAGTCCACCCCGTGTAACAAAAAAGAAAGAGAGAACAAACATTCTCTCTTTCTGCGATCATGTTGTTAACACGATTAACAGGCACATCAGCTCTCGGATTTCATAAATTTCTTCATGTCCGCGATAAGCTGTGCCTCATACGGCTTGTTTTGGGGATACATCTCAACAAGCGATTTGAAATACGGAGTGGTTTCGCGCATACCGGACATTATATCGCTGTATATATCGGCCATTGCGATTATTCGCTCCTCATCACTCATCGTTGCGTAACCGGGCAGCATGAAGTACTCGGTCGCTATCACGTTGCGCAACCTTTGTGTTTTAGAATACCAATCCTCTGTTTCCTCAGAGAAGTGCTCCGGGCTTTGAAGTTCTATACCCTGCGTAGCAAGAAAGGTCTTTGCCATCAGCTCGTGACCGCGTGCGTTCGGATGTACTCTATCGGGATTGTACAAAATCTCCCCCTGCATATACTCGGTGGCCGCCGCGTGATAATCGCAAAGCGCAAGCCCGTGCGAGCGCGCAAAATCGCGCACAAATGCAGCATACCCCTGGATCAGCGCGTATCCTGCACGCAGGGGCGCTTCGTCGCTTTCCATATACTCGGCGTAGGGCATAGGAGTGCAAAGAGTCAGATCAATGCCGCGATCCTGCGTCATCTGATAAAATCGCTCAAGATTCTCGCCGTACCTCTTATATGCCTCAAGCAGCAGTGAATAACGCTCGGGCGAGCGCTCGGCCTCTGCCAAAAGATTGCGCCGTGAGTCGTTTACTCCGATCATCAATACAATGTGCGTCGGATCGTAAATAGCAATATCACGATCATACACGTCGATCGTGTTACCAAGATTTCCGCCCGATATACCGCAGTTATAAAACTCGACTCGCTCCCCGGGAAACTGCTTTCTGTAATTATATAAAATATGCTTCAAATAACTGCCGTTGTGCGTGATGCTGTCACCAACGAAGCAGACTCTCGCGCCATCTTCAAATCTTTTCATCTTGATCTCCTTTGTTATGATGAGTTCATTATACTACTTTAACCACCAAATGTCAACGAGTGTTTTAAAAAACAGTTTTGCCGCACAAATCACAGAATTTCACCGCAAACCGCCCCAAACCCCACCCCCGTGTAAAATAAAAGAGGATAATCGCAAGGACTATCCTCTTTTATTTGGTGCACCTACACGGGTTAGCGCAGGCAAAACGGTTAATAAGCGTTTTGTCAAGCGGTGTCCGACAAAGCAACAATTTGAAGGAGCGAGTGTATCGAGCGACGCGCAAATTGTATGCGACTCGGACCTGAGAACCCTGGACCCACTGCATACCGCTTTGCGGTATAGTTGCAAAGGCGTTTTGCAAACGCGCAAATTCAGAGGCAGTTGCCTCGCGTACGTAGTACGCATTGGTAGAGCAAGGGCTCTTAACAGTGGGGAGGTTTGAGTAGCTGAGGTGCTGACGGTCAGGGACTCTGAACCCGGAGTTGCGGTTAGCTTTGTTATAGGTTGTGCCTATGTCTGCCGCAACTCTTGTCATTTGCCTTTGGGCAAATGAGGGGTTCAAGTCACGAACCGTAT
>JAZOWT010000042.1:0-28029 GCA_045659365.1 Eubacteriales bacterium | reverse complement strand
GTACAAACGACGGATGCACCTACGTAGAAAACCGCTTGGTTGACAAGCTCGGACACGATTTTGCTACCGAGTTTACCGTTGACGTCGCGGCTACCTGTTACTCCCTTGGCTCCAAGTCCAAGCATTGCTCTCGTTGTGATGCTACTACTGAGATCACCGAAATTGCTATGGCCGAGCACGTTATGGGCGACTGGGCTGCTACCTCCGTTGCTAACTGTACCGATGCAGGAAACGAACAGAGAGCATGTACAAACGACGGATGCACCTACGTAGAAAACCGCTTGGTTGACAAGCTCGGACACGACTTCGCTACCGAGTTTACCGTTGACGTCGTGGCTACCTGCTACTCTCTTGGCTCCAAGTCCAAGCATTGTTCTCGTTGTGATGCTACTACAGAGGTTACCGAGATCGCTATGACCGAGCACGTTATGGGTAACTGGACCAACGTTCTTGCTCCTAACTGTAACGAAAACGGCACAGACGAAAGAGTCTGCACCAATGACGGTTGTATCTACAAGGAAACCAGACTTGTTACAAAGCTCGGACATGATATGGGCGAATGGTACACTACCCTTGCACCCACCTGTACCGAGGTTGGTACTCAGAGAAAAGACTGTACCAGAACCGATTGCAACCACTATGTGCTTGAAATCGTTGACAAGCTCGGACACGATTTTGCTACCGAGTTCACCGTTGACGTAGAGCCTACCTGTTACTCTCTTGGCTCCAAGTCCAAGCACTGCTCTCGTTGTGATGCTACCAGTGAGATCACCGAGATCGCTATGACCGAGCACGTTATGGGTAACTGGACTAACGTTCTTGCTCCTAACTGTAACGAAAACGGCACAGACGAAAGAGTCTGCACCAATGACGGTTGTACCTATAAGGAAACCCGAGTAGCTACAAAGCTCGGACACGACTTCGCTGACGAGTTTACCGTTGACGTAGAGGCTACATGTACTGCAAGCGGTGTGAAGTCCCGTCACTGTTCAAGATGCTCTGCCGTAACCGATTCCACCGACATTGCAAAGCTTGATCATGCGTATAACGGCGGTGAAATCACTCTTGAAGCAACTGCAGCATCGGTCGGAATCAAGACCTACACCTGTACCGATTGCGCTCACGCTTATACCGAGGAAATCGCTAAGCTTGCTCCCACGATCATAGAACAGGATAAGGCAGAATGGACCGAATGGGTTGGCGACGGAACAATGACATTCCGCTCCAATGCTTCTAATACCGATTTCGTTGAGGTAAGAATCAACGGCGAGCGTCTCTCCGATGAATTCTACACCCGCCGCGAAGGAAGTACGGTAATCGAGCTTAATCCCGAATATATGGATTCGCTTGAAAACGGCGATTATAAGATCGAGATCGTATCCCTTACCGGTACGGCCACTGCCCAGTTCAGCGTAAACAAAAAGATTATGCAGAACCCTTGGGTTTGGGGAAGCGGATCCGCAGTTATATTCATCGGCATTTTGGCTGTTTTACTTTGGTTTGCCTTCAAAAAGAAGAAGCGCTGATACTAAAAAAACACCAATAGCACATAAATAAAACCGATCCCTCGGTGTGGTAAAATCACGCCGAGGGATTTCTTGTGTATATAAAAATCCCCCCGAGGCTTAGCGCAGTGCCGTTAAGGACACTGCGCAAGCGAAATACAAATAGAGAAAAGGACAGAGAGTTAAGATCTCTGTCCTTTTTTGTCGGCAAGTGACGTATTCTGTTGATTTTCAAAGCCGTCCTTAAGGGTACGTCTCTTTGCTCGGGGGATTTTGTTTATTATACGTCAGACTCTCTGATGGGCTTGACGTTGTAGAAATCGAGAATAGGAATAAGGACGAGGGCGGTCAGGCCTGCATTGAAGCCACCGTTGTAAAGAACGAAGCCGCCGTGCATCTCTGCCGTTACGGCACAAATAATAGCGCTCATAAATCCGGCAAGAACACCGTATTTGAATCCGTACTTTCCGGCAATCGGGCAAAGTCCGGTTGCGAATGCCAGGCCGTTCATATATGCCTGGGTGGACAGGGTCCACGGAATATCAAAGCCGGCAACAAGGCAGATGAGAACCATAAGGACGAATAGCGCAGCAAAGCCAACCGCTATCGGAAATACGTTTTTGATATGCTGGCCGTCGGCCGCAAATGTGAGGGCGGCGAATATGATTCCCGCGGTCGCACCGGTAAATCCGGCGCCGGTGGGCAAGCCGGGGAATATGGACGGAATTATGAAAACGAGATTCAGATATGCAAGTATAGCAAATCCGTATACGGCAATATTGATCATGCAGACCGGCATACCAAATTTGTCAGTAAAATCAGTACCGTGTCCTGTGCATTTCAAAAGCTCACGGAAGCTGCGTACACTTCTCTTATTGCAGATGAACCCAATCAGGAAGGTGAGTGCAAACAGGGTTATGAAGAAAACGTTCATAAAGCCGCGATACCCGTAAGGAAGCGCGTAATAGCTATCGTTGACGATCGTGAGGCTTCCGGGCTTTTCAACACCGAGTGTGCTATACATAAATGCGTTGAGGAATATACCGAGAATACCGATAGCAAGTCCGGCCTTGTAAAGGCTGTATCCGTGGTGCATCGCCGCCGTTCCGGGCAGGAGCGCAGGAATAACAAAGCCTATCGCAAGTCCGCAGACCAGTGAGAGAGCGACTCCGACCCAGTTAACGTTTGAGGTCGTGGAGCTATAATTTTCAATAGCGTATCTGAAGCAAAGCTCACTGACAAAGGGAGCGAGCGCAGTTGAGAAAAACGCGATATGAATGTTGTCGCCGATCCTCTTCTTTCTGACGATGCAGTAAAGAATTATACCGATAAAGGGCGGCCACATATTGAGAAAGTTCAAGCCGTAGAAGCAGTGCGCTACCACCAGCATATATCCTGCAAGGATAGTGGCATTTGCCTTTGCGCGGCTAAGGTAGACAACGAAATTGGTACACAAGCCGCAGATTGCCGCATTGAAGAGCGTGCTTCCAAGTCCACCCAGCGCGAAATAATCGGTAACAAGCTTACTGGGAGAGATCAAAATTCTTCCGAGATTTTGTAAAAAGTCCCACTCCTGCGTGTAAACAACAGCAATCGGAGCCGCCGCCAGGAATAAAAGGCTGATAAACAATGGGTAGAGGTAAATAAGTCTTCTACTAAGATTACTCTCCGACTCTGACATAAACGTCGACATCTATGTTATGCCTCCTGTTGAATAAAAGAAAGTGCAAAATACCTTGCACGTATAAAATAGCAAATCTATTATAACACCCATTTCGACCTTTGTCAATTTTCTTTTCATAATACCGCGCGTTTTTTTATAGCCAGCCTAAGCTTGAGCAACAGAGTCGACCCTTGACGACATAATGTAATAAAGGATTCCGTATATAAAATGGGGGGAGACAACGCATTTATGTTACACGGGTGCCGAGGTGTGCTAAGTTAGGGCATTAAAATAGTCCTCGCTCAAAATCGAGCGAGGACTATCGTTTTTGAAAATTCAGATACTCATTCGAGCTATCAGATGCAATTATTGTGCATCAGCGGAATCGGAGTCGTCACCTGTCTTTTCGTTCTCGGGAGTCTTTGCAAACTTCTTTCTGATAACGAACCAGTAAAGTGCGAATCCTATCAAGCCGGCTGCCACAACACAAGCAATTACAATCACCACAACGGGTGCCGAGGTTGCTTCATCGGGATCTGCGGTAGGCTCGTTTGTATCTGTAGGATTGGTAATACCGATGATAGCATATTTCGAGAAGTGATCCGTTTCAAAGGAAACAGTTCCGTCGGCATTAACAGTCGTCTTGCACTCTTCAATGCTGCCGTCGTCGGCAATATAAACGACCTTAATGCTATCGTAGTTACCTACGACCTTAGGAAGCGTTACGAGAAGCTTTCCGTTAGGATGGATGTAGGCACTGTTATGAATCAGATGGAGATCGTAGTACGCGACTACGGTTACCTCTCCCTTTATGCTATTGTTGATGCTTTCGATCTCTTGCTCGGTAACGTCATCCTTTGAAAGCAGACCGACACTGATCTCAGCCCCCTCGGGCAGTACTGCACCGCCACCGGTTACGGTTTCGACCTTTACACCGCTTTCGGTGTTTTCGATCTTTTCGGTTGACATATCGCACTCGCAAGCATCACACTTACCGTCACTGTTTGTATCAGTGTGAGGAGTGATATCATCATTTCCACACTCATCGCACTTGTGATCGGTGTCGGCATCCTCGTCGTGGCATCCGCCGTCTACGATCTCGTTACATCCGTTGTCGCAAAGATGATCGTTGTCATCACCGTCAACGTGATCGAGCTTGGAGCCGACGTCTGCAACGGTATCAGTTTCGTCACAACGGCTACACTTTGCAGTCTTTGTTCCGTCTGCGGTACAGGTTGCATCTCCGCAAGAGGTGTATACGGCGAAATTATGACCAAGAGCCGTACCCTCGGTGTAACCACAGTCCGCTCTCTGACACTTCGACACCTCGGTGCAGGTTGCATCCGACATATCGTGGCCAAGCTTGGAGCCGACGTCTGTAACGGTATCGGTTTCGTCACAACGGCTGCACTTTGCAGTTTTTGTTCCGTCCGCGGTACAGGTTGCATCACCGCAAGACACGTATGTAAGGAAATCATGTCCAAGATTGGAGTTGATTTCTACAAGAGTATCAGTTTCGTCGCAACGGCTACACTTTGCGGTCTTTGTTCCGTTTTCGGTACACGCTGCGTCGTTGTTAAATACATACTCTTCAAAATTATGTCCGAGTGCATTTACAACACCCTGCTTAACGAATATCTCACCACACAAGGAGCAATGCTTACCCTCGGTAAGACCGTCAGCGATACAGGTTGCAGCAACTGCCACATCGATTATCTCTTTATGTCCTGTTGCCGGAATTGTTATCTGAGCGACAAGAATTTCTTCGCAAATCTGACATACTGTACCCTCTGTCAAACCGTCAGTTGTACACGTTACAGGCTTTGCAGCAAGAATCTTTATATCAGTATGGAGACATTCAACGTCACGCTCAAAGCCACATTCGTTACAGGTCGTGTCCATAGAATCGGTATACGTGTGTGAAATTTTAGGCAACTCTAGCTGAGGTGCGATAATTTCATTACATACCGAGCAGTGCTTACCCGACGTATATCCGACAGTGGTACAGGTGGGCGCAACAGCAGCATCGATCACCACGCTGTGTCCAAGAACGCTTCCGACGTCAACTACCGTATCGGTAGCATCACAGCGCTCACACCTTGCAGTGCTAGTGCCGTTTTCAATACAGGTCGCATCATTGTTAGAAACGTAGTTTTCGAAGCAATGTCCAAGAACCGCGCCCTCTGTAAGACCACATCTTGAGCAGGTCTTCATAGTGGTGCAGGTTGCATCGATCCATACGTGACCGAGCGCCTCTTTCTCTACGTGATCACATCCCTCTCTCTGGCACTTGGATGCCTGGGTGCACGTCGCATCACTGAGAACGTGACCGAGCTCGGGAATCTGTACATAGGTGGTGTATTCACATCTCGAGCAGCTTACGTATTCGTCCCAACCGATCTCGGTACATGTGGGAGCCTGTGCATCATTTCGAATCTCGTCGTGTCCGAGCATGGGAAGTACCTCGGATTCCATAACAAGATTACATGCGGTACACTCCTTATGGCGAGATCCGTCGGCTGTACAGGTTGCAACTGCATCAACGATCCAATCGCTTACACTGTGTCCGGGTGCGGGAATCTCTACGTAAGTGGTATAGTCACATCTTGAGCAGGTTGCGTATGCATTCCAGCCGTACTCGGTACATGTGGGCGCCTGTGCCTCGTGAGTGATCTCATCGTGGCCAAGAGGCGCGATCTCAACGTAGGTCGTATAATCACATCTTGAGCAGGTTGCGTATGCATTCCAACCGTGCTCAGTGCAGGTGGGTGCCTGTGCCTCGTGAGTGATCTCATCGTGGCCGAGCTTTGCGATCTCTATATAGGTGGTGTAGTCACATCTTTCGCAGCTGACGTACTCGCACCAACCAACCTCAGTACACGTCGCATCCTTTGCTGCATGGTCGATTTCATCATGTCCAAGCTCGGGAATCTCGACACGGGTAGTATGATCACACCTGGAACAGGTGATATACTCTTCCCAACCGATATCGGTACAGGTAGGCGCCTGTGCCTCATGAGTGATCTCGTCGTGGCCAAGAGGCGCGACTTCGACGTAGGTCGTGTAGTCGCATCTGTTACAGTAGGTATATTCCTCCCAACCGACGTCTACACACGTAGGAGCCTTGGCAGTGCAATCTACGTAATAGTGACCAAGCGCATCGACGGTCCTTGTTTCATAGTGATCGCACATCTTACATGATCGGCTCTCTTCGCCGTCATCGGTACAGGTAGGTGCAATAGTAGGCACCCAATCGAAATAATCATGCCCCTGTGCAGGGATGACTATAGAGATCAAATAATTGTGTTCCTCATCAAAATTCGACAGACATACAACACAAGTATAGTGTCCTCGAACTCCGTCCTCAAGACATGTCGGAGGCACCTCGTCTATCCATGCGTCGTAGTAATGTCCGAGTGCCGGGATCTCATTGTAGGTTGTGTAATCACATCTTGAGCAGGTAAAGTATGAATCCCAGCCATGCTCAAAGCAATTGGGATACTTACCGTCGTGACTGATCAGTGCATGTCCGAGCGCGGGTGTAACCTCTATGCCACAGAAGTGACAGATCACCGCATCGGTACAGGTGGGCTCCACGTCCTCGGCAGGAACATACGTAATATTTTCTACTGCTACCTGGTTGTAGGTAAGCTTAAACCAAGCGGTATCCTGACCGACATTTGTGCCGAAATCCTTAAGATAGAGTATGGTTACCGTATCTCCGGCTTTAAGATCAAGCACGATGTCCTCGGGGTTTACCTCTCCGGAAACGTTCGCAGATTCGGTATTGTTAACGTTGATTATTAACGTGTCATAAATAAGCTCACTGGAAACATGGTACGTTACAGTCAAGCTGCAATTATACAGAACGTTGATCGTAAACTGAGAGTAACTGTTGGGAGTCTTATTGGTAGAATAATATTCGCCGATTCCTTCGTCATATTGGAAAGGATAGGTGTAATCATTCACGGTCTCGATAGGATCTACCCAAACGGTTTCACTAACCTGGACGCGATGTCCGTAAGGCTCGATCTGCTGATAGGTGCTATAATCACATCTCGAGCAGGTCACGTAATCGTACCAACCAACCTCGGTACAGGTTGCATCCTGTGCGGTGTGGTTGATCTCGTCATGGCCAAGCTCTGCTATTTCCGTATAGGTGGTATAACCACATCTATCACAAACGGTGTACTCATACCAACCCATTTCGGTACAGGTAGCATCCTTGCCCTCGTAAGATATCGCATCGTGGCCAAGCTCTGCAATCTCGTTGTAGGTCGTGTAGTCACACCTTGAGCAGGTTGAGTATGCATCCCAGCCGATATCGGTGCAGGTAGGTTCCTGTGCCTCGTGAGTGATCTCATGGTGGCCAAGCGCATCGATGGTTCCTGTTTCATAGTGATCGCACGCCTTACATGATCTGATCTCTTCACCGTAATCGGTACAGGTAGGTGCAACAGTAGGCACCCAATCGAAATAATCATGTCCCTGTGCAGGGATGACGATAGAGGGCAAATAATTGTCTTCCTTATCGAAATCCAACAGACACGCAATACAAGTATAGTGTCCGAAAATTCCTTCGTCAACACACGTCGGAGGAACCTCATCTATCCATTCGCCGTAGCAATGTCCGAGCGCAGGAATTTCCTTATAGGTTGTGTAATCACATCTCAAGCAGGTTGCGTAATCGTCCCAACCGTATTCAAAGCAATTGGGAGCCTTACCCGTGTGAAGAATTTCCGCATGTCCGAGCGCAGGAGTAACCTCTACGTTACAGAAATGACAGATTACTGCATCGGTACAGGTAGGCATTATGCTTTCCGCAGGAACTATGTCTATCGATCCGACGGCTACGTATCCATAATCAAGAGTGAAGTAAGCCGTATCAGATCCGTTATTAGTGCTTCCATCCTTGCTATAGCTTATAGTTATAACGTCACCGGCCGCAAGCTCAAGTGTTTTTGTCTTTGTGCTTACGTTTCCGGAAATGGAATCAATTTCCGCGCCATTGTGCCGTATTATAAGCCAGTCGTAACCACTCTCGCTCGAAACACGATAGCGGACAGTAAGACTACAATCATACAAGGCTACAATTGTAAACGTAGAGGTAGAGTAAGCAACCTTGTTAGTTGAGGAGTACTCGCTCTTACCCTCGTAATAGCTGAACGGATAATTGGGATCGTTAGTGATCTCGAGGGGATCTACCCACAGAATTTCACCAATCTGGACGCGGTGTCCGTAAGGATCGATCTGCTGATAGGTGCTAAAGTCACATCTTGAGCAGGTCACGTAATCGTACCAACCGATTTCGGTACAGGTCGCGTCCTGCGCCGCGTGGTTGATCTCATCGTGGCCGAGCGCAGGGATCTCGACATAGGTCGTATGATCACATCTCGAGCAGGTTACGTATGCGTCCCAACCGATCTCGGTACAGGTGGGTGCCTGTGCCTCGTGAGTGGTCTCATCGTGACCGAGAGCTTCCTTGATGAGGATCTGACAGTAGCTACAAACAACGGCATCAACACAGGTAGGATATACGCTGTCCGCGGGGAGATCGTATCTGTTGTCAATAACGACGTTTTCATATTTGAGTCTGAAATAACCGGTATCAGTTCCGCTGGCCGCACTTCCGTCCTTGCTGTAGCGGAAGGTCACAACGTCACCGGCATAGAGCACGAGTGTCTTTGAGGTCGTACCCGTGCTTCCGGAAATAGAATCAACCGATTTGCCGTTGCGTTCTATAGTGAGGAAGTCATAATTCACCTCACTCGAAACGCGATAATAAATAGTCAGACTACTATCATACAAAACGTTGATCGTGAAGGTGGAAGTTGTAGAATCGTACTTGTTAGTTGAAGCATATTCGCCGGTGCTTTCGTTGTAGCTGAACGGATAATTTGCATCATTAACCCACACAAGCGGGTCAAAGGATTCAAGCGTTCCGAAAGTCACGCGGTGACCGTAGGGCTCGATCTGCTGATATGTGCTAAAGTCACATCTTGAGCAGGTCACGTAATCGTACCAGCCATACTCGGTACATGTCGCATCCTGTGCCGCGTGAGTGATCTCATCGTGTCCGAGCGCGGGCATCTCGACATAGGTAATATAATCACATCTTGAGCAGGTTACGTAAGGATGCCAGCCTGCCGCACTACACGTGGGATCCTGTCCCTCGTGGGGGATCTCGTCATGACCGAGAGGATCCTTGAACTGTTTGGAGCATATCGTACAGATCTGCGCCTCGGTACAGGTGGGCTCCGGGCCAAGAACGTGACAAATCAGAGTCGGTGACTCGTATTCAAAACTGATAGACTTGGAGTTGGAGTCAACTGCATTTTTACCAACCACGCCAAGCGTTACCATGCCGCCGGAAAGACCCGCGCGGGAGAACGTCAGTTTTGCGAGCTCGGTGTCTGCCGTTATACCGTCCATACATATAAACGAAAACTTAATTATTCCGTTTTCGTTATCGATCTTGCTCACAAATAAGCAGTCCTGGACATTACATACCGCATCAAGGCAGTTGATTTTTGTCTGATCAAAGCTTATCTCAAAGTCTATCGCGGCAAGACCGGTATCACCGGGCGCCATAATGCTTATATCAAAGCTTTCCTCAGTGCCGTCAAAGGTGCCGACGGAAATCTTAGGCAGCTCGGGAGCGACAACGCGCTTTCCGATGCTGATATTTCTCGTAACAGTGCTTCCGTTGACAAGCTCCAGGGTGGAATTGTAAATATTAGATGCCGTCAGCTTGACCGGTGTGCTGGAACTTTCGTCAGCAATTACCTTAAACGTCACACTGACCATCGGATCTATCGATCCTGTAATTCCGCTCATATTCACGTACGAAATTTTGACGTATCCCAGCAGATCCGAGTTGATCGAATAAACGTCGCCATCCGATGATGTCATCTTTGAGCCAAGGCTCACACTAACCAGCTCAAGCATCGTCTCATCGTACTCGAGCTCAAAGTCGACCGATGACAGATCATATGCATTCCTGGTTGCAAAGTTAACGGTAACGCTATCATCCTTGTAATAGGTATAGCTGCTTCCGGACCAGTACATAGACATGGTCGGCCTGGTTACCGTCGGGGAATTTACCGTAATTTTAGAGGTCGTGGTCGAGACCGTTACCGGATTAAGATTGGTATCATACGCCTCACCAACTGCGAGCACGAGATTGTATGCTCCTGCCGGTGCGGTTGACTTGGCGGTTAAGCCTATCTCCCAGATAGATCCCGATCCGCTCACTCCCGTTGCGGATATCATATTAAACGATGCCTCGCCGGGTGTGGACGTATTTGTCACGACCTGCTCGCTCGACATAAGACTGCGTACACTTGAATAGCTTATGCTGAACACGTCAGGATCATAAAAGGCATAAAGCTCAAGTGAGCCAAGCAAGTCGAGATCTGACGCGTAGATCGTTATATACGTCGTATATCCGGCTGTAACCGAAGTATCATATGAATAGATCTTCGATTGAGGAGATTCCCCCTCTGCAGAAGCAGAGAGGGAACCAAGTGATAGGACAACGAGAGCGAAAACAATCAGAAAGTGCGCGATTTTTTTCATCTTCGTACCCATCAATCTATTATTGTTGTAACTTTACCGCTTACGTACTGCAAAATTCTGAGCGCCTCAGCTGCGGAGAGCTCACCGTCTCCGTTGAGGTCTGCTCTGAGGAACTGCTCCTCAGTGAGGTTAAGCAGGTCGTTTGCGGCCTGGAGAAGCATAAGAGCATCCTTGTTGGTGATTACGCCGTCGCCGTCAACGTCACCCATAGAGCTCGAATCAACTGCGAGCTTGATGATTACGGCATACGGAGCATCAGCGGCGCCCTTGAACGTGCTGTTGTTACCGTCGCGAGCCTCGATGTAATATTCAAGACCCTCGGTGCTAAGGTAATCTGCAAGAACAAGACCGGTGTAACGGCTGTTGTGTGCAGTCATCTCGGTGCTTCTCCACTCGGTCGCACCTGCGGTACGGTAGTGAAGAATTACCTTGTTGATACCAAGGTTATCGGTAACGGTTGCGCTGATAAGCAGGTTCGAGCCGGTGTAACCGGTACGAACGGGAGTATGATAAATATCGGGTGCCATGGTATCCATAGACATGATAGTTATCTTACCCGAGGGAGTGGACTCGGTAAGGTCGGTCTTTACAACGGTGAAGTTGTAGTAGTAGCGCTTACCGGGTTCAACAGTATCGTCGAAGAATTCCTTGACGTCTGCAGGAATTACGTAGCTGTTAAGACGCTGGTAGTAACCGTCCTCAGCGGTGGAGCGGTATACGTTATAGCCTGCAAGGGTGTCGAAATCGTCCTGAGTCCAGGTAAGCTTTACACCGCTCTCGGTAGCCTCACCAAGCATGGTAAGAGCCTGTGCTGCAGTGGTATCGATCTCGAAGCCGAATCTACCGGGAGTCTCGTAAAGACCGAGATATCCGTCATCTGCTGCGGCACCGTTCTCAATTCTGAAGAACTGTCTGCCGTTTTCGATAGTGGTCTTAAGGGTGTAGGTACCCTCCCAACGGCGGGCAGTTACGTACTCACCGCTGATCTCGTACTCGGCATAAGGCAATGACGAGCCGAAGCGCACGCGAAGAGGAATTGTGGTATCCATATCGCGGTTGAACTCAACAACGAAGGTAACGGTCTCGTTTGCAACGCGGTCAACTCTCTCGCCGGAGGAGTTGATGATATATGCCTGAGTTACAAACGGGAAGGTGTTGGAGGGAGCCTCTGTGATGTAAGGAGCATAGATAATATCCATAAGCGACTGGTAGTCGTCAAAGTCAACTATCTGTCTGCCGATCATCTCCTCAAGGGTGGTGCCCCACCAGTTCTGGCCAAGACCGATCTTGTCGTTAACTCCG
This sequence comes from Eubacteriales bacterium, assembly GCA_045659365.1. Lineage (GTDB taxonomy): Bacteria > Bacillota > Clostridia > Oscillospirales > CAG-272 > UBA1740. Next base: position 15,981 of record JAZOWT010000042.1, on the reverse strand, counting down.
CCATCGTATGCCATGATACGGAGCCAGTTCTCAACGTTTGTATCGTTGAAGTTATTGAGTATTGCGTTATAGTAGAACTTGTAGTTAAATGCGTTCTTGTAAACCTCTTCCTTATACTCCTTAGCGAATGCATCGGCAGTCCAGAAGAAGCGCTCATACTGCTCGATAGTAGTGAACTCGGATTCGAGAGTATCTACTACGGCACCTGCCTCATCGGTCACGGCACCCTCGGATACGGTGATGCGATAGCCTGCATAAGGATCAAGCGCGGACTTGGGAGAGATTACAAGAGTGTTACCGGATACGGTAAGATCAATTTCAACTGCATTACCCTCGCTGTCAACGAGTGCAACAAGCGACTCGTCAAGGGTGAATGCCTTATTCATTACTATTCTCCACTCGGGGATAAGAGCAGCGCCGCTGACCTTAGCGCCAACGGAGGAGTAAAGAACTGCAAGAGGCAGGTACTCAACCTCCTCGGGTGCGGGAACAGTAAGGGTGTATACAATCTCGTCACTCACACCGCCAACGTTATCCTTAAGCGCGCCGGCAGGAATGGTAAGCACGTACTCACCGGGGAGAAGTCCCTCAGCGGCGATGCTGAGAATACCATCATTAAGAGCTACTACAAGATTTTCAACGGGAGTCACGACAACAGTCTCATCCTCGCCCTTGTCATTCTTAACAAGGGATATATCTGCAAAGGTGTCGCCCTCTACTGCGAAGCTATACTCAAGCTCGCCACCGAGGACACCGTCGGTGAGAGTCATGCCGTCATTGATATCAGAGCCCCAGAACTCGATAGGAGTATCGTTGTTGTAGGTAAAGGTGATGGTCTGTGCATCACTGTACTTACCCCACGCGGTCATGAATGCGCTTGCGGGAATAGTGAGTGTATAAGTCTCACCGTTTACAAGAGGATCACTGGGAATAACAGTAAGCTTGTCAAGGCGTATCGACTTTTCGATGTAAATTACCTTACCGGTAGAGTCATTAAGCTGGATATTGGGATATCCCGAGCCTATAAGGATAGCGCGGTTAAAGTCGATAACCAGGCTCTCTTCAGAAATGATACCACCGGTAACGTTAGAGGAATCGGAAACAAGTGCCTCATCGTCAGCACCTATACCGAAGAATATCTTCTTTGCCTCGTAGTATCTATTCGTCTGTGTAAGGTCGGCAAGCTGGTAGTAATCATTATTACCAAATCCGTAAAGGCCTCCGTCCTCGTCAAGCACGTAGTAGCTGCCATCGCAGAAGAAGAAATCAACAGGATTTTCAACTCCGGATACTAAAGAACCACCATAATATACATTGCCGTTTTCAAAATATATAGTGTTGTTGTATTCTACGTATGTTCTATCCGAGCTTGAGTACAGCAGACTTGGAGCACCGGTCCAGTTATAGTTGTAATAATACTGAGAACCGTCATTCTTCTCGTAAATCAGGAAATAGTAATCACCACGGATATCTACAACGTCTGAATCAAGCTTATGAGGATTGGAATAGCAGTTGTTAGAGCCGCCAGCAATATACAATTCTCCGTTTTCCTTAAGGAATGCCGCGGAATCGTAGAACGCAAATATCTCCTTTACTCCGGTAATGCCGGAGAGAGCGGGAGTGGAAATATTAGTTCTTGTACCAACGCCAAGCTGACCGTAATCGTTGTCACCCGCTACCCAGACGCGGCCGTCCTCGGTAAGAGCGTAGAAGGAGGAGTCACGTCTATAAATCGACTTAAGGCCGGAGAGAGGTGTGCTGACTGTTTGAGTTGATGCCGTAGTATTGGACGTAGACCAGTTAATATAAAGCTCGCCAAGCTCACCCTTTGTGTTGACGTAGGATATATAGTAATGTCTACTACCGTTATAGTAATCGAACTGACCAAATACAGCCGATTTTACACCGTCGGCAATCTTGGTGGGAACTCTTACGTAAGTGCCGTTTCCGTAGCCCCATACCCAGAGAGAGCCATCATCGGTAACCGCGAGGATAGAAGCATTATTGTAGTCCATATCAACTACCTTTGAGGTTTCAAAGGGAGATTCACTGATGCTGATCTGAACCTCGGCATAAAGATTAGTGCCAAGAACCTCTGCGCGCAGGGTTGCAACACCGACACCCGCCCTCACAAGTTTGCCCTCGTCATCAACGTAGGCAACGTTCTTATCAGAGGAGGAGTAAACGATGGTGTAATCGGTTGCGTAAGAGGGATATACACTCGGCTTCCAGCCCTCATCGGTATCACCGAGGTAGGTAACGTAGAAGTTGTCTGCATAGGTGAGGGACTCGACCTTAGACATAACCTTTACACTGATTTCGTCGGTTGTACCGTTCTGTGCGGTAACGGTAATTGTAGTCGTACCTACGCCTGTTGCCGTTACAACACCGTATTCATTAACCGTTGCGATAGTGGTATCAGCCGACACGTAGGTCAATGCGCGCACGGTAGTATTGCCGGGGGTGTAGGTAGGTATGATCTCGGCACTGCCACCAAGCTCGATTATCATATTATCAAACTTAACGTCTACTACTGCCACCTTTTCAACCACGCTTATCTTCATAACCGCGTAGGCAAGGTAGTCGGGAGAGTAAACGAAGATACGGGTTGTACCCTCGGAAACGGGGGTTACAAGACCGGTTTTAGATACGGTTGCGATATTCTCATCCTCACTTACGTAGATAAGCTGGCTCTTGTCAAACGTATCAGGAAGAGTGCCGGCAACGATCTGATAGGTAGACTCATCATCTATCTTTACGTCATTGTCGCGCAGATAAATATTGTCTACGTATATGCTACCGGGGATTTCAAGAATGTAGTAGTTAACACCCTGATTGAAATAAATTTTGTTAGCAGGCGAATTGGAGTCGTTATAATTGCACAAAATGGCTGTATAAGGTCCGCTATCGGTTGCCTGCGGAATGAAGTCACCTATCGGCTCGCCATTTACCCAAGCGGTGGCATCTTCACCGGCAATACCGATTCCATAATGGAACCACCCACCATTCTTGTATGCCGGGAAGCTTGAGGATACAAAATCCCATTCATCTTTGGTTTCAAGGCAGGCGATGTCGCCTCCCCATGCCTTTGCAATCTCGCGAACCATTTCAAGCGCTGCGAGGCTTCCATCATTGCCATAGGCTATCGTAATATAGGTGGTACCGGTCTGGGGATCGCGCACAACCTTGTCAACGCCGGTGGAAAGAACGTTAGAAAGAGTCATGCTTGATACGTAGCCGGTGTCGTTGTTGTTGCCCATGAATACGCAGTTGGAGAAGCTTGCAGAGGTGCCATACATACCCTCGCCTCGTACATGGACATAGTTGTTGTTTGTTACAAAAGCTATATTGGAATCAACAAAGCTACAGCCTACGTACTGACCAAGTAAATGTAGCTTATTGTAGTCGCCGCACTTATAGAACAGGCTGTTTTCAACAATGTCAGCTATGACTGCACCACCGGTGTTGTTAGAACGTACTTTTCCTTCGGAAAGGTAGCGATAGTAGAGATTACTATTGTTGTAGTTATACTTGAACGTACAGTGATCGACGTTATCCACCTCAACTATCGGGTTGGTTACAGTAGTGTAGCTCAGGTTGACAACAGCAGAGCCTGTTTGTCTGATATCAACTATGTATTTATCCATCATTTCACTGGGGAAGAGCTGGACGGGCTCGTCCTCGGTACCCTGACAGATAAAGCTACCTGCAACGTTGAGATATGCGATATAAGTATCTGCATAGGGGTCGTTAGGATCGTCAGACCAGAACTGGATCTTAGTACCGGGCTCGACAGTAACAGTTACTCCCTCGTAGATGTAGGTGGAGTTAGAAATGATGTAGTAGTTATCCTTGGTAAGAGTCATATCCTCGGTGATCTGAGACGGGAGGATAACACCGTTACGCGCCCAGAAGCTTACCTCATAGCTGCCTGCCTCACCGTAGGTATATTCTGCGGTATCCTTTTCATCAAGCGCGTTCTTATAGGTCATGTAAACGTTAAGACCGATAAGGTAATCGTTAGGACAATCTTTACTGATCTTGATGATAATGGGATCGGTGATACCGGTTATAATATTCTGCTCATTGTAAACAAGGGTGCTCTTGGTTGAATAGGTACCAATGCCCTCAAAGTTTACCTCGCCGTCGATGATCTCAACGTACTTATTGGAAACGCCGAGAGATGAAAGGGTATTAACAGTTACTACCGTATCCTTGGACATACCCCAACGGTTACGAAGAACAAGGCCTACAAGCAGGGTTTCGCCCGCGTCGGCAACACCGTCACCGTTGTTTTCGGGATATTCAACACCGCTATATTCGCTGGGATCGAAGAAATAGAAATCGTATACCTGGATATCGGGTTTAGGAAGCTTGGTAAGAGCATCGTTGATATTCAGGATCATGGGGGTGTTGTGCAAGCCGTGAGCCTTAGGATCGATACAGGTTGCGGTATCCTGGCTGGTCGCACAGATCTGCGCCGCGATAAACTTCGAGGGATACATATCTCTGTCAGTGAAGTAAGAGCGCAGGAGTGCCGCCGCCGCAGAAACAACGGGTGCCGCCATGGACGTACCGGAAAGCTTGCCGTATCTACCGTCAGGAAGTGTACTCAAAATCTGCTCACCGGGTGCGTAAACCTCGTATTCAACCTTGTTGAACGCGTATGCATCCCAGTTAGTAAATCCGGACTCAACACCGTTCTTATCTACCGACATAACGCCGATAACGTAGCTGAGTGCCGCGGGATAGTTAGGAAGAGGGATCCAGTTTCCGATAGCCTCGTTGGGACTTCCGTCATTACCTGCGGATGCAACGAGTGTAGCGGTGGTATACGCGGTGGTAAGCGCGTCCTGAACTGCAACTGAGCATGCGCTACCGCCAAAGGACATGTTTATTACGTCTGCGCCCATCTCATAAGCGTAGATGATCGCCTCCGCGATATCAGACTGGTTGAACACACCGGTAGCCTGACCTGCCTTAATGGGCATGATCTTTACGTTGTATGCGATACCGACAACGCCCTCCTTATTATTGGAGGCGGCGATAATACCTGCAACGTGAGTACCGTGGCCGTGGTCGTCCATAGGATCGCCATTGTTTGCAATAGCATCCCAACCGTAAACGTCGTCAACGTAGCCGTTGCCGTCATCATCTCTGCCGTTGTCGGGAATTTCACCTGTGTTTACCCAGATATTTGCCTTAAGGTCGGGGTGAGTGTAGTCAACACCGGTATCGATTACCGCAACGATAACAGAGGAGGAGCCGCCGGCAGGAACGCCGTTTGCCTCAAGGTACTTCCATGCCTTCTGCAAATCGTTCTTACCAAGGTGGTACTGATCCTTCCACTGCTGGTTTTCCTTAACCTTTTCATCACAGACAAAGCCTGCATCATCGGCTACCGCCTCATCAAGGTTAACCAAGCTGTTGGCATAATCAATAGCCTCGGTTTCGTATATGTAGTCAAAGTCGGCCACCATAACCTCAGAAAGCGATCTCGCCTTCATGATCGCGGTGATGATATCTGCGCCGTCAGCAAGAGTAGCGCGATACCAGTCACCGTTATTGGTGTCGAGGAATTTTTCAATCGCGTCAAAGCCGCAGTTCTTCAAGTTGGTAGTAAGCTTACCCTTGAAGTTGTTCTTCAGCTTTAAGAGAAGGACGTCCTCGTTGTACTTGTACGCACCGGTAGCAAATTCGTCCGGGTACGCAACGTCAAACGGAACGAGAAGATTTCCGTCCTCGTCCTTGATCTCGCCCTTATACGTAGCGGCGAGGTCAGTCAACGGAATTTCTCCATCGAACGTCGAGTCGTCAAAGAATCGGGTCGCAAGCACTATACCGATGCTGAGCACCAGTACGACCATGACCATGCTGACAAGCAAAAGCTTTTTCGACTTTGTCATTGTTTTGTTCTCCTTTTTGGAAATTATATTTTATATATTAATCAATAAATATATTGTTGACCCCATTATAAACCTCTATTTCGGTAAAGTCAACCGGTATATCCACTGAAAATATATTAAATATTTGTATGATATGCACAAAAAACATCTTCCGACCACCGCGATCACAACAGGAGGCCGAAAGCTCGGTGCTATTGTCATAAAAACCATAAAATGCAAATAATTATTTACATATTGCACCATATATTCTGCCACAAAAATCACAATTAACGTTACACGGGTACAGGCTTACCCGACATATTCAACATAGAACTCGTTATTTGTGCAACCACATTCGCCCTCTCCACGTCTCTCACATATACATCCACCGCCAACAGCATCCAATGTGTCAAAAAAACGTTACACGGGGTATACTATATCGGTACAAACGACACTTTCTTCCTCATCTTCCCTTCTCCTTGTGTTGTTCCACCCAACACGTTTTCACACCCAACAGGCAAAGGCGATACACACACCTACAAAACCGGACCGCGACACAACTGTGCGTACCATAGCTATGCTTCCCCGCTTTCAGGCACCGCGCCCTTACCCGCTGCACCCAATCCATCCGCCCCGGCCTTACTCCGCTCCACTTTATCAAAACAACCGTATATCCCCCCTGTTCACCCGCCAACAGAAACGAATATGCAGTGAATATTTCGCGAATATTTTATGCATAACAACGAATAATATTCATTCACATTCACTTCAGCGCTAAGTCTAATATTTGCAACTTCAGAGTGTCTGTTATTGCATTTTCCAATTTTTTCTGCCGCGTTTTACACACTATATATAATTATTAAAGGAAGATTTCGAAAGTACAAAAAACGAATAATGCACCCCTCAAAGTGTCAAATCCTTCATTTTTCACCATTTTTAACCCTCATTTTGCAGGTCAGAAATGCCTGCTTTCATACATTTTTGACAGTGATAAATATTCGTTTTGTCATTTTGACTTTTTCGACACATTTCCGGATCGATTGTTGCCTTTGTACAAATTGTGAACACGAACTTTGTGCATAATTAAAAATATTTTGAGATTTTTAACTAATTATTAAAAAATAGTATTGACTTTTATTTCCTTAAGTGCTTAAATATTATATATTTATTAAGGCGCGCTATATTTTCACGCTTTTATATATTCCAGTGCTTTGGTTTATCCGTTGCGCTTTATCATTTTATCGAACAGGAGTCCAGATATGAAGAGCAAATGTGTCTTCAAAGGCCTATCAGCTTTCATTTCCAAGCATAAGCTGATCTTCCTTCTAGCTCTTGCTGTGTTGGCAGTAGCTATCACAGTAACCGCAATCGCACTGTCACAGCATGACGGTGACAGTGGCAACCCGCCGCCGACCTTTATCGGTGACAGACCTGACCCCAACCCGATCACAAACGGCCAGGATGAAAAGGTTTACTACTACGATCTTCCCGAGGAGGAAGCAATTCTTATACTGTACAAGGGCTGGGAATTCACCATGTCGGGTCCCTCGTGGCTCAACAAGGCCGGTGAGTACTCGATCGACAAGGACGGTAAGCTCATACTCGACTTTACCAGAAACATTGACGGTGTTGCTTATGCAACCGTCGATGGCAGAAACGTGATCATGACCCTTGACGGTGCAACCCTTACGTTCTGTGAAAAGATCGGATACACGGTTTCCTTTAATTCAAACGGAGGAAGTCAGATATCCTCGGTAACCGTCACAAACGGCAAGCCCCTAACAACATTGATCGAACCTAATAAGACCGGCTACGTGTTCGAGGGCTGGTACATCGACGAGGCGCTCACAACACCCTTCAACTTCGGTGTCACCCTTATCACCAAGGACATTACGCTTTATGCAAAGTGGTCCGAGGCCGCACAACCCTGATATAACATTATTTTTCATCGATTTTTATTTATGTCGGTGCTAAATCCCCCCCTAGTATCGGCTTGTAAAAATAGATTCGTTTAAGTAAGGAGGTAATTCAAATGAAACAAACGAAGAAAATTGTCGCGCTCCTGACGCTTCTTTGCCTTGCGCTTGTTTGCGTATTCGCATTCGCATCATGCGGCGACGACGAAACCTGTTCTCATTCCGAAACCGAATGGGTAGTAGTTAAAGAAGCTACTGCTACCGAAGACGGTCAGAAGAATGAGGTATGTAAAGAATGTGACGAGATTGTATCTACTGCTACGATCCCCGCCACAGGAACCACAGTCGTTCCTGAAATCGTTCCCGTTCCCGCAGGTCTTGCGCTCAACGGCACGGTATTCACCTGGGACGCAGTTGAAGGAGCTACGAAGTACGTAGTCAAGGTTAACAATGACACCTATGAAGTCACTGCTGCAACCTTCGACCTCGCTACTCTTACTCTTACAGCTAACACCAATTATGCTGTTTCCGTTCAGGCTGTTAAGGCTGACAACAGCTCCGAGTTCTGCTCTGCGGTTACTGCAAGCTACCTTACCAAGGAGTTTGCTCTTTCCTATGCACAGAACACTGTAAGCTGGTCCTACGTTATCGGCGCTTCGGCTTACGAAGTAAAGGTTAACGGCTCGACCCCCGTTTCCGTTACCGGAACTAACGCTGCAAAGATCACCCTTACTCAGGAGGGCGACAACCTTGTAGAGGTTAGATACACCGACGGCGAGGGCTCCGACTGGATGCAGCTCACTGTTAAAGCATTCAAAGTAACGTACAACCCCCGTTCTCTTGAGGGTGGTGAAGCAGTTGAGTATCTCGCTACCGGCGACTGCATGACTCTTCCTACCGGCGAGTACACCAACATCGGTTATGAATTTGCCGGCTGGTACACCGCTGCTGAAAACGGAACCAAGTACGAAAACAATGCTATATTCACCGCAACCGAGAACCTCATGGTTTACGGTGGCTGGAATGCACTTTCCTTCACCCTTAATCTTGGTGTAGACGGCCTCGGTATCACCAACATCACCGACGGCGCTACCCTCGACGTAACCTACAACTCTGACTTTACCCTCCCCGTTCCCACCATCGCTGACGAGGATTCCGTGTTTGCAGGCTGGTTCTCAACCCAGTTCTCCACCGGTACCAAGCTCACCGACGAGTACGGTAAGTCAGTTACCTCTGCAAAGTTCACCTCTGACACCACCGTATACCCTGTATTCATCACCAACGTTCTCGAATACGAGCTTAAGAGTGATGACACCTACTCGGTAACCGCAGGCTCTAACTTCGATAAGGTGTTCAACATCACCATTCCCGTTACATATAAGGGAAAGGCTGTTACCTCTATCGTTGAGAACGCATTCGAGAGCCGTAAGCTTCTCGTTTCCATCAACATCCCCAACACCATCAAGCTTATCGGCTCCGGTGCATTCGTAGGTGACTCCAGCCTTGAGGCTATCAACATCTACGAGGTTGAGGGCAATCACGAAGTATTCTACTCCTCTTATGAAGGCGCTCTTATCCGTCACGATATGGGTACCGACATTCTTGAGGTGTTCCCGAGAGCAAAGACCGGAACCTTCAAGACTCCCGAGGGTGTAACCACCATTCGTAACAAGGTATTCCAGTACTCCAACATCAGCGAGATCATTATCTCCAAGGATGTAACCGCTATCTATGAGAGAGCGTTCTACTCCTGTAAGCGCCTTACCAAGGTTGTATTCGAGGGCGGCAGAGAAACCGACGTTACACTTATGTGCGGCGAATCCTCCAACCCCGACAGCATCTTCTATGCTACCAACAACATTGTAGAAATCGCATTCCCCGCTATGTTGGCTGAGTTCAACTACACCTACGTGCTTGACCAGCTCACACAGCTCACCACCATCAACGTTGAAGAGGGCGGTGCTATCTATTCCTCCGTCGACGGTATGCTTACCAACGGTGACATGGATACCATCCTTTATGCTCCTCTTTCCGTAAGCGGCGACTTTACCGTTCCTTCCGGAATCTTCAACATCGGTGCTAATGCATTCCACGACCGTGCAGGCCTCACCTCCATCACCATTCCCATGTACGTTGAGTCTGTCGGCGCTAATGCATTCTACGGCTGTAAGAACGTTAAGACCGTTACCATCGAGGGCAACAGATTCATCGATCTCTCCATCGGTAATAATGCATTTGCAAACTGCAACGCTCTTAAGAACGTTGTGATCGGCGGCAACAGCTCCGAGACCGACATCGACGACGGTGCTATCACCATCGGCACTAAGGCATTTGCTCCTGCTGACGGCTATGCAAACCTTGAAACCGTTACGTTTGGCAAGGGTGTTAAGATCACCACCATCGGCGACGAGGCATTCAAGAACCAGGCTAAGCTCAGAGCAATCAACTTTGCCGACAACGTTGCTATCGACAAGATCGGTAACAGCACATTCTACGGCACCGGTATCACTACCATAAACATTCCCGCATCTGTTACCAGCATCGGTGCTTCTGCATTCCAGTACAACACCGTTCTCAGAACAGTTAACTTCACCGAGGGAAGCAACGGTAACATCGCATTCGGTTCTTCTGCATTCGCAAACTGCGATCAGATCACCTCTGTATATCTTCCCTCTACCGTTACCGCATTCGACGGTACCGTATTTAACGGCTGCGCATCTCTTACCAAGATCGAGGTTGATGCAAACAACCCTGTTCTCGTATCTGATAACGCAGGTATCCTTTACGACAAGAGCTACACCACTCTTATCTACTACCCCAGAGGACTTGCGGTAGACGAAGCTACCATCAACGCACTTCCTTGGGATACCATCACCACTATCGGTAATGCAGCATTCTCCGGTCACAAGACTCTTGCTTCCTTCGAGATCAAGAAGGGCGTAACCAAGATCGGTGAGGCAGCATTCTCCAACTGTTCCGCACTTACAACTCTTAAGTATGAAGCAGGCGCAGCTGCAGGCACTACTCTCGTTATCGAGAAGAACGCATTTGCTAACTGCCAGGCTCTCTCCTCTGCTTCTCTTCCCTCCTACACCACCGCTATCGGTGAGGCAGCGTTCATCTACTCTGATTTCGCAAGCTTCGAGATGCCCGCGGATATCGAAACCATCGGCACCGATGCGTTCAAGATGAACGACAAGCTTACCGCTATCAAGATCCCTGCAAAGGTAACCACTATCGGCGCAGGTGCATTCTCCAACTGTACCGCTCTTGCAACTGTTGAGGTAGACGGCACTGAAGGTGCTTCTCTCTTCGCATTTGCTAGCTCCGGCACTAAGGGTACCTTCCTTGGATGTACTCTTCTTACCTCCATCGATCTTAAGAACAGAGCTACCAACATTGGTGCTCAGACCTTTAAGAATACCGGTCTTACCTCTATCACTCTCGGCTCTAACATCACTACTATCGGTGCATACGCATTCCAGAATACCAAGCTCTCCGTAGTTAATATTCCCGCCAGCGTAACCGAAATCGGTATCGGTGCATTCTCAACCGAGTCCGGCAAGACCTCTTCTCTCAACTCCGTAACCTTCGACGAGGGTACTAAGCCCCTTACCATTCTCAACAACGCGTTTGAAAATGCTGCAAATCTTGTTGAGGTTAACTTCCCCGCAAGACTTAGCAAGCTTGGTACTGACGTTAAGGCAGGCTCTCTTGCATCCAGCATCCAGGTATCCGGCGTTCCCGAGGTATTCAAGGGCTGTACCAACCTCAAGAATATCAACGTTACTGACGGCGGCAGCCACTACATGGATATCTACGGCGTACTCTACGAGATCAACAACAGTGTTCCCGTAACTCTTCTCTACTGTCCTCCTCTCAACGAGGGTGTTAAGGTTGACGGCGTTGCAACCATCACCGTTCCCAAGACCGTTACTCTCATTGAGAACCGTGCTATGTTCGACGTAAGAAACATCCACACCGTAAACTTCGAGGAATACGAGAAGTCCGACCCTCAGTACTATCAGCAGCTTCTCCACATCGGTAGAGGCGAGCTTAACGCTACCATTCAGGATAAGACCTATGCTGCAATCGGCGGTCACAACTATCAGACCCAGGAAGTTCAGTCCAACGGCCTGACTGCAACGATCACGACCTACGATAACTCCATCACAGTTCTTAACCTTCCCTCTCACATCGCTAAGTTCGGAAAGTACTCTATCACTACTACCAGCAACATTCTTGAGCTCAACATCCCCGACGATGCAACTGAAATCAGCATCGCATCCGATGCATTCAACAGCGCAAGAATAGTTAAGTATGACTTCCCCGGTGTTAAGGAAGTTGGTTCCAGCGCATTCGCAGGTGCATTCAACTCCACCGGCTTCACCGCTACCAAGAAGGTTAACAATGAGACCATCATTGGCGAGCTTGATACTCTTCCCTTCGAGATCATCTTCGGAGAGAAGTCCACTCTTACCGTTCTTTCATCTCACTGCTTCAACGGTTCGAAGATCGAATCCTTCGTAGTTCCTGCAAGCGTTGTAGAAACCAGCAATACCTTCTACAACTCTACAAGACTTAAGACCGTTTCCTTCGCTCCCGGCAGTAAGATCAAGTCCATAGGCGCTCAGACATTCGGACTTTGTAGCGCGCTTACCTCGGTTGACTTCTCTAACGCAAAAGAGTTCACAACCTTCTCCGGCGCGAACATCTTCCAGAACTGTACGAGTCTCACCTCGTTCACATTCCCTGAAAACACTGAGTTCGTTCCCAACAACTTCTTTACCGGAGCGAGCAACGTTCAGACCCTTACTCTTAACAAGACCTTTACTCCTGATATGCTTTACGATATCAGCACTTCTAACCTGCAGACAGCTGTCTTCGGTTCGTTCTCTACCGGTAGTGGAGTTCCCGGCTTCAAGGAGTTCAAGGTTGATCCCGAAAACCCCCACTTCACCGTTGTTGACGGTGTTCTTTACAGCAAGGATATGTCTACCATCTACTGCTATCCTGCTTCCAGACCCATCAATGGATACACCATTCCCGACACTGTAACAAGCATCGCTCACTTTGCATTCCAGCATTACCAGGGCGAATCGCTTGAGCTCCCCGAGGGACTTCAGTACATCGGTGACTTCGCATTCCGTTACTCCCAGCTTAAATCCGTTACGATCAAGGCTAACGTTACACAGCTTGGCGTGTACTCGTTCGCTAACTGTACCGCGCTTACCTCCGTTACCTTCGATCTTTCGAATACCACTCTTACCTCTATCGGATCATATGCATTCTCCGGTGACAATGCGCTTGCTACCGTTAGCAACATTCCCGACTCCGTTGCTTCCATTGGCTCATACGCATTCCAGAGCTGCTACGGTCTTACCAAGATCACTCTTCCCGCGGCTCTTTCCAAGATCTCCGCGTGCATGTTCCAGGGCTGTAAGAACCTTACCACTGTTGAGATCCAGCCTATCGTTACCGCTATCGAAGATAGAGCATTCTACAACACCGGTCTTACAGAGATCACCATTCCCGCAGGTGTAACCGAAATCGGTACAGAAGCATTCGCTATCAGCGGCACCAGTGCTACACCCGCACTTACCAAGGTTGAGTTCATTGACGGCGGTAAGCTCGCTGTAATCGGTGCAAGAGCATTTATGGGTTGTTCCAAGCTTGAGACCATCAACCTTCCCGAGACTCTTACCGAGCTCGAGATCTACGTTGACTCCTTCGGCACTACCAGCCCCGCTTCTAACACCTTCTACGGTTGTGTAAATCTTAAGTCCGTTAGCATTCCTAACGTAATTGCAATTCCCGACAGCACGTTTGAGGGCTGTACCAGCCTTGAAACTGTTGAGCTTGGCGAAGCACTTACTTCTATCGGCACTAAGGCATTCTACAACAACACCTCTCTTACCGGCATTACCATTCCCGCAGGCGTAATGTCTATCGGCACCTCCGCATTTGAGAACTGCTCTTCTATGAAGACCCTCGTGTTCGAGGAAGGCAGCGCACTCAGAAAGCTCGGTACCTCCGAGACCGCAAACGACAACATCTTCAAGAATACTACCTCCCTTGAGTCTGTAACTCTTCCCGCAACCCTTACCCTCATCGGTGGTCACGTATTCGAGAACAGTGCTGTATCCAGCATTAACTTCTCTTCTCTCCAGAACCTTGAGGCAATCGGTGATTATGCATTCGCTAACTGTGACGGCATCTCCAAGCTTGTAGTTGTTACCAGCGTTACCTACCTTGGTGACTATGCATTCTTCGATTGCGACGAGATCGCTGACCTCTCTCTCACCTTCGGTGTTGAGTACTTCGGCGAGCTTGCATTCGGTTCTTGTGATAAGATTACCGACGGCTACATTCCTTCCACTGTTTACACTCTTAACGGTAACCCCTATGCAGGTTGTCCCGGTGTTACCTCGCTCAGAATCGACCCCGATAACACTGAGCTTACTGTTGATGAAAACGGTTCTGTCTACAATGCTAGCATGACCACACTTCATTACTACTCCACCGACATTCCCGCAGGCGTTGCAACGCTTCCCAGCACTGTAAACGCAATAGCTCCCGGTGCTTTTGCAAACAGCCAGATCACCGGATTCACGTTCCTTGCTAAGTACAACAACATCGAAGCATTCACCTTCTACAACTGTAAGAACCTTGAGTCCATCAGCATTATCTCCGGTATCAAGTCTATCGGTGACTATGCATTCTACGGTTGTGAAAAGCTCAACAACGTAACCATCCCCTCCTCTGCAACTGTTACCAGCACAACCTGGTCCAGCACTGCAAAGGGCAACGTATTGCCTACTACTCTTGGCGATTATGCATTCGCTAACTGCTCGGCACTTTCTAACGTTACGTTCGCTAACACCGACAACATCTACGTAATCGGTACTCACTTCTTCGAGAACTGTACCGCAATGACCGAGATCAAGCTTCCTACCAACTTCTCCATCACTGATGAAGCGGCTAAGGAGCTTGGCACTACGTTCTACTTCGTTAACGCAAGTGGTTATATCAACAGATATGCACCCATGAAGCACGTTATCCCGAGCTACATGTTCGCAGGTACCGGCATCGTTAACGCAGAGATCCCCACAAGCGTTTACTACCTTGAAACCGAGGGCGTATTTATGAACTGTGAAAACCTTGAAACCGTAACCTTCAAGGCTCCCGCTGCAGATCCTAAGAAGAACGCAACTACCAACGCAAATGCTGGTAAGCTTTCTTACGCTTACATCGGTAACTACATGTTCTACAACTGTGACTCTCTCGTTTCTATCGAGATTCCTAACAGTAACTCCGCAAATCCCCTTAACAACACTATCGGTTACACATTCGCAGAGTGTGATAACCTTGAAACCGTTATCCTTTACGTTAAGCCCACATCCACTGCTATCACTCCCAACAACGAGGGTATGTTCATGAACTGTAAGAAGCTCACTACTCTTACTATTTACGACGTAACCAAGGCTCTTGAGTCTGATGATGGCTCTGAGGACGCTGGCGGCTCTGAGGACGTTGGCGGCTCCGGCGGCGATATCGGTGAAGCTCCTGATGAAGAGGCTCCCGGCGGCGGTGGCATCGGCGGCATCGTTATCCGTCCTATCGGTGGACTTGGCACACTTAATGTTCCTAATTACAGCAATAACTCTATGAGTGTAGTAGGTTCTGCAAATCAGACTACTACTTACGGAATCGGCCTTAGCGTTGCTCCCTCCATCGGCTCCATAGCCGTTGGAGAGGTCGATGTGGCTGATGAAGTAGACGTTGAAGAAGAAACAGCTGAAACAACCGTTTCCGGCATAGGCTCTGCAACAGGCAGTCTCGGTGGCATCACAGTTGCTCCCGGTGCTGGCTCCGCAGCAGGCGGTGCTGATGAAGAGGACGTTGAGGAAGCTCCCAGCGAGGACGTTACTACTCCCGGTGCTGGCTCTGCAACAGGCAGTCTCGGTGGCATCACAGTTGCTCCCGGTGCCGGCTCTGCAGCAGGCGGTACTGAGGAAGAGGATGTTGAAGAGGCTCCCGGTGCAGTTACTCCCGGTGCTGGCTCTGCAACAGGCAGTCTCGGTGGCATCACAGTTGCTCCCGGTGCCGGCTCTGCAGCAGGCGGTACTGAGGAAGAGGATGTTGAAGAGGCTCCCGGTGCAGGTTCTGCAATCGGTGGT
>JAZOWT010000041.1:0-7973 GCA_045659365.1 Eubacteriales bacterium | reverse complement strand
CGACTTCTGAGAAAACGGCGGTTTATGCCAAAATGTGCGCATCAAGCTCCGCACAAAGGCGTTCTTCTTGGTAACGTCTTCGTATGCGAGCTGAACAGCATCGTAACCGTCGTTCTCAACGGTCTTCTTCTGTGCTACCGCGCAAGGACCTGCTTCAATCAGGGTTACGGGTATCACGTTGCCTTTTTCGTCGAAGGTCTGGGTCATGCCCAGCTTCTTACCGATAATGCCTTTTTTCATTTTTTCCTCCATGTAGTTATTGGTTGACGAATTTGAATTTTCGCGTTGCCGCGGAGTCGCCAACGTGACCACTAGGGTCCTGGGTTAATTTTGGGATTTGAAGCTCCCGTTTTTTTTGGCTTACGCCTTGATCTCGATCTCAACACCTGCAGGAAGCTCGATGCTCATGAGAGCCTCTACAGTCTTCTGCTGGGGGTCAAGGATGTCGATCAGTCTCTTGTGAGTGCGCATTTCGAACTGCTCACGGCTGTCCTTGTACTTGTGAACCGCTCTGAGGATCGTTACGATCTCCTTGTCGGTAGGAAGCGGAATAGGACCGCTGACCTTGCTTCC
Organism: Eubacteriales bacterium; assembly: GCA_045659365.1. Classification (GTDB taxonomy): domain Bacteria; phylum Bacillota; class Clostridia; order Oscillospirales; family CAG-272; genus UBA1740. The sequence goes on along the minus strand of JAZOWT010000041.1, from coordinate 7,400 downwards.
GTTTCTCTTTGCTACCTCAACTATCTTCTGCGCTGCGGCGTCGATAATAGCGGAATCATAGCTCTTGAGTCTCACTCTGATTTTTCCCTGTGCCATTTGTTGTGTCCTCCTTTACGTATTTGCTTAAACCGTATTAAGAAGGGCGAGAGGTTTTACACTGTGCCGGGTGTTTCAAACAACCCCTTACAAAATCAGTTCAGATAGTCTCCGCAGTGACTACCGGAACCGACAAAGAACACAGCTGCCCGAAGGCATATATACTCTTATTTCGCCCGGTTAAATATCGGACATACTCCACGGAAATTCCCTACCTCAAGGGTAGCCACCTCCCGCTTCATCGCATATCAAGCTAATCTATTATAAATGATTTTTCATAAAATTGCAATAGTTTTTCGAAAAAAGTTTTAAATTTTAACGAAATTTTTCACGAACTTTCAAAAGGGTTTTTGTGACATATGCACAAAAATAAGCGTTTTTGCCGCTTTTCACAACCTTTTCGGGCAGTCTAAGCCCCATTAATTTGAACCATTTTCATAATTTATTGACATTTTGATGAAGAAGTGATACAATATGTATTGTAGATTTTGGCGCTCGCGCGCGTTATATAATAAATGAAGGAAACCTCACAAAACATGAAAAAGCTGATTAATCTTTACGGCATATATCTGCCGATATTCCTCCTGGCTTTACCCCTTGCGGTAGCCTTGCGCACGGTGGCACTCTTCACCGACCTTACGCAATACGGACATTTCGGCAATGATATTCTGATTACAATAGCCGGTTGGATAGTGGTAGCGGCAACTCTTTTCTTCGCGTCATATATGTGGCTCGGAAAGAAGGACATCGCCCTTATCCCCTCCTTTTCATCACCGGCAAACTACGTTCCCGCAGGACTTGTAGCTACAACTCTTGCCATGCTTGGCACACACATTCTTGTTGTCAACAGCAAGACAGACCTCACATATGCATCTCCCTACACCAAGGTAATAACCATAGCCACCCCCATTCTGGCATTGGCAGCTGTGGTATATTTCCTGCTCTCATCTATTCTCATAGCGCGCAGAAGCATGCGAAGGTCAGACTTTGGAATAATAACCCTGCTCTTTATTTGCATGTACGTTGCATACATCTACTTCGACGTCTCGCTTCCCATTAACGCGCCCACAAGAATTACCGACGAAGTAGCTTTTCTTGGAATAGCAATGTTCTTCCTTGGCGAAACAAGACTTTCGCTCGGACGTGAAAACTGGCGCAGATATATATCATTTGCCTTCATTGGCGCCACTGTAACGGCATATTCGGCAATTCCCAACCTTATTTATTATTTCGCGCGCAAGGAAGTGATCTCTCTTTCCATATATGAGAGCCTTCTGACGCTCGCATTCTTCATTTTTATCATTTCGAAGATATTCCTCACCCCCATGCTCACAAAGGACAAAAACAGCGGTGTTGTCGATCAAATAATCACTGCCGCTGCTATTCGTCAGGAAGCACTCGAGCCCGCGAAGACCGAAGAAATCCCCGACGAGGACGGTGAAACTGCAGGCGAGACCGACGAAAATCAGATCACGATCACCTACGAGGACAGCACCGAGGAGGAGCCCGCTCCGATTGAAAACGACGAAGAAAAGGAAGTTACGTCTGAATGAAAAAAATACTCGTTATAGACGGAAATAGCATTATAAACCGCGCCTTTTATGGCATCAGACCGCTTACCACCAAGAGCGGAAAGCACACAAATGCCATATATGGCATGATAAACATAATCACGCGCCAGATGAAGGCAATTGAGCCTAACTACGTAGCGGTTGCATTCGACCTCAAGGCGCCCACGTTCCGCCACAAGATGTACGACCACTACAAGGAGGGCAGACACCCTACCCCGCCCGAGCTGCTGTCACAGTTTGCAGATGCAAAGGAATGCCTCAAGCTTATGGGCATCAAGGTGCTTGAGCTCGAGGGATATGAGGCAGACGATATACAGGGCACTGTGGCGCGCATGGCACACAGTGCAAGCGAGCCTACCGAGAGCTATATTCTTTCGGGTGACCGCGACCTTTTACAGCTTATAGATGACAAAACTACCGTGCTTTTGGCCGGAAATAGCGATACTGTCCCAATGAAAGCGGCAGAATTCACCGAGAAATACGGTGTTCGCCCCGATCAGTTTGTGGATATGAAGGCACTTATGGGCGACTCATCCGATAATATCCCGGGTGTTGCCGGTGTTGGCGAGAAGACCGCCGCAAACCTCATCAAAGCCTTTGAATCTCTCGACGGAATCTACGAAAACATTGAAGATAAGCAGATCTCAAAGGGCGTACGCGAGAAGCTTTTGCGCGACAAGGAAAATGCATATCTTTCCCAAAATCTTGCACGTATACTCACAAGCGTTCCGCTTGAGCAATCGCTTGAGGATCTCGCATTCACAGGCCCCGACAAGGCGGGACTGTATAGCAAGTTTACCGAGCTTGAGCTCGTAAGCTTTATCGCAAAATTCGGACTTGATAAGCCTGATGCAGAAGCCTCCCGGGAAAGCGAGGAAACATCCTATACGTTCACCGAGGTTGATGCCGACAAGCTTATCGAGAATGCAGGCGATCGCTTCGCAATAGAGATCAATGGTGATAAGCTGTATTTATGTAACAAAATGGAACAAAACCTTGTGTATTCAGGGGATTTTTCGGTACTTTCGCCTCTTTTTGATAAAAAAGAGATAGTTTGCTACGATGCAAAATCACTGATACACGCACTTGAAAAAGCAGGGGTTAAAGCCACCGAAGGCACCCGCTTTTTCGACCTTATGATGTACGGATATCTCCTCAACCCCGGTGGAGGAGCGAGCGGAATCGAGGCACTTTGCTCGATGTTTCTCGGCAAGTCAGTAGGCAAGGATGAGCCCTGCCCCGCCGCAATGCTTTCGCTTGAGGGAGTGATGCGCAAGAAGATCGAGGAGGACGGCATGATCGATGTACTCGACAAGCTCGAGCTTCCTCTTGTGCCTATTCTTGCCGATATGGAAAGCACGGGATTCAAGATCGACCGTAAGGGAATGCTTGAATATGCCGATGCGCTCGCAACACTGGCAGACGGCCTTAAGCAGAGCATTTACATGCAAGCAGGCGGAGAGTTCAACATCAACTCCCCAAAGCAGCTCGGTGAGGTGCTTTTTGTAAGGCTCGGACTTCCCTGCGCCAAGAAGACCAAGAGCGGATTCTCCACCGATGCGGAAACACTTGAGGAGCTTCGCTCACAGTCCCCGATCATAGACGATATTCTTGAATATCGCCAGGTAACCAAGCTTATCGGCACGTATGCCGCAGCTCTTCCCGAGGTTGCGGACGAGCGCGACCGAATACACACCGAATTCAAGCAGGCTCTAACCGCTACCGGAAGACTCTCCAGTGCGGATCCCAACCTGCAGAATATACCGATCAGAACAAAAATGGGCCGTGAAATGCGCCGCTATTTCATAGCACGCGAGGGCTACACTCTTGTCGACGCCGACTACTCACAGATCGAGCTCCGACTTTTAGCACACATCTCTGACGACTACACCATGTGCGAGGCATTCAGAAACGGTGACGATATCCACACAAAAACCGCCGCCGCGGTATTCGGAGTCCCCGAGGATGCCGTAAGCGATGAGATGCGAAAGAGAGCCAAGGCAGTCAACTTTGGTATCATTTACGGTATCAGCGGCTTCTCGCTCTCAAAGGACATCGGAACCACCCCTACACAGGCAACAAAATACATCAAAAACTACCTGATGAACTATCCGAATATAGACGCGTATCTTGAAAACGTCGTTAAGGATGCCGCAACAAACGGCTATACCGCAACGCCGATGGGCAGGCGAAGATATATCCCGGAGCTTACCTCTTCTAACGGAAACATGCGCGCATTCGGTAAGAGAATCGCGATGAATGCTCCCATCCAGGGCGCGGCAGCAGACATAATGAAGCTGGCTATGATCCGCGTTTTCGATGCACTTAAGGAGGAATTGCCCGACGCACGACTCGTAATGCAGGTTCACGACGAGCTTATAGTCGAGGTTCGCGATGCGGACGTAGAAAAGTGCAAGGAGATAGTCAAGCGCGAAATGGAGGGTGTTACAAAGCTTTCAGTTCCGCTTACAGTAGACGTCACATCCGGCAAGAGCTGGCTCGAGCAGGAGTGATATGAGTACCGTAATTTCAAGAGCAACAAAGCAGGATACAGACGGAATTCTAAAGCTGTTATCACAGGTACTTGAGGTGCATCACAACGGCCGCCCCGACATCTTCAAAACCGGCGCCACAAAATACACACGCGATGAGCTTTCAGAGATCATTTGTGACGACGAAAAGCCCGTTTTTGTCGCAAAAAGTGGCACACGTATGCTCGGATATGCGTTTTGCATCATCAAAGCAACCGAAAACGACAACATCCTAAAGGATGTGAAAACGCTCTATATAGACGACCTTTGTGTTGACGAAAACGAGCGCAGCACAGGTATCGGAAGAGCGCTCTACGACCACGTAAAGGCATATGCAAGAGAGCTTGGCTGCTACAATCTTACACTCAACGTGTGGGAGTGCAACCAGGGTGCAAAGCGCTTTTACGAGGCCATGGGCCTGATCCCCAGAAACACACTTATGGAAACCATATTATAAAGAAAAAAGGCTACTTTCGTAGCCTTTTTTCTCATTTTAGCGGATGATAAGCTTTTTAACGTCGCAAAGAGAGTCGCACTCGTCGGAAAGAGAGGTCTCGTTGCTGATCATATTGTCGCGTGCGAGCTTCTCGGGTGTCGTGTGGAAGCGCTTTGCCACCGAGAACAGTGAGTCGGATGCATCCGGGTAGTACACCGTTATACGGGATGATGAGGGAAGCTCTGATGCCCCGTATTCATACGCACCGGCATGGCATTCACAAAGCCGGCTTACACTCTGGCAGGACTCTATGCGCGACTTGACCTTGAGCGTGCAATTAAAGTGGATATCGTCTGCGTCAAGCAATCCATCACACGAGGAAACGCTGACCGAGCAGTCAATACGCGCATTTTCGGGAATTTGACAATTATAGTTTACATTTGAGGTGAAAGGAAGAGATGCCTTGATGGGTATATAGCTAGTCGAGCCATCTACGTTAATTTCACACGCTATGCCACTTATGGCAATTTCACCGTTTATTTCACCACCGTATTGACTGTGAGACAGGTTGAACGATCTCACCTCACCGTCCAGCATCAAAATCTCGCGTATCTCAGCACACCCGATGGATTCCCTGTTTATTTTTCCGCCGACGACAAGCTCGTTAATTTGACACGCCCCTAAGGTTGTATACTCAAAATCGGAATATTTACACTCAACGGGACACTCCTTGAGATAGGCATCGGTTACCACGTCAATGCTTACGTTTTCGAGCGCATATGCCTCAAACTCGGCGATTGCATTGACACTTATAACACATTCCTCACCATCCTCGCTAACTCCGAGAGTAGCGCTTGTGAGTATGCCGTCTGCCACAAACTCCATGTCCTTATCCGCGCCGTCTATCTCCACCGTTTCCTCAAAGGGTATCTCCCGCCTTATAGCAAACGGTGGCTGCTCGGGTGTGCGAACTATCGCGCCGATAACAATGACACCCTTAATGGTGACACCTCCGTCTGTCGGCCGTGTTTCTAACACTCGCACACTGCCGCCTGTGGCAATTATCTCTATCTCGTCTGCCAAAACACCGCTTAAGCGCTCGGCCTCCTCGGCATATTCGCGTTCAAGACTCTTGCCGTATTTTGCATTTTCAATGCTTATGCTACGTGAGGTGTACTGCGGCTCCCTTTCACCCGAAAAAACGTCGCCAAGAACCTCAAGCTCTGTTTCCGTGGTGATAACCGTCGCTACCTCAACACTTGATTTAAGCGACATCTTTCTTGGGCCTGTAATTCTGATATTGAAATTCGCAACGCGTCCGTCTGCGGCACATCCGACGTATCCCTCCTGCGGAATAGGAAGACTCACCGAATAATCCGACGAAGTATTCACCGAGGTAAGCTTGTTCTCCGAGTCGGCATAGATCACCTCGTATTCCACCGTGCCGGTAAGCTCCACCTCACCGTCGGAAGCAAAGCGACCGCCCGGCAAAATACGAGCCTTGCTCGTGAGGATCTTTTTTATATCCCCCATGTAGTCCGGGAGTATGTATTCGCACGAGCTATCAACTTCTTTTTTTGTTCTTTTATTCATCACACACCTCCGTGTTTTTATTAAACGATATGACACGCGGCGGTGAAATATGACACAAAGAAAAAGCACGACTTAGTCAGCCGTGCTTTTTTAATTAAGTTAAAACATATCTGCAAGCCTTTTAGCGCTCTCTTGAAGCTTCTTTATTCCATCAAAAACGTTTGAGTCGTCGTATGCAGAAAGATATCTGTCGGCTTCCAGTGTGAGGTATCCTGAATAGCCTATCTCTTTAAGTGCCTTAACGACCGCATCAAAATCTATCTGCATAGAAAACGGAATCTGGTGACTGTCGTGAAGCTTATCATTGTCATGGATGTGCAGTGCCTGAAGTCTTGGGCCAAGCGCCTTTATCATCTTTACGGCTCCATCACCCGATCCAACCATCTCCGCATGACCTATATCAAGGCAAGCAACCAGGTAAGGATCGTCCACCGCATCAACATTACGAACAAAGCTTTCCGCCGTTGCGCAAGATGCAAAAGCACTTGTGGGTGAGCCCTTGGGCCAGTTCCACATGTTCTCGGTTGCGATCTTTACACCGTGATCCTTTGCAAAGGGTAACAGGCGTTGATATAGCTCGCTGTTCTGCTCTACGGTCCAATCATTTCCGGGATGAATTATACATATCTTACCGCCCGCCTCTGCCGTGCATTCTATCGCGCGCTTGAGTATATCATCACTCATGTATATTGTAGGAAATGGTGCATGTGACTGATTACATACTATGCCGTTGTCAGCACCGATCTTTCTGAGCTCTCTTGCAAAAGAGAGGTACTCACTCGACTTAAGAGGATGAGGCGTGTCAAATATAACCCCATTATCCCAGTCCCATCTTGCCATATCAAACATGGAAAAATCCCATGCATCAAATCCGGCCTTAGCCACAAGCTCAACAGCCTTGCGCTCTCCTACAAGTTTTTTTAACGAGCCGATTTCAGTAGAGGTTTTCATATTAACTCTCCATTTATATTTAGATGTATTGCAGGCGTGAGATACGCAAAATATGGAAGCCGGCGGCAATCGGATTTTGACGGAGATTTCGTCTTTTGAGGCCGAAGACGTAGAAATCTACGTCGAGCTTGCCGAAAAAGGCATAAAATCTGCAAAATACGGAAGCCAGCGGCAATCGGATTTTGATGGAGATTTCGTCTTTTGAGGCCGAAGACGTAGAAA
>JAZOWT010000040.1:0-5364 GCA_045659365.1 Eubacteriales bacterium | reverse complement strand
TCGTCAGACCATCCGCGTTCCTAACGTTGGTACTATCGCAGGATGCTATATCCAGGACGGTAAGATCACACGTCAGTCACAGATCCGTATCGTTCGTGACGGTATCGTTATATTTGAGGACTCCATCTCCTCTCTTCGTCGCTTTAAGGACGACGTTAAGGAGGTTGCATCCGGTTACGAGTGTGGTGTAGGTCTCTCTAAGTTCAACGACATCAAGGAGAACGATATTCTCGAGGCCTTCGTTATGGAAGAGGTTAAGAGATAATCGCGATCTCGAATTCAGATATAAAAAAGCAGGAGTGCTTCTCGCACTCCTGCTTTTTTTGTTATTAGTTGATCAAGCCTTGCTTTCAATATTTCTTATATAATGGAAAATGTACTGTTGTGCAACACCGGCATATGGGCCGAGAGTCTTGGGATCAAGCTTGCCGTCGAAGTAGTCGTTTATAGCGCGCTTCATCCATACGTCTATCGGAAACGCCTCGAGATTTGCAAAGCCAAACAGGGCACAGCAGGCAGCGACCTTCTCTCCGACACCGACGATCTTCATAAGCTCGGCAACTGTGACGTCATATGAGCCCGCCTCGGCGATTTGGTCGAGATTTACGGCACACGTATACACTTTTTCTGCAGCATCGAGCAAATATCTGTATCTGAAGCCCGGATGTGAGGGAAGCATAGCTTCGGGGTTTTCAAGCACATCGCCACACTTCGGGAACGTGTAGCAAATTCCACAATCCTTGCATTTTTCTTCACACGGGGTATGGGTAATTTTGTTAGCGGGGCATTTTTGCGCGTTGTTTTGCAAACTAATGTTTACACCGTATGCGCTTGACATCTCTCGAATGATCTTTCTTATCCTCGGGATGTTATTGTTCTGCGAAATTATGAATGAGAAGAGCGCCTCCCAAGGATCCTGCTTCAGTATTGCTATACCCTTGGCACAGTCAGCGGCGGCCTTAAGCCACTCGGAGTCGGTGCGCTTTACAATGTCACTGCATATAGCCTCATAATCGGTGTCAAGGGTGAAATAGGATCGAGCTGTTCTTTCAAAGTCATCGTCTGACATGCCGAAAAATATCAACTCTCCCGGCTTCGTCTGTGCTACGTCGATAAGCACGTTACCGACGGGTATTACATATTCCAGAAGCTCGCCGTCATCACGGATGCGCTCGTATCTGAAGCACTGCCCACACTCCATTGTATCGCGAAGAGAGTAGTGGCCGAGCATATTTACGACTATCGCATCGCGCCCGTCAACCGTTTTATTTTCCTTGGAAAAAAATCTTTTAAACATCCCTAATCCCCTTGAAAAAAAAGATTTTATGTTGTATAATATACTTGAATAGTCATATATATTTATTTTAGCACGTTTTGTCTGGATTTTCAAGTCGAAAACGGTCTAAAATTGTAAAAACACGGAGGAAATGATTGTGGAGCAGATATATACAATTCCCGTCAACGAGGCGTTCGATGCGGTCAATGAAAATCCGGCACTCGGATGTCCGTTTTGCATCCTTTATAAGAAGCTGCAAAACGATGAGCTCGATATAATCCTCGGCGCATCAATGATGGAGCCGGATATAAGGATAAAAACAAACGAGCAGGGCTTTTGTCACAATCATTATTCAATGATGCAAAGGCGCAAGCGTATGCTCGGCATCGGTCTGATGCTTGAGAGCCATCTTGCTGAGGTCGAGAAAAAGATAGACGGCCCGACACTCCTTGGCAACAAGGCGCAGGCGAGCATAAATGCTCTCGGGACGCTTGAGTGTGACTGCTACGTTTGTACACGAATTGAAAAGAATATTTCTGCGATGAATGCAACGGCGGTCTACCTTTGGGAGAGCGATCCGGAGTTTCAGAAGAAGCTTGCTGCGAGCCCGTACTTCTGTCTTCCTCATTACAGACGAATGATCGACTACGCAAGCAAGAAGCTTAACAAACGAGTATTCAAGGGGCTTTACGATGTCGCGCACGAAATCGAAAAGAGGCACGTAGGCTCGCTTCAGAAGGACGTGAGCTGGTTCTGTAAGAAATTCGATTACAGATACGACGAGGAGCCGTGGTATAACTCAAAGGACTCGGTAGCGAGAACCGAAAAATTTCTCTCCGGCGATTTCGGATGGGATGACTGATAAGGAGTGGCAATATGATAATTGAAAGCATTAACATAAAAAGCTTCGGCATGGTAACCGATATGACGCTTAATTTCTCCGAGGACATTAACGTTATCGTCGGTCACAACGAGGCTGGTAAGAGTACCGTAGCCGCGTTTATAAAGTATATGCTCTACGGCTTTGGTAACGAGGCCACCGGCGACTCACCCGATGAGCGTACACGACGTATAAATTGGGAGAACGGCACCGCGCAGGGCACTATGATAGTGCGCTACGGAGGCAAGCGCTATATGATCTCCCGCGTTACCGAAAAGGTAGATAACGGTGGCAGAATTTCCTACAAGGAGGATGCCGTTATCACCGATATGGAAACCGGAACTCCCGCATTCGGCAAGGTTCCTGCAGGCGAGGTGTTCTTCGGTGTTGACAAGGAACTTTTCGAGAATACCGCGTTCGTTGGTCAGATAGGTGATTCCGCTATCAACGAGGGCTCGGTAAAGCAGTCGATAGAAAACATTCTCTTCTCCGGAAGTGAGAAGATCAACAATCAGCGCGCCGCATCCAACGTTGCAGTTAAGAAGGAAACTCTTATGCATAAGGCAGGCGGTGGCGGTGCGATATTCGAGCTTAAGCGCAAGGCTGATCAGCTTGAGGAACGCTTCCATGCGGCAGATGAGGATAACCGTGAGATCCTCGCAAAGGAAGCAAAGCTTCACGACATCAAGACCAGACGTGCAGAGGTTCAAGAGCGTCTTGCTAAATGCACCGATCTTGATCTTTGCTACCGTAACGTGCTTGTGATCCAGTCGTTTGACGAGCTTCATAAGCTTGAGGAGCAGTGTGAACAGAAGGCAGAGGAATACAATTCCTTTATTGCCGATAATACCCGTGCAGGCTTCGTGCCCAACGAGGCTTACCTTACCGATATTGCAGTATGCCGTCGTTCGGTTGATGACGCTTACCGTGCGCTTATTGACGCAGAGGACAGATACGAAAAGGAAAAGCAGGCGGCAGGCATCACCAAGGATTCCGAGGCAGCTATTGAGCGCTGTGACGAGTTCGGCGGTGAGGGTGAGATCATATCCAAGGCTAAGGGACTCCGTAAAAAGCAGATAAAGAGCATTGTGCTTGGCGCAGGCTCCGTGCTTGTTCTTATTGCAGAGCTTGTATATCAGCTCGTTGCCACCGGCGCACTTGCGGGTGTTCTTCCCAGAGTGCTCTTCGCTCTTCCCGGTGTGGCGGCTCTTTGCGGCGTGGGTTATGCGGTATACGGTATACTCCGCGACAAAAAGCAGCTTGATGAAATCCAGTCTACGTTCTCGACCGAGTCGCTTGAGGACCTTGTGTCCAAGCTTACCGTTATCTCCGAGGAGCGCGACAAGCGTGACAAACTCGCCCACGATACCGAGGAGGCTCGCACTTATCTTGAACAGGCAAAGGTAAACTATGAGAATGCGAAGAATGAGCTTCTTTCGGTTATTCTCCGTTGGGGAGAGGAGCCTCCCACGTCCAATCTTAACGAATTCCTTAATAATCTCGAGATCAAGGTAAAGGCATTCCTTGATGACGAGAAGATGATCCTTGCAGAGAAGACCGAGCTTGAGATATCCATGCGCGAAATCAGAAAGCAGCTCGCAGACAAGAGTGAGATCGACATTCGCGGTCAGGTATCTCCTCTTAAGAGAAAGGTTCTCTCCGAAATAGACCACGAAAGTATACTTGAGGGTATCCAGGATTGCAAGCTTCAGATAGCTGCACAGGACAAGCTTGCCGAGGAGGTAGAGGACGAGCTTGCAATGCTCAAGATCAGAGCTACCGATCCCGGAGAGCTGTATGCGAAGATGCAGGAGAACGATGCTCGCATCGAGGAGCTTACTCTCCAGCACGCGGCTTGTGAGATGGCACTTCGTGCAATAGAGTCCGCAAGTGATAACCTCAGACTTGAAATATCTCCCCGCCTTGGCGAGTATTCGGCATCTCTTATGCAGGTAATGACCGACAAGAAGTATTCCGATATCGACGTTTCGGGCGGCCTTAAGGTATCTTTCCTTGCTCCCGACGGTGAAAAGAAGTCGGTTGATTTCCTCTCCGGCGGAACCCGTGACCTTACGTACATAGCGCTTCGTATGGCTCTTGTAGATATGCTTTACAGCGACAAGCCTCCCGTATGCTTTGACGAGAGCTTTGCACATCAGGATAACACTCGTGCAAAGTCGATGATGAAGGCGATCAAGAAGCTTGCAGACGAGGGACAGCAGAGCTTTGTATTCACCTGCCGTGAAAGGGAGGCAACCCTGGCTAAGGAGCTCTCCAAGACAGCAGGCATATTCAAGCTTACTGTCGGTGACGACGATATAGCTTGATCTCATTCAGGGCTTGACCGTAGGGCGTTTTAGTATAGCAATCAAAAAGGATGTTTTAAAATGAGCAAAAAAATTCTTGTTGTCGGAAGTGCCAACATGGACCTTTCGCTTAATGTATACAGAACTCCCGAGCCCGGGGAAACGCTCGTCGATGACGGCGGCGTTGCATACATTCCCGGCGGCAGGGGAGCCAATGCGGCTATCGCATTTAAAAGACTGGGGGCGGAGGCGGTGCTTTGCGCTAAGCTTGGCGCAGACGTACACGGCCAGCAGCTTTATAAGTTCTACCGCGAGGAGGGGCTTGACACCTCCGCTATAAAGGTTGACCGCGATTTTCCTACCGGCTTTTCTGCCGTGATCAAGGAAAGCGACGGTCAGAACAGAACAATATACTACCCCGGCGCAAATACACATATAACTACAGACAGCATCATCTCCTCGTTTGATGCACAGCCTGACGTACTTTATACCAATTTTGAGGTTTCGTTCCAGACGGCGCTTTGCGCGGCAAAGGTGGCTGCACAGCGAGGCGTTCCGATAGTTATCGATGCCGCACCCGCGGATAAGTCGATTCCTCTCGAGGCACTTCCTTACGTGGAGATATTCTCTCCCAACGAGGCAGAGGTGCAGGAGCTTACCGGTATAATGCCCACAGGCGCAGACTCATCACTGCGCGCCGCACTGGCTATATGGCGCAGAATGAAGTGCAGATACATAGTCATAAAGCAGGGCGCAAGAGGTGTAAGCATATACGACGGAAAGAAGTTCGATATGGTTCCCGCATGCCGCCCCGACAAGGTTATCGATACCGCGACCGCGGGCGATACGTTTACTGCGGCTATGACTCTCGAATATATGCGCACGGGTGATATCAAGGATGC
>JAZOWT010000039.1:0-6483 GCA_045659365.1 Eubacteriales bacterium | reverse complement strand
TGTTAAAGGATCTTGAATTTTTGATCAGTCGCCAATCGACAAGGACCTCAGAGCATCCGGCGGCCTTATGACCGGCTCTCAATATATCAAGCCACAAGCAATAATCCTCATGGTAAAAATCGGTTGCAAATCTATATTGCTTTGCAATATCTCCGGAAATCATTACGGTAGAGCAGCCGATAAGATTCTCCTTTAACATCTCCTCAAAGCTGACGTGATCAGGTACAACGTATGCGTTTTTGCACGGCTCACCGAACTCATCAACGATAGCATACGAGGTGTATGAAAGCTTTGCATCCTCTCTTTTCATCGCGTTGATCTGCGAGGATATTTTCTCCGGATGCCATACGTCGTCACTGTCAAGGAATGCAACGTAGTCGCCGCAACACAAATCAAGACCGCGGTTTCTGGTTTTTGCAACACCCATATTCGACGGATTTTTGATGAGCTTTATTCTTTCATCATTTGCCGCCATCTCCTGAACGATAGCGCACGTATCATCGCTTGATCCGTCATCCAATACAAGAAGCTCCCATGCGGTATGTGTCTGCGAAACCACCGATCCGATTGCTTCTCTTATAAATCTTTCTGCATTGTATGCCGGCATAATTACCGATACAAGCTGCGATTTATTGCTATTTATGTTTTTCTTCGTAAACGAAGCGGCTACCTCTTTTTTCGAAGGTGTGCGCCCTTTATCCTCGCTTGTAATAAACGACGTTCCGATGCAAATGTACATCGGCATCAGGAACAGCTCGTCAAAGAACAGCATATCCAATGCCATCCACGGTCCTAACACACCTGCGGCAAGAATGCCGAGCTGCAGAAGTTGGCCTTTCTTTATCTTGCTCATCCTGATATTACCGCGGTAAATTCTGAACAAGCAGAAAATCCAAGCGGCGAAAATTATACAGCCTACAAGACCAAACTGATAAACCGTTTGGATCGGTGTATTGTGAGAGCATCTTTCAAAGAGCAGGATGTTCGTATATCCTCTACCGAAGAACAGTAGCGCTTTATCCAGCTTGAATGCATTGAAGAACCCAAGCCAGAGGTCGGTACGTCCGGTGGTGAAATCCGAAATATCCAAATCAGTGGAAAAGCGGGACATCATCATACCGATGAGGTCTGAAAAAACGGTAAGCGAAAGCAAAACGGCCGTTCCTATAAATAGTGCCATCGTCAGGAAAAATCTCGCTGACAGTCTGCCCTTTTTAATGATAAAATCAACCACAAAGAGCAGGCAAATAAATGCGGCAATAAGGAAGAACGTTTTAGACACCGAGAGCAATCCGCAATACGCAAGCAGTATGAACATAACCACAAGCACAACGGCTCTCTTTTTATCACGGTTCTTCAAAAGCAGAACCATAACTCCCGACAATGCCGCGGATATATGCGTAGAATAAAAGTTGGGGTCACTGTAATAACCCGAATGTCGCTTTACACCAAAGAGCTCGTAGTACGGAATGTAGCTGGCGATCGACTCAACCTCGGTAAGATAAATAGCGGAAATAGACGCGAGCGCGATTCCGACAGTGAAAAACAGTGTCAACCAGTAGAAATCATACTTTTTGCCGAACTCTATCGCTACAAACGGCATAAACATCAGGGTGAACGCAAAAAGTATAAAGCTGTTGCTCATGTAAAGATCGTGAAACGTTTTTACCGCGAGGCAAAGTCCGGAAAGAAGAATGGCCGGAATAAGGTGCGTTATACCGATTTTGCGATAGCCGATAGCTGTACAGATCGTATACACTACCACCAAAGCGATAGTGAAGAACGTGGTCGTTCCGGGTTGAATTTTCAAAACAGTGGCAAAAGGGAGGAAGAACAAAAGAATGGGCAGTGCCATTCCCTTGAACGAAGCCCACACAACCAGTGCCAAAAAGCATGCAAGGCAGGACATTAACAAGGGCATGGATTCCAATCCCTGTGCCAGAAGCAACCACAACGCCTCGACCATACAGGTCAGCAGGACAATGGTTTTAATTCGAGCAGTCATCATATATCAAAGCACCTCATTTTGCACCCTCGCGGTTAAATACCACCTTCACTGTCTTGAAGAGGATCTTGATATCCAACCACATAGATCTTGTTTTGATGTATTCAACGTCATACACGATTTTCTCCTCAGGACGGAGGTAATATCCTCCGCTTACCTGCGCATGGCCGGTAAGTCCGGGCTTTACCTTCAGTCGCTCGTGGAATCCGTGTATGTATTGCTCGAATTTGTCGTAAAACATCTCGCGCTCGGGTCTCGGTCCAACCAAGCTCATCTCACCCTTTATGATGCACCAGAACTGAGGCAGCTCATCAAGTCGGGTGCTGCGAAGCACACGTCCTAAGGGGGTGATTCTCGGATCCGAATCTCCGCTTGACCACTGCACTCCGTCGCGCTCAGCATCCTCGTTCATGGTGCGGAATTTGATAACGTCTATCTTCGCACCGTTAAGTCCAAGACGCTCCTGATGATAAAACACCTTTCCCTTTGAGGAGCACTTGACAAGTATAGCGATGATCAGCATCGGGATAGCGCAAATTATCAATGCTAAGATCGACAAGGTTATATCCATAGCTCGCTTGAAAAACGAATATACGGGCTTCTTATCAACCTCGCCGAGGTCCTCAACGTAAAAATCCTCACATCTTTCGCACGGCATAATCACTGTTACCTCTTCTTCAGTGGCTATGATCTGTTCAGTTGTCAACGGTGCTCACCTCTTTTCCAAAAAAAATCAATCATCTGCGATCTGAGAGCAAACTGCTTATTTTATAAAGTAAATAATAGCACAAACGTCTACGATTTTCAATATATATTTACAAAATATAATAATTAAAGAAGAAAAAACGACAAAGTTGCACAAAAATTGCATACAAATAAGCGCATATTCACCAAAAGGCAAGTCCGTTGGTAAAATTTCCTGCACCAAAAATCGACAAGTATTCCATTTTGTGACATTTTTTTGTACGTGACTTCAGACCGATATATCCGGTTTATCCCATATTCCAGGCCGTTTTCCGGAGCAGCAAATAACAAAACCCCTACCCCGTGTTAATTTAAACCCATAGCATGAGGAGTCACATGCCTGTCGGAGAGTCAAGGATTTCGCCCCATTTTGTAATTGTTTTCACATATTTTGTGCGTTTTTTCGTCATACGTGCTAGCTTTTTTGCAACAACAGGCATTTTGCATGAAAGTCACCTAAGAGTCAGTGACGTTATCATATGCCGTCGCATTTACAATGCTTACCTGACATACTGCGATGCTCTTGTGAGTATACTATTCAAAAAGGACTTAAGGAGTAAATCATGAAACGTCATGTAGGTCTATGGCAG
Source organism: Eubacteriales bacterium (assembly GCA_045659365.1). GTDB lineage: Bacteria > Bacillota > Clostridia > Oscillospirales > CAG-272 > UBA1740. The sequence goes on along the minus strand of JAZOWT010000039.1, from coordinate 3,144 downwards.
TTTTCCGGGCTAGCGTTCACCTTGCTTGTCGGAACACTCTTGCACTTCCTGTACGATTGGCTCGGCAAGGCGATCTGGATCGCACCGTTTTCGGGTGTGAACGAGTCAACCTGGGAGCATATGAAGCTTTTGTTCTGGCCGATGCTTATATATTCGATCATACAGAGCTTTTTCTTCAAGGGATACCCAAGCTTTTGGTGTGTCAAGCTGCGCGGCACAATTATTGGACTTACTTTAATACCGGTGCTGTTTTACACTTACAACGGTGTTATAGGCAAGTCTCCCGACTGGGTAAATATAGCAATTTTCTTTATTTCAGCAACTATTGTTTACATTTATGAAGCTCGCGCACTAAAGAATAGCAGGACCCCGTGTCACTTTTCTCGCATTTCGTTTGCCATTCTTTGCGTAATAGCCCTCCTCTTTGTAACGTTCACGTTCAAGACTCCACGGCTTGGAATATTCAAGGATCCGACAGACGGAACGTACGGAGTCGTCGAAGCCTCAGTCTTATCATTTTAGACTACCTTTTTGCTTTTTGCTACACGCATGCTATAATCCCACAACTGAATATGGTCACCGGAGGGCAGGCACCGTAGTGCCACTCTTGACCGGATCAGGTTCCGAGTGAGCTCGGGTTATTGTTTTTACAATGCCCGAGCTATATTTTTTTGCAAAAAAGGAGAAACAAAACGAAGCACACTGACACTGCACTCCTCGACGAGCGATCCGGCGATGTAAAGCGCCTTGTGTCAGCACCCGTGTAACGTTTTGCAGAATAAAAAAGAGCCGACGGGTATAAACCCCATCAGCTCTTTTTGTATTATTTACCAAGACATCTCTTGTATTCTATTGCTGCAAAAATGAGTGCCGCGACACCGTAGCTCCAGTTTTTGCCAAGGGGAACAAGCTTATATCCAAGCTTCGGGAATACGGGTAGCGGAATGGTCGGGCCGCTGAGCTCGGTCATATACACACCGTCATCCCCCTCCTCCATAGCATTCACGCAGGCCTCAAATGCCTTTACGGCAGGCTCAAGGAACTTATCCTTGTCAAGGTATCCGCATCTGATACCGTGAAGCCAGCCGGCACTGATAAGCGCGGTTGCGGAAAGCTCACGATAGGACTTGTATTTCAGGAGTGTGCCAAAGGTGTAATCGTCATTCATGCATTCAAGTAAAGCCTCACTTGTACGCACAAAAAGATCAATTATTCCCTGCGCCTCCGGGTGATCAAGTCCGATATTATCGAGTATCATCGGGAATCCGCACACAACCCAGCCGTTGCCACGTCCCCAGAAAAGATTTCTCCTCGGGAACGCGTGTCCGGACCTCACCCAATATGAGTGCGACCAGAGATTTTGCTTTTCATCGAGCATCATTGACGCATACTGCTTCGGCTGACGGGCAGCGAAATCGAGAAGCTCGACGTCACCGCTTTCCCTTGCATAAAGGGAGGTAAACACCGAGAACATCATAACACTGTCTATCCACACGCTCTTGGGGTAAATCTTGCCCTTTTTACTGCATCCGAGATGGTTAAGGCAGTCAAGATATAGCCTTGGCTCGTTGCGGATATAGTCAAGCACCTTGTCGGTAAGTCTCTTGTATTCCACGTCCCCGCATCGCTTATACATCGCGTAGGTTACAAGTCCGGGTGCAGCAGTATCCGACTGATCGACTGTAGGATCCACCTTTGCCCAGTGATCACAGTACGCACGCAGAAACGAGGTGTAATCCTCTCTGCCGTTTTCCTTGTCAAGCTCGTCCAGAGCATAGCCAAGAAGCGCCTCGCCCCACATCCATTTCATCTTCGGATCGGTTGTTGAGGTTATAAAATCGGCCAACCGTATGACTTTTTTGTAATATTTTTCGTTAAAATCCATACAAGACCTCATGAAAGTGTCTTTTTGAGTTCGGCAAGCTCGTCCGCCTCCTCGGGAGTCAGATCGCCGACTCTTCCCTCTCGTACAACGGTGAGATATTTCTGAACCTTTTCGTTGTTCGGTCTGTTAAGAACGTATCTTTTTGCCATGATAAGTCCGAGCATCATAAACGCGATGCAGGAGAATGCCATAACGTACTTTATGCCGTTCTGTGCCGCGGCAGTCTGCACCTCGGCATCCTTGTCATAGCCGGTATAAGTAAGCACGGTAGTGAATATGTTCACAACGATAGCCGCACCCGTCTTACGCGCAAACGTCATAAGAGCACTGCATCCACCACTCAGTCGGTTGCCGCTGACAAGCTCACCGGCATCTACCGCGTGCGGGAACATTATCCAGCTGGTAAGCTGTGCGCCGGCAAATCCGACAGCGATAAAGAACACCGCGCCGTATGCAACATAAAGATTGGAGCCAAATACACCGAACACCAGAAGCGCCGCGATCGACAGCGGCAAGCCAAAGCGGTATATAAGGTTAACGTCCTTTGTTTTGATAAGCTTATTGATTATCGGGAATGCGCAAAGCTGAACCGCTATAAATATGCCGAGAAATACGGTACTGCTACCCTTGGGGTTAGTAACGTACTTTGCAAACATGATAATGCCTGCGGAGAATATCTCCATGCAAACCGCCTGGCCTATATACATCCCCAACAGCTGGCGGAAGGGCTTGATCTTAAGAGGTGCGATAAACTCACCGATATTGAAGCGGGTCTTTTCTCCGGGAAGCTCTACCCTTTCCTTAACGAAGATAGCGCAGAGTATAACGGGAACAGCAAAGAAGATACCGAAGCCTACACCAATGATAAGGTAAAGGGTGGTAAGAGTTATCTGCCCCTTGTCATACATTCCGGTAAATATGCTGGGGAGGAGTGTGCATGCCGCAGTACCGACCGTTGAAACCACAAGGCGCAGAACGTTTGCCTTATCGCGCTCAGCACTTACTGTGCTTATCTCGGCAGACATACTGCTGTACGAAACGTTGATAATGGTGGAAACTGTGTTGTAAAAAAGATACGTAACGGTGCAATAAGCAAACTTCTTCATCTCACCGTCGAAGCCGACAGGCAAAAACGTGAGCACAAATGCCGCAATAAGAAGAACTCCACCGACGAGAATATAAGGACGGCGACGTCCCATGCGGGTTCTTGTGTTATCGCAAATAACACCCATAATAGGGTCGCTTATAGCATCCCATAT
>JAZOWT010000038.1:0-23200 GCA_045659365.1 Eubacteriales bacterium | reverse complement strand
TCGTCAAACTCAAAGCCCATACGGGTGAAGTATGCCATCGCTCTGTCTACAAAAGGAGTACGGATAGCGATGTGGCCACACTTACCGGGGCCGCGCTGACACATAAACTCAAACGCCTCGCCAGCGAAGATGGACTTGCTGCTCTGACGGAGAGGAAGACCGAAGAGCATCTCGAAGAGCTTAGCACCCTTCTCTGCTTCCTCGGGGTTATCATTGTTGTTGCCCATATGAACGAACTCAAGTCCGAGCATCTTCTTTACTGCATCCTTGGTAAGAGCGGTGATCTCATCCCACTTCTTTTCCTTGATAAGCTCATCCTTAACCATGAAGGAGCCGCCGCAAGCAACGATCTTGTTGAACTTAAGGTAGTCAAGAAGGTTATCTGCATTGATACCGCCGGTAGGCATAAAGGTAAGCTGACCGTAGGGAGCAGCCATAGCCTTAAGCATCTTAAGACCGCCTGCAGCCTCTGCGGGGAAGAACTTTACAGTAGTAAGACCAAGCTCGAGAGCCGCTTCAACGTCAGAGGGGTTGGAGCAACCGGGGAGCATGGGAACACCCTTGGAAAGGCAGTATGCGGTAACCTTGGGGTTAAGACCGGGGGAAACGAGGAACTTGGAGCCTGCTGCGATAGCGGCATCAACCTGCTCAGTGGTAAGAACGGTGCCTGCACCTACGAGCATCTCGGGATATGCCTCGGTGATGTTCTTGATAGCCTCAGCTGCGCAAGCAGTTCTGAAGGTGATTTCAGCAGCGGGAAGACCGCCGTCGATGAGCGCCTTTGCAAGCGGAACTGCGTCATCGGGATTTTCGATCTTGATTACGAGGATAAGACCGATGGAATAGAGCTCTTTGATCATATCGTTGTTCATAGTCAACTCTCCTATATAAATGTATATCGACTTAATTATACAATCATTCTTTCTTAAAGTCAAGGCTTTACTTAAAAGTTTTCTATTGACATAAAGGGGATTTTAGGTTATAATTATTCTAATAAATTAGAAAGGCGGTGGCGCTATGGCTTCATCACAAAGACGTGTGCTTATCCTGACCAATGACGAATATCTTTTGCAAAAGATCAGACTCGAGCTTGACACAGAGGCCGAGTGTGTAACGTCCGGAGACGGTGACGTTGTGCTTCAGGACATTGACACAACCGAAAAGATACACTATGGCGCTATCACGATGAGCCGATGTTTGGAGTGCGATATTCCCCTTCCGTTCAGACTCGGACAGCTGCGAGAGCGCATTTCTCCAAAGGAGGTAAAGGCGCTTGAGCTAGGCGACAAGTGTGCTATGCTTGACGGCAGAGCAGTAAGGCTCACCGAGGTAGAGTTCTCCCTTCTTAGCGCTATATACTCCCGAAACGGTGCATACGTAAAGCGCGAGGAGCTTCTTCGGGAGGTTTGGGGCGGAAATGCCGACAACGGCGTTATCAACGTTTACGTGCATTACCTCCGTGAAAAGCTGGAGGCAGGCGGCGAGCGTGTAATACTCGCATCGCGTGGCGAGGGCTACAAGATAAACGAGAAATTTTTAGGAGGTCGCAGATGATCAGAATCATTGAGGGCGGCTTTCACTCAGGTCTTCACGAGATGCTTCGCGAGGAGATCGTGGCTCACGTGAGTGAGGGAAAGAGAGTTTATCTTATAGTACCCGAGCAGCAGGCGGTGGTAGCCGAATGCGAATTTGCAGATCTTTTGCCCGATGCGGCACCCCTGTTCTTTGAGGTTACGAACTTCACAAGACTTGCGAACACCGTGTTCCGCGGTCTTGGAGGTGCGGATGCCGAATACTGTGACAACGAGAAAAAGGCACTGATCATGTGGAGGGCTCTGACCGAGCTGTCGGCAACTCTTACCATGACCGGTGGCAGGCGCGAGGTAAATGCCGGTACAGTCGACCGAGCGCTCGCGGCAGTCAAGGAAATGCAGAGCCTTGGAATAGAGGCGGATGCCCTAGAAGCAATCACCGAAAACGGATACGAGGCTGACAAGCGCCTTGGCTCAAAGGTCGCCGACCTGTCGGTGATAATGTCACTTTTCAAAAAAATGATAAAGGAAAAATACAGCGATACGGCTGACGACGTGGCGGCTATGACCGGCAAGCTGAAGAGAAGCCCCGGCTTCTGTGACGGCGCACTGTTCTACGTTGAGGGCTTCACCTCATTCACCGAGCCGCAGTACGACTTCCTTGGACTCATATCGCGGCTTGAGGACGTAACGGTAGGACTCACCCTGCCAAGAGCCGGCGCGGATGCATTCGAGTACACAGAGGTCAGAGGCGCGAAAAACAGGCTGATACAGTCCTGTGACAGACACGGTGCAGACAAAAAGCTTATAAGACTTGCAAACCGTTCTGATACGGCAAGCACATTACTTTCGGAGTGCTGTGATATCTTATGGCGTACCGGCGGCAAAATTGACAATGATTGTTTACAAAATCCCGACACTTTGCGCATCTTTGAATGTGAAACTCCTTACACAGAATGCGAGCTTGTAGCAGCGGACATAAGGACCCGTGTAGCAAAAGGCGCAAGATATAAGGACTTTGCTATCATAGCAAGACGTGCTGACGACTACGTTGGAATTATAGACAACGCGCTCGAGGTAGCGGGAGTTCCCTGCTTTATTTCCAAAAAGCGAGACGTTGCTTCATTCGAGGCGATAAAGCTGATATACACAGCCTTTGCGGTTATATCCGGCGGATACAAAAAAGAGGACGTTATTTCCTATGCAAAGTGCGCCCCGTGTGGAATTAGCCGCGAGGCGTGTGACGAATTTGAGCTTTACGTTGAGAAATGGCAGATAAACGGACGTCGCTTTACCGACGGGGTCGTATGGAACATGAATCCCGACGGATATACCGCAAGACGTGCCGCCGACATAGACGAGAGACTGGTGCGCATTGATAAGACGCGCAAGAGCATTATAGATCCGCTCACGGATCTTGCAAATGACGTAAAAAATGCCACAACAGTACGCGATTTTGCAACAACGTTAGTGAATTTCCTTGACCGAATAGGTCTTTGCGATGCTATAACCAAGCGTAGCGATGAGCTTATGTCACTGGGTGAAGTGCGCCTTGCAGAGGAGAATGCACTTTTATGGGGTGTGATATGCTCCGCCCTTGACACCCTGGTCGAGGTGCTTGGCGATGCACCTGTAAGCATTGACGGATTCCTCGCACAGCTTAAGGTCGTATTTGCCAATGCTGACGTTGGTCGCATACCCGCATATTCCGATGCCGTTATGATAGGCAGTGCGGATATGATACGACTTAACGATAAAAAGCACGTATATATGATCGGTGTAAACAGAGGCGAGTTTCCGCTTTCCATGTCCGATAACGGATATTTTTCTGACAGGGATAAGTCGGCTCTTGCTTCCCTTGGATTACCTATCGAGCCCGACGGTGAGGTGCGTGGTGCAAGAGAGCTGTTCTGCTTCTCGCGTGCATTTTCATACGCAAAGGAGAGCGTTACTCTTCTCTACTCCACCAAAAATGCATCACTTAAAGAAAAGAAGCGGAGCGACGTCATTGACAGAATAATCGATATGACTGACGGCAGAGTGCGACCGGTGATCGCCAAGGAGCTTGACTCGTGGCACACCATATATTCGCCCGAGGGTGCGCTTTCGACACTTGGACGTCTGGATGAAAGAACATATTCTGTTGTACGCACGGCACTCGTCGGATGCGGACACGAGGATATAGTGAAGATCGCGGAGGATAACATACTCAACGATTCCGTAATTCTCTCGCCCGAGGCAAGAGAGATGATATACGACGGACCTATGCGACTCTCACAGTCTAAGATCGACAGCTACAACAACTGCCCTCTCTCCTATTTCTGCAAGTACGACCTTTCCCTGCTTCCTGAGGAGCGTGCCGAATTTGATGCGCGTAATATAGGCTCGTTTATTCACGCGATACTCGAGAACTTTTTCGGTGAGGTTGTACGTGATGGCATCAGTCTTGACACTCTGGATAGCGAGAGGACTGAGGAAATAGTGCGCCGCAGCGCAAAAAGGTATCTTGGTGAACTAAGCAACGGCGGACACGTGACAAAACGCGAGGAGCTTTTGCTTGCCAGACTCAGTCGCGCGGCCATGCCGGTAGTAAACGGACTTTGCGACGAGTTCCGCGGATCTCGGTTCGTGCCCCGGTTCTTTGAGCTTAAGATCAAGCGCGGTGCCGAGGCAACCCCCGAACCTATCAGATTTGAAACCTCGGACGGCCAGCCTATATACATAGGCGGTAGCATCGACCGTGTAGACACATTTACCGACGGCGATGACGTGTACGTTCGCGTGGTGGACTACAAGACCGGCAAAAAGGAGTTCTCTCCCTCTGATATAGACAAGGGACAGAACCTGCAGATGTTCTTATATCTGAAGGCCATAGTAGACACGAAAAATAAGAGCTTTTTGCGCGAGCTTGGTGTCAAGGACGGGCGCGCCCCCATACCTGCGGGAGTTGTTTACGTCAAGACCGAGGTTGGCGACGTACGAATTGACACACCGGTGCGCGAAATTGCCGAAGAGGCGGTGGCAAACGCGCAGACACGTAACGGCATGATACTGAATGAGGAGACGGTTATCGCCGCATCCAACACCAAATATCTTCCTATAAGACTTAAGGCCGACGGAACTCCATATGCCACATCTCTGGACAAGGCATACACCCGCGAGGGCTGGGGAGATCTGTGCGCAAAGCTTCAGACCGTGGTCGAGTCGATAGCGAACAAGATGAAGAGCGGTGACATATCGGCAAAGCCGCTTGTCGAGAAGGGACGAAAGTCGCCCTGCGAGTACTGTGAGTTCAGACCGATATGCAGAAGCCCCAAATTTTAAGGAGGTAAAGGCTTGCTTACAAACACAAGACGTGCGATCGGAAAAATGATCGACGACATAAAGGCGTTCAGCTACTATTTCAACATAATAATGCAGGTAATGTATTTTGCCTACCTGATGTATGCCGTAGGCACCGAGCGTGGTATCCTGTGGCTTAATCTCACTCTTGCAGGACTGTCTGTAATTTACTTTGTCTTTTTTGTAGCGACCTACAACAAAAAGGAGGGCTCACTCAAAAAGGTGAGAAAAAGCGCAAGACAGCTGCACAGATGTTGCAAGCTTGCGGGCAAGACACTGACGCTGAGCGTAATGGTGTACAGTATTTACACGACAACTCAGGACGTAAGCCCGACGTCGGTAATCATGACAGCACTTATGGTTGTTGCATGGGTGCTTCAGCTGCTCTTCTCACTTGTTATCGGATTTCTTGACAAGGAAAAGGAGCTTATCCTTGAGGCTATCAGAAAGGATATGGAGCCAGTGACAAAGCCTGTTAAGGCAGTCGGCGGATTTTTCAAGAGATTCAAGCGATCTGATGACGACGATCTTCGCGACGACGAGGTCGAGGAGGAAATCGTTATAAAATAAAGAAAAACTCGGCACAGGGATACCCGTGTCGAGTTTTTTATTACTTTTTGATAAATCTGCTATAAGATTTAAGAGCGATGAATGCGGCGGCGCCGCCGATAGCCGCTATGCCGATCCAGGTCATTGCGGTTACGTTCCAACCGAAGTTGGAGGTCGCGGCGATGCCATACATTGAGATTGCCGCACCGATATAAACGCATGCATTACAGAATCCGCTGGCAGTTGCCGATCTTCCCATTCCGGAGAAGCGACCGGGCAGACAGGAGATGAGCAGAAAGTTTATCGCGTGCATAAAGGCGCAAACAAGAGCGGCAAGGATAAGACAAATAACACGAATGAAGGATACCTCGGAGCTTATAAGGATCGAGAGCGGGATACAGGTAACAGCCGCCATTACGAATATTACAAGCGCACCACGTACCTCGTTGCCAAACAAGGGGCTTCTATGCAAAACGGTTATAACAGCAATGCTGAGCACTGAGAATATCGGCAGAAGAACCGATACAAGAACAGACTCGGACGCGTCACGGCCGAATGCCTCGGAGTAAAGTGTGGGAAGCCATGACTCAATTCCGTCACGAAGAAATCCCATAGTAACTATTGCGATAAGGATAGGAATAAGACCTGCAGCTACTGCACGCTTAAAGAATACATCAAAATCCTCAGCGGTTTTAGTTGACACGGGTGCCGAGGTAACACCTTGTGCAGATGTTTTTTCGCCCTTCTCCTTGACTATCACCGTCATTGCAACAGTGAAGATCAGAAGCACGACAAGTGCAAGGCTTGAGGCGGTGAAGAACACGACTTTCCACGTGAAGAACTCAAGGCACACGGGAACGTAAAGGTAAAGTATGATAGTTGCAGCATGAGCGGCTGACGTGACCAAAAGATTTGCACGTACAAAGCGCTCGTGATCAAGGCTGTCGGAAAGCATACGGACGATCGGGGGCCAGAGCATTGCCTGGGCAAGTCCGTTAAGCGCCCAGATCGGTATCATAAGCGCGGAGCTTGAAACTAAGGGCATAAGAAGATTACATACACAGCTGAGCCCAAGACCGATGAGTATGAGATCTCTTGGCTTGATCTTATCTCCGAGGTAGCCGCTTATAAGCTGACCTACTCCGTAGCAAATAAAGAGGCCCATGCCGATAAATCCGCCCATTGTCTTATCGATAACACCGGCAGATATCATGCCCGCCATAGTGGCGGCAAAGCCCTTTCTGGTAAAGTAGCTGGCAAAATAAACGAGCGAGCATATAGCAACGATAGCGCGCCCGGAGTATTTTGTTCTTGCGATTTCCATAAGTAGAAAATCCTCCGTTTTCATTAACAAACAAGATTATATCACCACCGTACGGATATGTCAATACAAAACGAAAGAAAAACGCGCACAGTAATACTGCGCGCGTTTCTTATATCGACTAATCCTATGGATTAATACATGCCTTCCATACCGCCGCCTGCGGGCATCTGGGGCTTATCTTCCTTCTTGTCGTAAACAACCGACTCGGTGGTGAGAACGGTAGCCGCAATAGAAGCCGCATTCTGAAGTGCGGAACGGGTTACCTTAACAGGGTCAACGATACCTGCCTCGAGCATATCACAGTAGGTCTCGTTGTATGCATCAAAGCCGTAGCCGGTCTTTTCTGCATCGCGGATCTTGGAGATGATAACCGCACCGTCAAGACCTGCGTTGTCAGCGATCTGCTTCATAGGAGCTACAAGAGCCTTGGAAACGATGAGAGCACCGGTGCGCTCGTCACCCTCGAGGGATGCGACAACGTCATCAACTGCCTTCATAACACTTACAAGCGCTGCACCACCGCCTGCAACGATACCCTCTTCAACTGCTGCCTTAGTAGCATTGAGAGCATCCTCAATACGGAGCTTCTTTTCCTTCATTTCAACCTCGGTAGCCGCGCCAACCTTGATAACGGCAACACCGCCTGCAAGCTTTGCGAGTCTTTCGAGAAGCTTTTCCTTATCAAATTCGGAGGTGGTGATCTCAAGAGCCTGACGGATCTGGTTTACTCTGTCAGCAATCTGGGCCTTGTCACCTGCACCGTCAACGATGATGGTGTTCTCCTTGTTTACCTTAACCTGTCTTGCGCGGCCAAGCTGAGCAACGGATGCATCCTTAAGCTCGAGACCGAGCTCGCTGGTGATAACCTCGCCACCGGTGAGGATAGCGATATCACGAAGCATTTCCTTACGTCTGTCGCCGAAGCCGGGAGCCTTTACAGCAACTACGGTAAATGTGCCGCGGAGCTTGTTAAGAACGAGAGTAGTGAGAGCCTCGCCCTCAACGTCCTCAGCTATGATGAGAAGCTTCTTGCCGGACTGAACGATCTGCTCAAGAATGGGAAGGAGCTCCTGGATAGAAGAGATCTTCTTATCGGTGATAAGAACAAGGCAATCGTCAAGAATAGCCTCCATCTTATCGGTATCGGTTGCCATATAGGGAGAAAGGTAGCCGCGGTCGAACTGCATACCCTCAACAACCTCACTGTAGGTTTCAGCGCTCTTGGACTCCTCAACGGTGATAACACCGTCAGCGGTAACCTTATCCATAGCATCAGCGATGAGCTGACCGATGGTGTCGTCACCTGCGGAGATAGCACCTACGCGGGAGATGTCAGCAGAGCCGCTAACACTCTTTGCCTGCTTCTTAAGCTCGGCAACTGCAGCCTCGGTAGCCTTTGCCATACCCTTGCGAAGAACCATGGGGTTTGCACCCGCGGTAACGTTCTTCATTCCCTCGTGGATAAGAGCCTGTGCGATAAGAGTAGCGGTGGTCGTACCGTCACCTGCAGCATCGTTGGTCTTTACTGCAACCTCACGCACGAGCTGTGCGCCCATATTTTCAGCAGCATCCTCAAGCTCGATCTCCTTTGCGATGGTAACGCCATCGTTGGTGATGAGGGGTGCGCCAAACTTCTTTTCAAGAACCACGTTTCTACCCTTGGGGCCGAGAGTGATCTTAACAGTATCGGCAAGCTTATCAACTCCGCGAAGGAGTGCGGCCCTTGCCTCCTGGCCGTAAAGTATTTCCTTAGACATTTAAATTTACCTCACTAAAATTATTCTACAACTGCAAGGATCTCGGACTGAGCGATAATGGTGTACTCCTCGCCGTCAAGCTTTACGGAAGTACCCGCATACTTTGCAGCGATAACCTTTTCGCCAACCTTGAGGGTCATCACGACCTCCTTGCCGTCAACAAGGCCGCCGGGACCTACCGCAACGATCTCAAATACCTCGGGCTTTTCCTGTGCGGAGCCGGGGAGAATGATTCCTGCCTTAGTAGTTTCCTGTGCCTCAACTCTTTTAATTACTACCTTATCGAGTAAGGGTCTGAGCTTCATAATAATGTTTCCTCCTGTGTTAGGGTTTTAGCACTCATGTGTCGGGAGTGCTAATCAATTAGATATATTTTATACTACGCGCGCGGAAAAATCAATAGTTTTCCTTATATTTCACAATTTGTTAACAATTGGCAGGTGGCTACAAAAGCTCTCGTCGCATCTTTTCGAGTATCTTCTTTTCCTCCCTTGAAACCTTCACCTGGGAAAGCCCGAGGACGCGCGCGGTGTCCGACTGTGACATATCCCGGAAATAGCGCAGAATTATCAGCTTGCGCTCCCCCTCATCCAGCTTTTCGAGCGCTCCGCGCACGCATATCCGCTCAAAATCCGAGGCGAGCGCCCCCTCGTCAAAGACGGTATCGGCTATCGTGCGCGCATCGTCATCATCCCCGCTGGCGCTCTCGTCAAGGGAGCGAATGGGTGAGGTGGCAAAGAGTGCCGTGGCGGCATCGGCCGTCGAAACCCCTACTGCGGCGGCGATAGATTCGATATCGGTCGGCTCTCCGCGGCAGATACGCCTTTCCCTCTCTGAGCATAAAAGTGCGCAGAGTCGCTTTTGCTCCCTTGAGATCTTTATCATTCCGTCATCGCGCAAAAAACGACGTATTTCACCGAAGATAAGGGGTGTTGCATAGGTAGAAAAGGCACATCCGCGGTCCAGGTCGAACGTGTTTATCGCCTTGACAAGGCCAATATTCCCTGCCTCGACAAGCTCGTCGAGCTCAACACCGCGACCGCGAAAGCGCATCGCGATGCTATACACAAGCGGTCTGTTTTTCTCTGCCAGCTCGCCACCGGCGTCCCTCTCCCCCGATCTGTACCTGCGGATAAGCTCCGGATTGTTGTCATAGTCCTTGCATTTTACGGTAAGCTGCATACTCTCCATTTCGGTCAGGGCTTTAGGATTTTCCTCATAAGAACAGTGGTGCCGCGCCCCGGCTTTGACTTTACTGTCAAAGAATCGGTGAAGCACTCCATGACAAGGAAGCCCATGCCGCACCGCTCCTCATCACGACCCGTGGTAAACGATGGGACTCTTGCAGCCTCAACGTTTTCGATACCGCATCCGTTATCGGATATTTCGACGGTGATCTCTCGGTTGTCGTAAAGACGGGCGGATATGTAGATATACCCTATGCGACCGGGCGGAAGATCGCGATAGGCATGCACTATGCAATTCGTTACCGCCTCACTGACCGCGCAGCGCAGGTCGGCTATTTCCTCAATGGTTGGGTTAAGCTCGGCCGAAAATGATGATATTACGGCACGGCACACACTCTCGTTTATGCTCCTTGCGGGAAGGCGGAGCTTCATTTCGTTAATTATCCTTTTCATACATTCTTATCCTATTGACAAATTCTTTATTTTTTCGATACCCGAAAGGCTCACCAGCCTTGACAAAAGCGGCGAGAGTGAGGATAGGCGCACGTGCGCACCGATGACGCGGCAAACCTCACACCTGCCAATTATGAGCCCTATTCCTGACGAGTCCATAAATCTGACTCCGGAAAAATCGAGCACTAAAAGCTCGGGCTTTTTTTCAAAGAGCACCGCATCAATTCTTTCTCTTATCGGCTTTGCGGTATGGTGATCTATCTCGCACGTCACCCTTGCCGTAAGTGTTCTTCCGCTTTGCGAAAAGGTTACTTCGTCCTGCATTTTTATCTCCGTTCCCAAGGGGCATGTAATATAAACGCGCCTTGAATTTTTCTGCATTAACTTTCCGGTCAACGAGGATATTTTAGCACAACGGTGATAAAAAAGTTGTCAGTTATTGCGAGATAGAAAAAAATTAATCGACGAGATGCAGCCGCACAGCTATAAGCTCACGTGCGCGCTTTTTCATATTCTTATACGTCACCTCACTCATGCAGTCGAGCTTGGTGTTCGCATAACCGATACGGCCGCCGATGTCCTTTATAAACTGCTCTGCAAGAGGCACACCGACAACCTCGGCGACGGCATCGTAAATTTTGGCATTGAGGTAGCGGAGCTCGGTATCGGTGCGACGGCAGACGCATCTCTGCTCGATCGCGCGCTTACGCCTTGAGTAATCCGCACACAGTGCAACTACTACACCGTCGACAGTTGGACTGTTTATATTCGCATTACCCATCTTGTTTCCCTCATTTCCTCATAAAGTGCAGAAAGCTCATCCTTGAACTCGCACAGGCTTTCATATGCAACGCGCGCTTCCTCGAGCGCGGCGGTCAATTCGGGTATCCAATATGCCGGATCATCTCCCTCGTCGCGAGTGGCATCGACGAGATCCAAGAGTATTGACCTGACTGAAAGCCTGTCGTTTGCTTCCTTTATCTTATCGGATATACGCTCCATATCCCTGCGTATCTCCGTAGTTGTTCGGTAGATTCGGGCGGGCTCTCCCGCACTCATCACACTGTCTTTATACAAGCTTTTATTCTTCACGCTACCTTCCTTTCCTAAGATTTAACGGGACTCAGATTACCTATCAAGTTACTTTGTAACCTGTTACGTTACAATAATAGCACTCTTTTCGTCACTTGTCAAGTGATTTTTTCAAAAAAGTATTGCTTTTTTTCGAAAGATGTGTTACAATACAGGTGACAAAAACTGACAAAGGTGGTGCACATGCTTTCTAACAACCTGAAAAAGCTCCGCAAGGAGAGGGGTCTGACCCTCGATGATCTGGCAAGAGCGCTTGACACAAGCAGACAGACGATACATAGATATGAGAACGGAATAATTTCGAACGTTCCTCCGGAAAAGGTAGCCAAGCTTGCAAGTGCGCTTGGAGTTTCCCCCTCCTCGCTTATGGGATGGGGCAACGACGTAGACACGGACGGCCTTGGACTTATGCCGATCTCGGTAAAAAGACTGCCGATCCTTGGCGAGATAGCCTGCGGCGACCCGATCTATGCGAGTGAGGAGCATGAGAGCTACGCGTGTGCGGACAGTGCGCTTGATGCGGATTTTTGTCTTCGCGCACACGGTGACTCCATGACCGGAGCACGCATACTTGACGGTGATATTGTATTTATCCGCTCACAGAATTTCGTAGAAAACGGCGAGATAGCGGCTGTCATAATAAACGATGAAGCAACCCTCAAGCGCGTGTATTACTATCCTAATGAAGAAAAGCTCATTCTCTCCCCCGAGAACCCGAAGTATGCACCGCTTGTGTATATCAAGGACGAGCTTAACGATATAAAAATACTCGGAAAGGCGGTTGCGTTTCAGAGCGCGGTGAGATAATATGGGAAAGTATAAATATCAGACACACACGCATACTGCGGCTTGCTCACGCTGTGGAAGAATGGGTCCGGAGGACCTTGCGCGTGCGCTTTACGAGGGTGGCTACGCGGGCGCGGTGTTAACCAACCACTTTTACGGTGGAAACTCGGCAATCGATCGCACACTTTCGTGGGCGGAGTTCGTGAAGGCTTACGAGGACGATTACATCGCATGTAAGGAAGCGGCAAAGAAGTACGACGTTGACATAATCTTCGGTGTTGAGGAGCATTTGTACGGCGGACTTGAGATACTTGCCTACGGAATTGAGCCCGAGATGCTTTACGAGCACCCCGAGCTTGTGGAAAGAAACGGTGAGGATTGGTTAAAAATGTTACACGGGGCCGGCGCTTTGATGATTCAGGCGCATCCATACCGCGAGGCATCGTACATAAGCATGCCCGGTCCTTTGCCCACTGAATGGCTTGACGGCATTGAGATATTCAACGTCGGAAATAGCGACGAGGCTAACGAACATGCCTCTGCTCTTGCTAAGGAGCATCCCGAATTCATACTCACAGCGGGCTCTGATGCGCACACCGTCGAGCGCGCCTGCATGTCGGGTATTTCGACCGACGAGCGTATAAGAAATTCAGCCGAGCTTGCCACTGTTTTAAAGAGCGGCAGGTATGAATTAATATACTAAAGCTAAAGCGAAGATAAAATAAAAAAAGACGCTATGTTCATAGCGTCTTTTTTGTTTGGTTATACCTGAATTACCAAGCGAAGTACTCAGAGCCGAGGAGCTTAAGGATACCCTCAGTGAAGAAGTAATCGCCGTAGATGATGCTGATATGAACGCCAGCCTGCTTCTCAGTGTATACACCGGGAATGGGATAACGAACGGTACCGTGAGAGATCATCACGTCGTTTTCAGGATCATAGTTAGCGAAGCGCTCGTTAAGAGCACGAAGCATCTTAACTGCAGCATGAGCATATGCGCCACCCTCGTTCTCGGGAAGAACCTTTGCAAGCTCGAGAAGTCCGCAAGCGGTACAGCCTGCAGCGGTGGTATCGTAATATACGGGCTCGTTGGGAGCGCGGAAGTCTACTCTGGGAACCCACTCGTCGCATACGTTTGTGATGAAGTAGTTTGCAACCTGCTTTGCCGCATCGAGGTATCTCTTTTCTCCGGTGTGGATGTAGGAGATAACGAAGCCGTAAACCGCCCAAGCCTGACCGCGGGACCAGGAGGAGTCGGGAGCAATGCCCTGACCTGCGTGGCTCTTTACAAACTCGCCGGTCTCTCTATCGTGCTCGCAGATGTGGTTAACAGATCCATCGGGACGAAGGTGAGTGCGGATAGCGGTGTCGGCATGAGCCATAGCGATTCTCTTGAATCTGTCGTCACCGATCTGCTCGCTTGCCCAGTAAAGGATAGGAAGATTCATAAGGCAGTCAATGATAGACCAGTTGTATGCCTGCTCAACGTTCCATGCCTTGATGAAATCAGCGCCCTTTACAAAACGGCCTGCAAGAGTATTAGCTGCGAAGAAGTTACGAGCCTTGGAGCCCTCGTTACCGGTGAGCTTGTAAAGGCCGCCGGATGCAAGGTGCCACATAAATCCAACGTCGTGGTGGATCTTGTCAAACATTGCAAGGCCGGTATCAAGAAGCTTCTCAGACGACTGTGCAGTCTTGAGGTACTCCTCGTTCTTGGTGTAATCGTAAAGCATGCAGTTAAGACCGCCCCAGAAGCCGTTGCACCACCAGGTGGGGTTAGTCTGCATACGGTCAAGGTGAATGCCGTTTTCGTCAACACCGTCGGGAAGCTTGTTTCTTGAGCGGAGAGTCATAGCGGACATCTTGGTGTCGATATTCTTAAAGACTTCCTCAGCCCATGTACGGTTTTCAGCGATTATGTCTGTGTATTTCTTCATTTTTTAAAAACCTCATTGTATAGCAAATAGGCGACACGTGGTTCGCCTATTTGCATTTTTATTCTATGTTTTGCAATCAGGAGGGCTGCTTGCCGAAGTATGCCTGGATACCGCCGTCAACGTAAAGGATCTGGCCGTTTACGAAGTCAGAAGCGGAAGAGGAAAGGAATACTGCGGGACCTGCAAGGTCCTCGGGATCGCCCCAACGACCTGCGGGGGTCTTGGTGTCGGTGATAAAGCTATCGAAGGGGTGCTTCGAGCCGTCGGGCTGCTTCTCACGAAGGGGAGCAGTCTGAGGAGTAGCGATATAACCGGGGCCGATACCGTTACACTGAATGTTGTACTGACCGTACTCGGAAGCGATGTTTCTGGTAAGCATCTTAAGGCCGCCCTTTGCAGCAGCGTAAGCAGAAACGGTCTCACGACCGAACTCACTCATCATAGAGCAGATGTTGATGATCTTACCTGCGCCCTTCTTGATCATAGAGGGGATAACAGCCTTGGATACGATAAAGGGAGCATTAAGGTCAACGTCGATAACCTGTCTGAACTCGGAAGCCTTCATCTCGATCATAGGAATTCTCTTGATGATGCCGGCATTGTTAACGAGAATGTCGATAACACCAACCTCAGCCTCGATCTTTGCTACAAGCTCGTATACAGCGTCCTCATCGGTAACGTCACATACGTAACCCTTTGCGTCGATGCCTGCCTCCTTGTAGTTAGCAAGGCCCTTGTCAACGAACTCCTGCTTGATATCATTGAACACGATGGTTGCGCCTGCAGCTGCAAGACCCTTTGCGATAGCGAAGCCGATACCGTAGGATGCGCCGGTGATGAGAGCAACCTTGCCCTTAAGGCAGAAAATGTTGTTTGCCATTTATGTATTCTCCTTTTTAAAAATTATCTAAGTTCCTTGGTTTCGATATGGTCCATATCGGTGAATTCCTGGTTCTCACCGCACATAGCCCAGATGAACGAATAGTTCTTGGTACCTACACCGGAGTGGATAGACCAAGAGGGAGAGATAACAGCCTCCTCGTTGTGCATAACGATGTGGCGGGTCTCCTTGGGCTCACCCATCATGTGGAATACCGCATCGTTTGCGCCCATATCAAGGTAGAGGTAAACCTCCATACGTCTGTCATGAGTATGGGAAGGCATGGTATTCCAGTTAGAGCCGACCTCAAGCTGGGTAAGACCCATAGCGAGCTGGCAGGACTGCATTACCTCAGGGTGAATGTACTGGTTGATAACTCTCTTATTGCAATCCTCAACAGATCCGCAAGGAACCTTACGCGCCTTGGTGATGTCGATCTTAACGGTAGGATAGGTGGTGTGCGCGGGGCAGGAGGTGATGTAGAACTTTGCGGGGTTGGTCTCATCAAGGCTCTTGAAACGGAGATCCTTGTTACCCTTACCGATGTACATACCGTCGCGAGGATTCATCTCGTATACGGTTCCGTCAACGGTGATAACACCGGGGCCACCGATGTTGATACAACCAAGCTCGCGGCGCTGAAGGAAGTAATCAGCAGCAAGCTCCTTACCTGCCTCAAGCTTAAGCTCAAGCTTGATGGGCATCATTCCTATAACGATAATTCTGTCAGTGTGGCTATAAACCATTCTGATGTTGTCCTTGGTGAAGAGGTTTGCGATGTGGAATTCCTCTCTGAGTCTGTCAGTAGTATAATATCTGACGTCTTTGGCATTAGAAGCGTCTCTTACTTCCATTCCTTCATTCTCCTTTTTAATGTATTTTCCGTAAATTGAAAACTGTGAAAGTGCGGCAAATGACAAGGAGCCGTCAGCAAGTCTTTGCTGCTTAAGACCGGTCATACGAACGAACTCGGTCTTCTTAGGCTCAAACTCAAAGGTCTGGCCGTCTGCAGTACCCTCGAGGTCTACGTGAACTCTGGAGTTATCTGAGAACTCAAGCTCGGCTTCCTTCCAATATGTATCGTGGGGGAAATCAGCGCGAAGGTGGATCATTACGCGGCTGACCTCGACCTCCATACCGAAATGTACCTCGAACTCGAGGTCCTCACGAAGTCCGCCGCCCCAGGAATGGAACGGATACGGGCCGTGACCGGTATTGTCACTGATGCCGTCGATGGCATTACGCTCAAAGAAGCAGGGATCCTCACGGGTTACAAAGTTCGCAACTGCGTGGGGAAAATATTTAGGAACGTTATGTCTGTCATGTGAGTTAAGAGAGATGAGTCTTTCGCCGTAGATCTCTGCCTCGGTGGGCTCGGAAACGGTCACTCTGTGGCTATCTCCGGCAAAGGCCTCCTTGCCGTAGCATGCATTTCTCTCATAGTCGAACGGAATGACGAACTCGAACGTACCGTCGGGAACGTAGACGATGGATTCAGCCATAGTAGGGTCAAGCTTTATCTTGACGAACTCACAATAGGTAAGCTCAAGTCTCCACTTATCGCCGGGCTCGTACACACCCTCATAACGGACGTCGATGTCCTCACCGTACGCCTTGAATTTAACGTCGCCATTTGCGGCGAGCAGCTTTAAATTAAGTATGTTAATCACCCCTTTTTGTCAATCTTACCATATACTATAAAATAAGTCAAGCGATTTGTTAAAATTATCCGCCAAACTCGTATTTTAAGCTTCTAGAAAACAGCCCTTCCATTTCCGCGCTGACGTCTGCCGAGAGGTAGGCTACATTATACACGGCACGGCATATCGGAAGATCGACGCCGTAGCGATCGCCAAGCTCTATCAATGCTTTTACCGTATAATATCCCTCCGCCAATCCCTCAACCGCTGCGCCTGTAACGAGCGCCTCACCGAAGGCACGGTTGTGACTGTATTTTGAAAAAACGGTGGCTTCGTAGTCACCAAGATGGCACAGACCGTACACTGAAACCGGGTCACCACCCATTTTTTCAACGAGGCGAGATATTTCGCGCGGTGCTCTTGCCATCAGCGCTCCCTTGAGTGAGGAGAGTCCGAGACCGTCAAGTACACCCGCGGCTATGCCGACGACGTTCTTTGCGGCAGCACCTATCTCGTTTCCTATGAGATCTGTGCCATAGTAAAACCTGATAAGGCTACTTGAAAAAGCATCGACAAGCTGATGCTTTACCTCATCGTCCATCGAATCGATAACCATACAGTTTGGACGGCCAGCAGAAAACTCCTCAACGTGTCCGGGACCAAGCCATACCGCCACCGAATTGGTAGGTGAGAGAGCCTCCGTGACTATCTGCGAGAGACGGCGACCGGTGGAGATCTCAATACCCTTCATACAAAGCACGAAGGTCTTGCCCTCTAAAGACAGAGCGGCTACCTCGTTCATGAGTGCGGAAAGCGACTGCGAGCCCACAGAAACAATGACCGTATCACTGTTTTTAAGACCACTAAGCTCTGTTGTGAGCTTTATGGAATCTGGAAGATCGAGCACGCCGCTCTTGCGCTCAGCTATCAGTCTTTTCATTTTTTCGGATGACGGTCTGCCATATAGGGTGACCTCGTGACCTATCGAATTAAGGTACCACGCGATAAACGAACCCCAACGACCGCAACCGATAACAAATATTTTCAAACCGTTCACCCCTATCGAGAGTTAATCGAACAAAAGAGTTGCGAGATCGTCAATCGAGTTGAGATAATAGTCGCAATTCTCACGCATAAAGCTCTCGATCTCGGGAACATTATACGCCCAGCCGGCTGCAGCGAAATCAACGCCTGCGCCACGAGCCATATCATAGCCGGGCTTGAGGTCGTCAACCACTAAAACTTCACACGGGTTTAGGTTAAAGCGCTTTATCGCATCGAGAACGGTGTACGGACTCGGCTTTCTGTGCTCCTTAGGGATGTCCCAGCTGTAGATATGATCGGGGGTGGGAAGCTCGTTTGCACGAATGTCGCGCTCGATGTAACGAAGAAGTGAGTGCGAGTCGATTATGACTATACCGCCCTCGGCACGGAAGCGCTCGATTATCTCCTTCATACCCTTATAGGCAACGGGAGTCTTGGTCTCAACAAAGCGGGCCCAATACTCCTCCTCATGCTTCATCTCCTCCTCGTTAAGGCCTACCTCATCACGAAGCAGGGATACGATGCCGGGATCAAAGTTTTTGTTAAGGAAGGACTCGAAGGTGTAATTGTTTGTGAGCTCGGGGCGATAGTCACGCAGGTACTCAACGAACGACGGATAATGTATCGTTGCCGAGCTATTGACGATTGTATCGTCGTGATCAAGGATCAGGCACTTATATTTCATCTTTCAAATCCAAAAATGTTATTTTCGGCGTGAAGACCGACATATCGCTTCGAAGAACGGTAACGGTCTTGCCGTGGGACATAAGCTCCCAGGCCTCCTTTGAGCCGCCAAAGGAGATATCTGTAAGTGAGTCGCAGGACGAGAAAACGTCCTCATCCTCAAGCTCGCGCATGCCCTTGGGTATTGCAATTCGGGAAAGTGATGTGCATTCCGCAAATGCATCAAGGCCTATCTCCTTAACTCCGTGAGGGAGAATAAGAGCTTTGAGCGAGGTGCATCCCTTAAATGCACGACGGCCAATGCGAGAGAGCTTGACCGGCATATCGACAATAGCAAGAGAACGGCAGCCCTCAAACGTGGACTCGTCGATAAGTCCCATATTATCGGAAAGCTTAACCGATTCAAGACTGAAGCAGGATGCAAAGGCATTGAACTCAACAAGGATGCAGCTGTCGGGAATCGTAACGTCACGGAGATTGAAGCAGAATGCAAAGGCAGACGCACCGATCATCATAACCGATTCCGAAAGCTTGATCTTGGAGAGCGAGGCACAACCCTCAAACGCGCCCTCACCTATTCTCTTTACCGTATCGGGAATGATGACGGTCGAGAGCGAGGGGCAGGACGAAAATGCCTCGTCAAGTATTTCCTCAAGGCCGTGGTTCATATCCACGCTTACAAGGCTTTTGCACCCTGCAAACGCGCAGGCAGACACGGTTTTAAGGCTTTTCGGGAAGTGAATAGCACGGAGGTTGGTGAAATCGCGGAACGCGTTCTCGGCAATCTCAACTATACCCTCCTCTATCCATATTTCCCCATTCTCAGGGGTGTCCTCGTAGCTACCCGAGAATACGACGGTGATCTTCTCCTCGGGTGCTGTGGGATCCTGTTTATCTGTAAATTTGAAATCCATCGGATTTTCCTTTTTGTAAAGTTTACTTTACCTTAACCGAGCTTTGCAAGAGCAGCGGTAAGAGCCTCACGGGTTTCGAGATACTTGTTTAATTTCGCACGCTCCCCGTCTATTACTGCGGCAGGAGCCTTGGAAACGAAGCCCTCGTTGGAAAGCTTCTTCTCGATTCTCTCGATCTCGGAATCGTTCTTCTTCATCTCGGCGGTGAGTCTTGCACGCTCCTTTTCGAAGTCGATAACCTCGGAAAGAGGAATGTAAAGAGAGCCGGAATCGGTTGCAATCATAACGGCATCATCGCTCTCATACTTATCGGTTACGATAACCTCGGAAGCAGATGCAAGCTTCATAAGGATCTTTTCGGTCTTGCGGAAGGTGTCCTCGTACTTTGTAACGACGAAGAGCTTTGCCTTCTTTGAGGGGGGAACGTTCATCTCTGCGCGTCGTGCCCTGATAGCAACGATGCAGTTAACGATCCTGTTTACGCTATCCTCCTCCGCCGCGAAGTCAAGGGTCTGGTCATACTGGGGATATGCAGAGATCATTACAGACTCGTCGGTGTGAGGAAGAGCCTGATAAATTTCCTCGGTGATGAAGGGCATATAGGGGTGAAGGAGCTTTACGATACCGGTAAGCACGTAAACGAGCACGCGCTTTGCGGTGAGGGCGGCGGGAGTGCCTGCCTCAAAGGTACGGCTCTTTGCCATTTCGATATACCAGTCGCAGAAGTAGTCCCAAGCGAAGGAATAGATCTCGGCAAGGGCGATACCTACCTCGTAGTTATCGATATTATCGTTAACGGTCTTAACGAGGCGGTTGAACTTGGAAAGTATCCACTTATCCTCAACTGCGAGCTCGTCCTCGGTGGGCATCTTAAGAAGCTCCTCATCGGTTTCGGTGAGGTTCATAAGAACGAATCTTGATGCGTTCCAGAGCTTGTTTGCAAAGTTTCTTGCGGACTCGATCTTCTCGTCGGAGAATCTCATATCGTTGCCGGGTGCGTTACCGGTAGCGAGGGCAAAGCGGAGGGCGTCTGCGCCGTAGTCCTCGATGACCTTAAGGGGATCGATGCCGTTGCCAAGAGACTTGGACATCTTTCTGCCCTGTGCGTCTCTTACAAGACCGTGAATGAATACAGTGGAGAAGGGCTTCTCGCCCATATGCTCCATACCGGAGAAGATCATTCTGGAAACCCAGAAGAAGATTATATCATAGCCGGTGACGAGAACGCTTGTGGGATAGTAGCGCGCGAGGTCCTCGGTCTTGTCGGGCCAACCCATAGTTGAGAAGGGCCAGAGCGCAGAGGAAAACCAGGTATCGAGAACGTCGTCCTCCTGTCTTAACTTGCCGCCGCACTTGGGACAGGTATCGATATCGGTCTTGGAAACCTCCATATGACCGCACTCATCACAGTAGAATGCAGGAATACGGTGGCCCCACCAGAGCTGACGGGAGATACACCAGTCGTGGCAGTTTTCCATCCAGTTGGTATAGGTTTTTGTGAAACGTTCGGGCTCAAACTTGACCTCACCGCTCTTGACTACCTCAAGTGCGGGCTTTGCAAGGGGCTCCATTTTTACGAACCACTGGTCAGAGGTAAGAGGCTCAACGGTAGTCTTACAACGGTAGCAGGTGCCAACGTTATGTGCGCAAGGCTCGACCTTTACAAGATAGCCCATAGCATCGAGGTCTGCAACGAGAGCCTTTCTTGCCTCGTATCTATCCATACCTGCGTACTTGCCGCCAAACTCGGCATTGATGGTTGCATCGTCATTCATAACCTTGATGATCTCGAGGTTATGGCGCTTACCTACCTCAAAGTCGTTGGGGTCGTGTGCAGGGGTGATCTTAACACAGCCTGTACCGAAGCCGATCTCAACGTAGTCGTCGGCGATAACAGGGATCTCTCTGCCAACGATGGGAAGCACGAGAGTCTTGCCGATGAGGTGCGTGGTGTGCTCGTCCTCGGGGTTAACTGCAACGGCGGTATCACCGAGCATGGTCTCGGGACGGGTGGTAGCGATGGTAACGAACTCATCGCTTCCCTTTACGGGATACTTGATGTGCCAGAATGAGCCGGGCTGCTCGGTATACTCAACCTCGGCATCAGAGAGTGCGGTAAGACAACGGGGACACCAGTTGATGATTCTGTATCCGCGATAGATAAGACCCTTGTTGTAAAGGTTTACGAATACCTCGCCAACAGCCTTGGAGCAGCCCTCGTCCATAGTGAAGCGCTCGCGCGACCAGTCACAGGATGCGCCGAGCTTTTTAAGCTGATTGATGATTCTGCCGCCGTACTGATTCTTCCAATCCCATACGCGCTCAAGGAACTTCTCGCGTCCAAGATCGTGTCTTGTCAGCCCCTCGTTAACTCTAATCGCCTCCTCAACCTTAATCTGGGTTGCGATACCTGCGTGGTCGGTGCCGGGCACCCAGAGGGTGGAGTATCCCTGCATACGCTTGGTACGGATGAGGATGTCCTGAAGGGTCTCGTCAAGTGCGTGACCCATATGGAGCTGGCCGGTTACGTTAGGCGGGGGGATAACGATGGAAAACGGCTTTTTCTTTTTGTCGGGGTCGGGCTTAAAATAGCCCTTGTCACACCAGTCGGTGTAGATCCTGTCCTCAAAGGATTTAGGATCATAGTTTTTTGCAAGTTCTTTTCTCATTTTTCTATCTTCCTTAATTTGATTTGCATATAAAAAAGCCCCGAAGCGAGCTTTTGTCGCTTCGGGGCGAATTAACGCGGTACCACCCGAATTTGAAAATGCCTATGGCACTTCCCTTCGTTGAGCTTTAACGCAGCCGATACGTCGGAGTCTAATAAGGGCGAGCAAAAGAGATTCAAAGCGTTTGCCCCGTTCTTTCCGAAAATACCGAAGGCTACCTTCACACCACACCGCCAAAGACTTGCACCAACCGTCTTCTCTCTACGCGCGGGGGAGATGCTACTCCTCCTTCTTTTAAATATTTTAGCACAACGATTTGGATTTGTCAACCGTCATTTGATTGATTTTCAGAATCGAAGCGAAGAAAATTCAACCCCATTTTTGTACAAAAAGGTGGAAATTGGAAAAACCTTGACAACCCGCATAATACGCGGTATAATTTAATAACAAAAAACAATTCAATGATTATATGAACAATCCCGACTTCTATAGGATAGAAGACCCACATCTGAATCGAAGTCACAAGTTTGAGATGCCGAAGTAAAGGAGAAACTATGAAGAAATGCAATATGGTTGATGACATATCAATCAAAATGATGTCAACAGATTTTAACCACAATCCGGATTATGATGATAAAACCCTGCTTAAGCTAATCGAGTCCACTTCTGACATTAATATGAAGGGGCGTGACGGCAGAACATTGTTAATCCATTCGGCGTTATATAATCGTATTGAAATTGCAAAATGGTTACTCGAAAAAGGTGCGTTAATAGACGAGAAGGATGCGCAAGGACTATCCGCGCTACATTGTGCTGTAATGTCAAATAATTTGAAAATAGTGGAATTTTTGTTAAAACAAGGAGCTGATATAAACGCAAAAGATAATTGGGGAAACACTCCATTGATGCGAGCCGGGCTAAATATAGATATGATAAAGCTTCTTGTTGATTTTGGCGCCGATTGTACTGTGCAATCCAATAGCGGAGCGACTCTTGAAAAAATTTATGAAGCTTATCCGCAGATACTATCTCTTTTCAAAATGTAAAAAGGGGGTTATAGCTATGAACTTTTATTTATCAAAGGAACAAATCAAGCAATTATACATAGGAACCGGTCCGCAGGGGTGCTTTGCCACAAATCGAATAACAGTTGATGGAAAAAAGATCGGGTATATGTATAGGGAAACGCCTGATGCTGACTCTGATTTTCCCGATAGCGGATGGCGCTTTTTCTCTGGTGACGAAACCGAGGAATACACGGATAATCCAGACAACATCAATATTTTTTCGCTAAATACGATTTGTAATTATGATGTTGAAATCATACCTTATTTGAACGCTCCATACGGCTCTGCTTTTGTTAGAGGAGAGAACGGTTTCGTTCAGGATTAATCTTATTGTACTGTAAAC
>JAZOWT010000037.1:0-37413 GCA_045659365.1 Eubacteriales bacterium | reverse complement strand
TCCAAGAGAGTTCTTACTCCCGATATGATCATCAAGGTAGACAAGAACGGTAACAAGCTCGAGGGTAAGCTCAACCCCTCCTCTGAGATCAAGATGCACATGAGAGTTTACCAGGAGCGCCCCGACGTTAACGCCGTTGTTCACGCTCACCCTCCGATCGCTACCGCGTTCACCGTTGCGGGCGTAGACCTTGATCAGTACATTCTTCCCGAGGCAGTTCTTACCATCGGTGAGGTTCCTACCTGTGCATACGGTACTCCCTCTACTATGGAGATTCCCGATTCTCTTGAGCCCTATATCCAGAACCACGATGCATTCCTTCTTCAGAACCACGGTGCTCTTACCGTAGGCTGCAACCTTATGAAGGCTCTCTTCATCATGGAAGAGGTTGAGTTCAACGCAAAGATCTGTAAGAATGCTATGGAGCTTGGCGCAGTTCACGAGATCCCCAACGATCAGCTTAAGAAGCTCATGGAGCTCAGAAAGAAGATGAACCTTCCCGGACGTCACCCCGGCATTGAGTACGAGGAGGCTGCCGCACCTGCAAACGAGGAGCTTGTAGCTCTTATCACCAAGAAGGTTCTTGAAGCACTCGGCAAGTAATTTTAGGAGAACTAAAATGGCTATAAATTGGACAGAAGCACAGATACAGGAGGTTATAGCCTCCGTAATTAAGAATCTTGGTGCTGAAGCTCCTGCTAAAGGTAAGACCGACTGGTCGTCTACCGAATACGAGGGCAGACCTCTTATCGGTGTATATGCCGATATGAACGATGCTATCGATGCAGCAACGCAAGGCTACAAGGCGATCCGTGCGATGTCGCTTGAGGAAAGAGAAAAGCTTATCGATATTATCCGCCGCCTCACCCGTGAGGAAGCACCCAATATGGCAAGACTCGGCGTAGCCGAAACCAAGATGGGTAAGGTGGAGCACAAGATCGCAAAGCACGTCCTCGTTGCAGACAAGACACCCGGCACTGCCGATATCGTAGCAAGCGTAAAGACTGGCGACTACGGTCTCACTCTTACAGAGATGGCACCCTTTGGTGTCGTTGGTAGTATCACTCCCAGCACCAACCCCTCCGAAACCGTAATATGCAACTCGATCGGTATGATCGCTGCAGGTAACGGAGTTGTATTCAATCCCCATCCCGGCGCTATTGCAACATCTAACTATGCAGTAGACCTTATCAACCGTGCATCTGCTATGGCAGGTGGACCGAGAGTGCTCGTTTCCTCTGTTGCGAAGCCCACTCTTGATACTGCAAATATTATGTACAAGCACCCCGCTATCCGTCTTTTAGTTTGCACGGGTGGCCCCGGAGTTGTAAAAAGCGTACTTTCCAGCGGCAAAAAGGCAATCGGTGCGGGCGCGGGCAATCCCCCCGTTATCGTTGACGATACCGCTGATGTGCGCAAGGCGGGTAAGGACATTATCGACGGCTGTACCTTCGATAACAATCTGCCCTGTATTGCAGAGAAAGAGGTATTCGCGTTCGCAAATATCGCAGACGAGCTTATCGATTCTATGATCGCTGCAGGTGCATATAAGATCACCGCGGAGCAGGCGGCAAGACTTGCCGACATCGTTCTCGTTGATAAGAAGAACCCCAAGACCGGCGTTGTTTCAAAGACTGTATGCCGTGACTGTGTTGGTAGAGATGCCAAGGTTCTCCTTGCAAAGATCGGCGTAAGCGTTGGTGACAACATTCGCGCTATCATCTGCGAGACCGGATTTGATCACCCCTTTGTACAGCATGAGCTTATGATGCCTATTCTTCCTATCGTTAGAGTGAAGAATATTGACGAGGCTATCGACCTTGCCGTTAAGGCAGAGCACGGTAACCGTCACACAGCTCATATGCATTCCAAGAATATCGACAACCTCACTCGCTTTGCAAGAGCGGTTGAAACCACGATCTTCGTTAAAAATGCCCCCTCCTATGCGGGCATCGGATTCGGCGGTGAGGGCCACACCACCTTCACTATTGCCGGCCCCACAGGAGAGGGCCTCACCAGTGCCAGAAGCTTTACCAGATACCGTCGTTGCGTTATGAGTGAAAGCTTCCGTATTATCTAGGCAAGAGAGAACAATACAAACTAGCTCTAAAGCCTGAATTTTCAGCGCTTTAGGCACTTGTCCCTCTTGCAAAGTCTTACTTGGCTTCGAGTGCCAAGCACCAAAATCATCTTAAAATTAAGGCTTGAGAGTTCCTACGGAATTTTAAAGATAACTGATTTTGTGACAAGACAAGGTTAAAATTTGAGATAATATAGCATATTATAAGAATTTTTACCGCAGTATTGACCGAAATCAGTATCTTCAAAACGAGTTCGTATTATTCTCTCTTGCCTAGGAAAGGAATACTAAAATGAACATTTCTTCATCTCAGGTCGAAAGCATAGTTCGTAAGATCATCGGCGAAATGTCCGGTGCTCCCAAGGCATCCGCTGGAGTTCCCAAGACCGCAAAGGTTGCTATGCTTACCGCACCTAAAAAGATAGAGGTTAAGGAATACCCCATTCCCGAGGTGGGCGACAACGACATTCTCGTTCGCGTTGAGGGATGCGGTGTTTGCGGCACCGACGTTCACGAGTGGAAGGGCGATCCCTTTGGTCTCATTCCCGTAACTCTCGGTCACGAGGGTACCGGTGAGGTTATCGCACTCGGTAAGAACGTAAAGACCGATACCGCGGGCAACCCCATAAAGGTTGGCGACAAGCTTGTTACCAGTGTTATCAGCTGTGGCGAGTGTCAGATCTGCCGTAACCACCCCGCAACCACTAACCTTTGCGACAATCAGGGTGTATTCGGACTTATCCACCACAGTGATAAGAACCCCCTTACCGGTTGGTTCGCAACCCACCTTCTCATAAGCGGAAAGGGTGCTACTTACTTCGTAGTTAACGACCTTGATCTCAAGGAGAGAATGCTCCTCGAGCTCGCGTGTGTTTGTGTTCATGCTCTTAAGCGCGCAAGCACCACCGGTCTTATTAACTTCAATACCAAGGTTCTCGTTCAGGGTCTTGGCCCTGTTGGTCTGGTTATGATCAGCGTGCTTCGTGCCGCAGGTATCAACCACATCATCGCTATCGACGGCACACCTCGTCGTCTTGAAATGGCAAAGAAGCTTGGTGCAAAGACTGTTATCAGCTTCAAGGAGGTTACCTCCCTTGAAGAGAGAGTTAAAATCGTTAAGGGTGTTACCGCAGGCTGCGGCGCGGATTTTGCGTTCCAGTGCACCGGCGCACCTATGGCTGCTAAGGATATCTATGAGTATATCCGTCGCGGCGGCGGAATGTGTGAGATGGGCTTCTTCGTTAACAATGGTGAGTACACCGTTAACCCCCACTTCGCAATGTGCAACAAGGAGATCAACCTCGTCGGATCCTGGGATTACAGTGCTGACGATTATCCCACCACCGTTGCATTCCTTCGCCAGGCAAGAGAGATGAACATTCCTATCAAGGAGCTCATCACTCATACCTACTCACTTAACGAGCTTAACGAGGCTATGGAAACCAACGTTTCTCAGCAGGGTATCAAGATCTGCTACGTAGCTGACTAATTCCACGGAGGCTTATTATGGCACTTGGAATGATAGAGGTCTTCGGCTTTGCAACGGCGATAGTTGTCGCAGATGCTATGGCAAAGGCCGCCGACGTTGAGGTAGTTGCTATCGATAAGAACAAGCCGGCGGCAGGCGACTCCGCAAAGGTTCCGCTTGTTATGGCTATTAAGATCGAGGGCTCTGCCGCGGCTGTTGAGGCTGCTATCGTGGCAGGTAAGGCTGAGGCCGAAAAAAGAGAGCTTTACATCACCCACAAGGTGATTGCAAGGCAGAGTGAGGACATCGAGTGGTTTGCCCGTCTGTCCGCGCTCGGCAAAGATAAATTAAGATAAAAATAAAAAACATATTTAAAAGGAGAAAAACAAACAATGATGGAAGCACTTGGAATGGTTGAGACCAGAGGTCTCGTAGCTGCTATTGAGGCAGCAGATGCTATGGTAAAGGCTGCTAACGTAGTACTTATCGGCTCTGAGAAGATCGGCTCCGGTCTTGTAAGCGTTATGGTACGCGGCGTCGTAGGAGGAGTTAGGGCAGCTGTTGAGGCAGGTACTGCTGCGGCTACCGCTCTTGGCGAGGTTATCGCTACTCACGTAATCCCCAGACCCCACGCAGACGTTGAGAAGCTTCTTCCTATTATCAAGTAATTAAAAGGACTTTGATAATATGAAGGCAATAGCGTTACTTGAAGTGCAGGCAATGGTTGCTGCAATAGCAGGGCTCGACGCTATGGTCAAGGCAGCGGATGTAAGGCTCATCCACGTGGAAAAGCGACTTGGCGGACGACTGGTAACAGTGGTCGTTGAGGGCGAGGTTTCTGCAGTTAGCGCCGCCGTTGAGGCAGGCGCTGCTGCCGCGGCCGAGGTGGGCAATGTTAAGTGCAAGGAAGTAATTGCACGCCCGCACCCCGACGTTATGAGATTTTTAACGACGGGCTAAAAAACGATTTTAAAGCGCAGGCTTTGAAATATAAATTCAAATAATAAATATTTTTAACAGGAGGAAAAACAATGGAAGCACTTGGAATGGTTGAAACCAGAGGTCTTGTTGCTGCTATCGAGGCTGCTGATGCTATGGTAAAGGCTGCTAACGTAGTACTTATCGGCTCCGAGAAGATCGGCTCCGGTCTTGTAAGCGTTATGGTACGTGGCGACGTAGGCGCAGTTAAGGCTGCAGTTGAGGCAGGATGCGCTGCTGCAACCTCTCTCGGTGAGGTTATCGCAACTCACGTTATTCCCAGACCTCACGCAGATGTTGAGAAGCTTCTCCCTTCTATTAAGTAATTATAATAGATTAAAGAAGCGCAGTCCAAAGGGCGGAAACGCCCTTTGGATACTGCGAAAGGGTCGAAAAGTGCAAGACTTTTGGGTCTTTTCGCAGTATAAAAAGTGCCTATTTAAGGAAAGGAAAAAGTTATGGAATACACGACACAACAGATAGCGGATATGGTCAGAGCGGTGATCTCGGGAATTGAGAAAAATGCGACATCCTGCACCCCGTGTAACAAAAATGGTGAGATACCGATCGGTGTATCAAACCGACATATACACCTCAGTCGCGAGGATCTTGATATACTTTTCGGTAAGGGATACGAGCTTACCCCCATAAAGGAGCTCTCCCAGCCCGGTCAGTATGCTGCAAAGGAGCTTGTAACCATCATCGGCCCATCTCTTCGTCCGATCGAGAACGTGCGCGTGCTTGGACCCCTGAGAAAGCAGAGCCAGGTGGAGATATCCAAGACCGATTCGTACACCCTTAAGGTGAAGCCCCCTGTACGCGAGTCGGGTAAGCTTGAGGGAAGCGCACCTATCACTGTTATAGGTCCCAAGGGTGTTGTTACTCTTAACGAGGGCTGTATAATAGCGAACAGACACATACATATGTCTACCGAGGAGGCGGCATGCTTCGGTCTTCGTGATTACGATTTTGTAACCGTTGACGTCGAGGGCGCGCGCCGTACCAGATGGTATGACGTACAGGTAAGAGTGCATAAGGATTTCAGACTTGAGATGCACGTGGATACCGACGATGCAAACGCTGCCGGAATAGGCAACGGAACTAAGGTAAAGATCGTAAAGGAGTAAGACGATGTTAAGAGGAATTATCAGAGGCAACATAGTTTCTACAAGAAAGCAGGATGCACTTGTAGGAAGCAAGTTCATGGAGGTGCAGATCATGGAAAACGGTCAGCTTACCGATAAGTATATCGTGGCTATCGATTCCGTAGGTGCAGGTATCGGCGAAACCGTGCTTATCACCACCGGCTCTTCCGCACGTCTTGCACTTCATAATACCAACGCACCTGCTGATGCAGTTATCGTAGGTATCGTAGACTAATTTTTTGACAGGTATTTGAGATGGAACTTAAAAGGCTTATGAAGGATGCCGGTATTATCGGCGCCGGAGGAGCAGGGTTCCCCTCTTACGCAAAATTGGCGGAGGGGGCGGACACCCTCCTCGTAAACGGAGCGGAATGTGAGCCGCTTCTGTACACAGACTACATAATACTCAAAAGAGAGCTTCCCACAGTTCTTGTTGGTATCAAGGCCGTGCTTGACGGCACCGGTATATCCCGTGCTGTTCTCGTAATAAAGGCGCACACCGCTAAGCGTCTGGGCTTCAAGGATGGTGAAAAGCTTGACACGGGTGTCACCCTAAGAGTGCTCCCGGACGTTTATCCCCTTGGTGATGAGGTTGCACTCATATATGAGGCGCTCGGCCGCCTTGTCAGACCCGCAAGCCTGCCTATAACCGTCGGAGTCATAGTTTACAATGTCGAAACTATGTATAATCTCGGGCGCGCTGTACGTTATGCAGAGCCCGTAACTACTAAATGGCTGACGGTTGGCGGTGATATAGAAAAGCCGGTCGTTGTAAAGGTTCCGGTAGGTACTCCTATCGATGAGCTTCTTGAAAGACTTGGCATTGAGGTTGACGAGGATCATACAGTTATCGACGGTGGCCCCTCTATGGGTAAGGTCATCAACCATATGCGCGCCGCAGTTACCAAGACCACAAAGGGAATACTTATTCTTCCCAACTCGGCACAGGCCGTAGCATCAAAGCTTATAAATGAAAAAATGGCAGTTGCCAGAGCCGAGACCGCCTGTTGTCAATGTACTCGCTGTACCGATATGTGCCCCCGCGCGCTCCTCGGTTATCCGCTTGAGCCTCATAAAATGGTCAGAACCGCAATGCAGGTTGCCGAGGCTATGCCGCAGATGATAATCAGTGCGACGCTTTGCTGCGGATGTGGAATATGCGAGTCGCTCGCATGCAATCAGGGTATATCCCCTAAAGCAGTTATAAACAACTATAAGGCAGTTCTTGCAAAGAACGGCATGCGCTTCGTAAGTACTCGCCCTGCTGAGGTAACCCCGGAGCGCGAATATAGAAAGATTCCCTCCGAAAGATGGATCTCGGCACTCGGTGTAGCGCGCTTCGATAAGCTACCGACGTATGCCGGTGAGATCACGGATATAGAGCGCGTTTTCGTGCCTCTTGCAAGACACATCGGTGCGCCCAGTATTCCTACAGTTAAGGACGGAGATGCCGTCAAGCGCGGTGACGTTATTGCCGCGGCGGCAGACGGACTTTCAATCCCCCAGCACGCATCGATCGACGGTAGAGTGAGTGTTGAAGGTAGAAAAATAATTATTGATAGGTAAAAATAGATGTATAAATCCATAGGTGTAATAGAACTTAAAAGCATACCCAAGGGTGTTGAGGCTGCCGATGCCGCACTTAAAAGCGCGGGCATCGATATGGTTTCCGCGCACCCGGCATGCCCCGGAAAATATGAGATAATTCTCACCGGCTCTATATCCGACGTCGATGCGGCAGTTTCGCACGTGAGATCAAAATTCGATGCTTACGTTATCGACTCTGCAGTCATGGGACGTATAGACGAGCAGGTTATACAGGCGCTCTTCAGCACTAATCAGGGGGAGCAGAAGGGCTCGCTCGGATTGATCGAAACCTTCTCTGCCGCAAGTGCAATAAAGGCGGCTGATATAGCTGTTAAAACCGCACGGGTGGCTATATACGACCTTCGCGTGTCCCGAGGAATGGGTGGCAAGGGTGTAGTAATGATCACCGGTGATATAGGTGACGTGAGTGCCGCAGTAGATGCCGGTGCAAAGTACGCGATGGGTGTTGCAACCCTCTCCTCGTCCGCGGTTATTGCCGCCCCCCACGAGGATCTTTGGAGACAGATGTAAGTTTTCTCCATTTTTTGAGATTAGCTTTTGACCGTCACCTCCGGGTGGCAGAACGGAGACCAATATGGAAAACATAAAGTTTGTAATAGAAAAGAGTGCGAGAATACAAAAGCTTGTAGATGCTCTTTACGAGAAGATGCCTGAGATCGAATCGGCGCGTGGAATTCTCGTTACCGAGAGCTACAAGGCTACCGAGGAGCTGCCGCTTATTAAACGTCGCAGTGCTGCCTTTGCGCACATTCTTGAAAATATTCCGATCGTAATACGCGACAATGAGCTTGTCGTAGGTAGCGCTACTGTTGCTCCCCGCGGATGCCAGGTGTTTCCCGAGTATTCCTACGAGTGGCTTGAGGCTGAGCTTGACACGGTAGAAACCCGTGCGGCAGACCCCTTCTACGTAAGCGAGAAGACCAAGGCCGAGCTTCGTGAGATTTACCCGTGGTGGCACGGTAAGACCTGCTCCGATCTTGCAAGATCCAACATGGCACCTGAGGCTTATGCCGCATTTGCCGAGCACGGTATTTACACCCCCGGTAACTACTTCTACAACGGTATAGGTCACGTTTGTGTTGACTATGCCAAGGTGCTTAAGTTCGGTTATCGCGGTATCATTTCCGAGACCACGTCCGCACTCGCAAAGCTCGATGTATCCGACCCCGAATATACCGATAGACGCAACTTCCTCGAGGCGGTTATCGAAAGCTGTAAGGCGGCAATAAACTACGCGCGCAGATATGCCCGCCTTGCAAAGGAAATAGCTATGCGCGAGGGCAACTCCGACCGCAAGGCAGAGCTTGAAGTGATCGCTAAAAATTGCTCACGTGTGCCCGAATTTGGTGCAACAAGCTTTCACGAGGCATGCCAGACCGTATGGTTTATACAGCTGCTTCTTCAGATGGAATCTAGCGGTCACTCGATCTCTCCCGGACGTATCGACCAGTATCTTTATCCCTTCTACAAGAGAGATAAGGACAACGGAAAGATCACCGTAGAAGAGGCGCAGGAGCTTATCGATTGCGTATGGGTTAAGCTCAATGATATAAACAAGGTAAGAGATGCCGCATCGGCAGACGGCTTTGCCGGATACGGTATGTTCCAGAACCTCATCGTGGGCGGTCAGGATATCCACGGTATGGATGCCACAAACGACCTCTCCTATATGTGCCTTGAGGCATCGATGCACGTGCCTCTCCCCCAGCCCTCTATCTCTATAAGAGTATGGAACGGCTCACCCGAGGATCTCCTTATCAAGGCGGCCGCGCTTACAAGACTCGGCACCGGTCTGCCCGCTTATTATAATGACGAAATCATCATTCCCTCGATGATGTCACGCGGTGTGTCCCTCGAGGATGCTCGCGACTACTGTATCATCGGTTGTGTTGAGCCTCAGAAGGCCGCAAAGACCGATGGCTGGCATGATGCCGCATTCTTCAATATGTGTCGTCCCATGGAGCTTGCTTTCTCCAACGGATACGACAAGGGCAAGAAGATCGGCCCCGATACCGGCGACGTTGCAAAGATGCAGACGTTCGATGAATTCTACAATGCCTACAAGACACAGCAGGCATATATGATAAAGCTTATGGTCAACTCGCTTAACGCGATCGACCGCGCGCATGCCGAGAGATGTCCTCTCCCGTTCCAGTCCTGTATGGTTGATGACTGTATAGGACGCGGAAAGCCTCTTCAGGAGGGCGGCGCGATCTACAACTTCACAGGTCCTCAGGGCTTTGGTATTGCCAACAACACCGACGGACTCGTTGCTGTGAAGAAGCTCGTCTTCGATGAGAAGAGGGTAACCATGGCAGAGATGCGCGATGCCATCAATGCTAACTTTGGCTACGGACTTTCGGGTGCCGCGGCAGAAAAGGCAACCGTTGAGATCGTTGCACAGCTTGTCAAGGAAGGCCTTGAGATGAGCGACAGAGCCGTTCGTACAGTATATGAAGAGGTTACCACGCTTTCCTCCCTTGATCCCTCGCTCAAGGCGAGATACCGTGAGATCAAGCGCATGATCGACGAGGATTGCCCCAAGTACGGCAACGATATATACGAGATCGACATGTTTGCACGCGACGTTGCAAACTCCTACACCAAGGAGGTTGAAAAGTACAAGAACGTCCGCGGCGCTGTATATCAGGCAGGACTCTATCCCGTTTCTGCAAACGTTCCGCTCGGCGCACAGACCGGCGCAACCCCCGACGGCAGACTCGCATACACACCTCTTGCCGACGGTATAGGACCTGCATCCGGCAGAGACGTCAAGGGCCCGACCGCTACTGCAAACTCGGTTGCAAAGCTTGAGCAGGCGGTTGCTTCAAACGGCACTCTTCTTAACCAGAAGTTCCACCCCTCCGCTCTTGTTGGTATGTCGGGACTCACAAAGTTCGTT
This sequence comes from Eubacteriales bacterium, assembly GCA_045659365.1. Classification (GTDB taxonomy): domain Bacteria; phylum Bacillota; class Clostridia; order Oscillospirales; family CAG-272; genus UBA1740. The sequence continues at coordinate 27,232 of JAZOWT010000037.1, read as the reverse complement.
GCGCTTATTCGCTCCTACTTTGATCAGAAGGGTATGCACGTTCAGTTCAACGTAGTAACCCGCGAAACACTTATTGATGCACAGAACAACCCTGAAAAATACAAGACACTCGTAGTGCGCGTTGCCGGATACTCGGCACTCTTTACCACACTCTCCCGCTCGCTTCAGAACGACATAATAGCAAGAACGGAGCAGGGGTGGTAAAAGAAAAAAGCCACACGGGTATAGACTAATCCAAGAAAGAAGGTGATACGGTGCAGGGCAGAATATTTAATATCCAACGTTTTTCCATACACGACGGTCCCGGCATTCGCACTATCGTCTTCTTCAAGGGCTGTTATATGCGTTGCGCGTGGTGTTGCAACCCCGAGTCGCAAAGGTGGGAGATAGAAACTCTTACAGAAAACGGCAAGCAAAAGACGGTTGGACGCGACGTGACTGTCGACGATATAATGCCGGAGATACTTGCAGATCTGCCGTATTATCGCAGAAGCGGTGGCGGTGTCACCCTTTCCGGCGGTGAGGTGCTTTGTCAGGCAGATTTTGCCGCTGAGCTTCTCGAAAGATGTCAGGCACATGGCTTGCACACGGCTATCGAGTCGGCCGCCTCGGCATCATTTGACAAGATAGAAAAGCTTCTTCCACACCTTGATCTCTATCTTATGGACATCAAGCATATGGATGGAAAAAAGCATAAGGAATACACAGGCGTAGATAATGCTTTGATCCTTGAAAATGCAGTACGTATTGCAAAAAGCGGTACCGAGCTTGTCATTCGTACTCCTGTTATCCCCGGATTTAACGACACTGCAGAAGAGATACGTGCTATCTCAAAATTTGCCGCCTCGCTCCCCGGAGTGCGTGAGCATCACCTGCTCCCTTATCATCGTCTTGGCAGTGATAAATACGCAGGTCTTGGCAGACATTATTCGCTTGCCGACATTGAGTCACCCTCGCGTGAGCGCATGCAGTATCTGCTCGCGATCGCAGAGGAGTCTGGTCTTAAATGTCAGATCGGTGGATAAGCCCCGTGTCAAATTAATTTCTATTTAATGTAAATAAAGAGTTACAAATGGAGTGTGTTATGGAACTCAGAGAAAATATGAGAATAGTTCAGGAGCTCGTTCCCGGTAAGCAGGTGACCCTTTGCCACATTATTGCTAACCCCGACGACGTTCTTTATACAAAGCTCGGACTTGATCCCAAGACTGATTATTCGAGAAGTGCAATCGGTGTGCTTACCATAAGCCCCGCAGAGAGTGCAGTTATTGCCGCTGATATTGCAATCAAGTCATCCGGTGCCGATATCGGCTTCGTTGACCGCTTTACCGGTACACTTATAATTTCGGGTAGCGTTTCCAGTGTTGAGTCGGCATTTACCGCGATCCGCGAGTACGTTATCAACAGACTTGGATACCACTGCTGCGAGATCACCCGTACTTAATTATGAGAAAGATAATTCTTATCGGTCGTGTTGCGGCCGGCAAGACCACCCTCACCCAGGCGCTTCGAGGCGAAGAAATACATTACTATAAAACACAGTACATAAATTACATGGACACGGTCATCGACACCCCCGGCGAGTACACTGAGCTTCGTCAGACCAGTGGCGCGCTCGCCCTCTATTCCTACGAGGCCGACGTTGTCGGACTTGTTCTTAGTGCAAACGAGCCGTATTCCATATTTTCACCCGGAATCACCAGCCTTGTCAATCGCGAGGTTATAGGTATTATTTCCGGCATAGATAAGCCCGATGCGAATGTTGAGCGCGTTGAACGTTGGCTCAGACTTGCAGGTTGCAAAAAAATATTCCCCGTAAGTGCAGTAACCGGAGAGGGGCTTGCGGATATCATCGCCTTTCTCGAGGAGCCTTCTGACAGAGAAAAGCGGGAAAAGGAGAAAAGCGAAAAATGAGCAGAACCATAGTTATTGCTTTTGCCAACAACAAGGGCGGTAGCGGTAAGACCACCACGGTATCAAACGTTGGACTTGCTATGGCTAAAATGGGCAAAAAGGTGCTCTTGATAGACGGTGACATGCAGCTCAACCTTACGCTCTCATACTTTGATGAGGAGCGCGCGCTTTCCTTTGCGGAAAGCGGAAAGAACGTCTATACGGCTATAAAGGAAGAGCGCGATCTTACCGATTATATTACAAATACCGACTACGAGGGACTTGATATCATTCCGTCATCCTCCCTCATGTCATCAATAGAATTTGATCTTTTCACCAAATGGCAAAGAGAGTTTATTCTTAAAAAGTGCCTCTCACCGATAATCGCACGCGGATATTACGATTACGTGCTTATAGACTCACCTCCCACACTCGGCGGTTGGGTAATGAACATTATGTGCACCTCTGATTACCTTGTGATCCCTGTTGAGGCGAGTCCCTGGGGCTTGTTCGGTCTTGCAAACATGTTCGATTTTGTAGGTCAGGTAAAGACTATTGCCCCCAGACTTGAGATACTCGGAATTGCTATCACAAAGGTCGACGAGCGCAAAAACTACTTCAAGCAGACTATCGAAACTCTTCGCGAGGGTGATATTGCTCACCTGTTTGAAACCGTGATCCGCGTCGACAGTGCGATCGAGTGGTCGCAGGATAACAGCCAGCCTGTTGTTGCTTATAAAAAGTACAGCCGCTCGGCTCTTGAATACAAAAAGCTTGCAAAGGAGATCATAGAGCATGCCAATAGGTAAGAATTCTATAAAGAGAGTAACCAACAACGGCTATTCCAAGGTTGCTACCAAGGCCCCTGATATGGAAAACAGCACGGTTATTGCTAATCCGGATCCTCAGGTTGTAGAGGTGATGATCCCCTCAAGCGAGAAGATAGCACCCAAGAAGAGCGCTACTAAGCCCGCTGTGAAGAAGCCTGTTGCGGCAACTAAGAAGCCCGACACCAAGAAGGCAGAGCCGAAGCCTGAAAAGGCAAGCGAGCGCGAGGGCGATGGATACGTCAACCTCGGCGGAGATCTTCCCGTACATCTTCTGTAATCTTCCCGTACATCTTCTGTAATAAAAGCAAATAAATAGCCGCCCGCGTGCATTGATCCTGTTTTGCATTCATAGAATGTAGAAGGATCGGTCACGGAGGGCGGCTATGCTTTTATACAGTACTCAGAGGGCGGTGTTTAAAAACGGAGATAAGTGTACTCTTTTGTGTGATATCACTCTCCCATGCGGTGCGGAAGACGAGGTGCTGGGCAATAGAGTTTTGAGGTTTTATAAAAGCCTTTATGATGTGATATATTCGTCGGCAAAGGACTATGCGAGTAGGATAACACCACAAAACGGTCGCTTGATCAAGCTTGATGTGAAGTGTGAGCACCGCCTTAAAAGGGGAAAGCTTTTGGTTAAGCGCACCTGTACCATCAGACTCGATGAGGTCGAGTTGAAGAAGCGGGTGTTTGTAGATAAATTTCACATAAATGTGACAAAACAAAGAAATATTCCTTAAAGGAACATCAAAAATATAACAAATAACACCTCTTGCCAGCAAGAGGTGTTATTTGTTTTTCCAGAATTCATCAAGCTCGGCGCGCAATTCCTTAGGGTCGGAGATGAATTTCATGCCATCCCAAAGCTTGGGAATTACTGATTTGTATATCGAGTCGTCAAAGCGATCGTCTATAAGCACTACGACACCCTTGTCGTCCTCGCGACGTATTACTCGTCCTGCCGCCTGAAGCACGCGGTTCATTCCGGGGTAGATGTAGGCGAACTGCTTGCCCTCCTCGTATTTCTCGTTGTAGTAGGCGCTTATGGCCTCGCGCTCGTAGGAAAGCGCAGGGATGCCTATTCCAACGACAACAGCGCCTATAAGACTATCACCTGCAAGGTCTACGCCCTCGGAGTATATGCCTCCCATAACACAAAATCCGATCAGGTAGCTTTCACTCTCCTTTTCGAACTCAGCAAGAAACTCTCGCTTTTCGCCGGCGCTCATATTTTTGCGTTGCTCGAGGATCTTGATCTTTGGATACTTCGCACGGAAAATACGCGCCAGGGCCTCCGAGTATGCGAACGAGGGGGAGAATATCATATAGTTTCCGCGCTTGGCAGAAACGGTCGCGGCAATAACTCTGCACACCGCACCTAAGGTGTCCTCACGCTCGGATAGGCGGGTGCTTATTTTATCCATTATTGACACTGAAATCTGAGAGGGGTCAAAGGGGGATGCAACCTCCAGCATATCGGAGGTTCTGTCATCACCCAGCACTGCACGATAGTAGTACATCGGGGAAAGAGTACCGGAGAAGAATGTCGCGCTCGAGCCCTTCTCAAGTCGTTTCGCTATATTTTTAGATGGGTCTATGCAGTAGCACTTTGCACGTAGCTTTCCGGCCTCCATAAACACAAATAGCTCGTATGCCGAGTCGAACGACTCCATAGCATTTCTGAACTTTTTAACCTTGTAGTAGTATTCGCGAAGAGCTCTGGTGCGTGCCTCGGCATCCTCGTCCTTTGCCGCAAAGCTTTTGAATATTGCATCCTCACACTGCGCTATCAGTGTGTCGAACATCTCATACAGCTCGCTTGGAATTTCGGAGAGGTGTACTGCGCCTATCTGCTCCCCGTTCTCATCACGGTAAAGCTCGTCGCCGATAGAGGGCAAAAGCACCTCTTTGAAGCCCTCGGCAGCCACCCGTGTGAATTCTTTTATAGCACTGCCGTCAGGGAATAGCTCCTCGTCCGGCAAACTTTCAAGCTCAAGCTCGGTTATCTCGGCAGAATACATCTCTCTCGCTCTGTCGGGTAGGTTGTGTGCTTCGTCTATAAGAAAGGCAAAGTTGCCACCCGTGTCAAAAAAACGCCTTATATATACCACAGGATCAAAGAGGTAATTGACGTCACAAATTACCACGTCACATAGCTCAGCATAAGAAAGCGCAAGCTCGTGCGGGCAGACGGTATAGTCCTTTGATACCTCCCATAGCTCATCCAACGATACAACAGTCTTTCCCATCTCATACAGTGCAAGTACTGCATCGGCAAGCTTGTTGCATTTTGAGTTAGCACACAAAAGTCGCGAATTTTTGCAAACGGTACGGTTTTTGCATGCACGTTCCTTAGAAGGAATGACCACACCGCGTATTTTGGCACCCGCCTCACTAAGTCTTAAAAGACAGTCGCAAGCCGCGTTTGCGGTCGTGGTTTTTGGCGTGAAATAGAATATCTTGTCGCACCTGCCATCACCTAAAGCGCGTACGGCAGGGAATAGCATTGATACGGTTTTGCCGGTTCCGGTGGGTGCTGCGGTGAATAAGGTGCCACCCCGTGCGACGTTTTTGTATACTGCACGTATGATTTCGTGCTGCCCATCACGAACGTTCTGATAGGGGAATTTGATAGCCTTCATCGACGGCAGTCGCTCAGTTACGCGTTCAACCTCCGGCTTCGCGTAAACATTTATTGACATTTTGCATTTTTCGAAGAAAGTTGCAAGCTTTTTTGAATTGACACGCTCGTGTATTTCGTTTTCCTCACCGGTCATGCGACTTGTGTACAGATATCTCATTACCACGTCGCGCGCACCGGTGCTCTCTGCAAGCATGAATGCACTTACGTATGCCTCGCCTCTTGCCTGAGCAACGACTTCCTTGCGGGGCCTTTTGGGAGATGAGTCTACCGGCACTGTGATGTGTATCTCACCGTCCACCACCGCGCAGCTGTCCTGCACCAAAGTGAAGCTGTAATTACCGAGGTCAAACTCGTGCTTCAGGGGTGCGTCTATCTTAGCAGTGGCAGTGTTGCCGGGCTCATCCTCATCGTATGGAAGGGTAGCGCATATGCCTCTGCGCGCGGAGCGTACAAGCTCTCGGCATCCTACGATTATTCGATTGTTTTCCTGATCGTAACGCATACGCCCCTCCTGTTTGTTTTATATTGTTTATTCTACCACATCGCGCCGCCAAAGTCAAGAAAAAGAGACCTCGTCTTAAGAAAAAGCGCGCAGGATTTTATCCCTGCGCGCCCATCATATTAAGATGTGACCGTGCTTTTGAAAACGCGTAATATACGTGTCTTTGATTCAAGCCAGGTGATAGTGCACTCCTTTACGTGAGTGTATCCGGTCGAATATCCGCGAAAGCCTACGATCGGCAGTGCGGCAAGCTTGATGATGCCCTCGATAATACTCTCGGCAGTGAGTCCGTCCTTTACGCTCAGCATCACCGATACGGTAAGGCACATGCCGATTGTCGTGGGTAACAGTCCCACCGCCATTTTCGCAAGCTTAAATCTCTCGGGGCTTGAAAGCTCGCTTCTGTTTGCTTTTCTCTCGTGCGAAAGCAGGATCTGCGGTGTGAGTGCCGCGGCCTTCATGGAGGCGATTTTCTTGAATACGCGCGCCGATCGTTTGTCTGTGCGCTCGCCGTCCAGCCATGCCTCGAGCTGCTTTTGTGTAAGCCCCTCTCCTACCAGTATAGATCTCTTGCGGTATTCAAGCTCGTCCTCTGCATACTTTATACAAAAGTCGCGTAGTGCTTCGGTATCCTCCGCCCTGATCGACGTGCGAAGCTCCTCGTATGTGCTGTATGCATCCTCATATTCCTTTGTCCCTTTGCCAAGCTTCTCACCGGCATCCTCAAGTGAAAAGTACATCAGGTAAGCCGCCGTAAGCATCATAGCCACCTCGCCGGTAAGATCGCTGCTTGTGATCGATCCGAGGCGCACGTTTGTAAAGGTAAGAAGAACTGCCGCAAATGAGGTTATAAGCGCAATTATCTTGCCCATGTTACGTATCAGCGTGCCGCCGGTTTTCTTTATAAGCTCGTCAGTGCTGATAAATCCGGAGTCAATCACGTTCACGGTGTCGATCCTCCGCAAGACGGAAGAATATCGCGCCGATAAGGTTGGATATAAATCCGACAAAGCCAATCACGGTCATTTCGTCTGCGATGCTTGACAGGGCGAGAAACGTGATAAATATAATGAACCACATCAAGGGTGCCGAGGGGCTTTTCAGCACCTTTTTTATCAGGTTGAAGATCGGCACTGCCGCCAGGACAAGAAGCAGAAGTGTAAGGCCGGAAATGGCCGCTATGATGCCTCTATCTCGCCATAGCGGGAAGTAAAGCAGAATGCAAACGGCGGCAGGTACAGTGGAGGTAGCTATTCCTACGACGTTTAGAATAGCCCTTTTTACAGCACCGTTACTCATTGTCCGCCACCGTCTTGGACAGCATCGCGCGCATCTCGGATATTTTTTCGCCTACCGCGTCCTTCGAGTACTGGGGGAGGGCACTGGACATGAAGATGTTGTAAAGCATGTCCACCTGGGCAGACATAATCGTTTTCATCACCTTTGTCTCGTTGAGCTGCTCCTCGCTTAAACAAAGGCGCTTGTCGATTTCGGCAACCGAAATGCATAAGGTGTCAAGTCCTTGACCCACAAGGTCGATGCTGTCCTTAACCGTCGCATATGCATTTTCGCTGTTCTTGAGCGATCTTTCGGCAGTGTCGCCAAAGGACTTTACCGAGGCGCGAAGATTACCGAGTGCCGAGGAAAGCGCAGGCATAAGGCCCTTTCTGTAAAAGAACGCGAGCACAAGAGAGCCGATGAATGCAAGGGCAGAGAAGATCTTGTCTGCATTCTCACAAGCATATCCATAGAGCTCGGCAAACGGGTTTTCTTTGCTCGTCTCCTCGTCACCAACCTCAGGCTCGATTGCCTCATCGGTCATTGCGACATCATCGCTCTCGGCAGCCGAGGCGGCTACACCAAAGCAAATAAAAAGCATAAGTGCGATAAGTACGACTAACAGTTTTTTCATAGTTTCTCCTTTCAAAAAATAGCTTTGCCGTAAACGGCATCGTTGAGCTTCGCTACATCACCCTCAAGTGCATCTATCCGGCCGAGTGATGCAATGGCGCGTGCGCCAAGCGCGGCGCATATTCCGTCCACCTCTGCAAGCGATACAATGCCGAGTGAGTAGCTGATGGGATAAAGCCATACGCTTTTGTCATTGAATATCACCTCGGGGGTAAATTTGCCCTCAGAGAGGTCGGATAATTTGACACGCCCCATACCGTCCTCCATTTTTACGGCAATATCACCGACGCGTAGAAGCGCCCCGTCGGTATCGGGAATGCGAAATTCGAGCATATCAGGGCTCCCCTTACCGATTTCTATAAGATAGGGATCCCTGTCGACTATGCGGTAAACAAAGGTTGTCTTCATTTGCATTATCACGCTCCCTCTACCAAGGCTCTCAGACGTGCTACCTCGTTGTTTAAGCCTTCAATATATGCCGTGAGTGTCGTATCACGGTAGGCTATGAGTGAAGCTAACGTGCCGTTATAAAAGGCCTTGATTAGTGCCGAAAGCGTGGGGGCGCCCGAAATTGCTGTGGGGATACCGTCGCAGATGTTTCCGCTTTCTATATCATCAATAAGAGAGTTGAAGCGCTCGATTATGAGTATTGGAAGCTGGTCGAACGCAGCCTTCATTTCGGTCGCAGTATAACCCTTTCCGCCAAAGGCACTGGGGGCGGTAGGCCTTGTCGGAAGAGAGGCTATGAGCAAGGGCTCCGACTCGCTTTGTGTTATTTTTGTTGTTTTCATATTTTATCCTTTCCTTTTGATCCTGCCCTTTATTGTGAAGCGGTAGCTCATCGAATATATGGCGATCGGCGCACCGTCCGAGGAGGAAATTGCGATCTCCTTTTCTATCCAGCTCTTCTCCCTTTCTGCAATAGGTATTGTGAAGTGGTCGAAGGTTTCAAAGGCAAGGTTTGCAAAATCGAGATTCGAAAAATCGATCTCCGCGCTCGGTACACGCGCAGTTTCACTGTATCCCGAGCGGTCGGTACCCACCTCACACACAACGTTACCGCTGCCGCATGATGACATCTTTATCGCAAGCGAGTGCTTTACGGTGCTTTTGGTAAGGTGCGGAATTCCACAGTTGTCAAGCATCGTACGTAATGTATACGTTGGCAGATGGTCAACAAAGCGGTAGTAGTACGGATGTATGCGGTTGCCGTACTTTGCCTTGTAGTCAGCTGCGTCAAAATCATCATCCTCGGAAATATAGGGTGGTGCAATACCGCGCATATCGTTGTTGAATATACAAACGCTTCCGTCGTCCGTGCCGAAGAATAAAAGATCGTCATCGGTCGTCAAAAGAGTCTTTGCCTCGGCAAAGCTACCGCCCGCATATTCATCCGTCGGGTATGCAGCATACATGTTTCCTTCCTCGTTTGTGTAGTAGTAAGTGACTCCACCCGTGGAGGTTATGCTGATTACCGTTTTGGTGACTATATCGTCGATGTTGGGATGTACCCTGAATGGCAGTCGCGCGGTACTGGCATAACGGTAGATACACTTGGCATTTGTATAGGTTCCGATGTCCGAAAGATAGTACCATTCGTATTCGTACGCGCCACTCTCGTGCAGAAACATAGCGCGCGAGTCTGCGAGGTACATTCTTCCGCCAACCGACAGCACCAGATATCCGCGCCATTTTCCCAGCTTTGCCCGTGAGAGATCCTCGGCCAGAAGGCGCGTGTTAACGTTGTGAGATCGACACACAACGCTTCGCTCAAGATTTATCGTTTTCTTGTCGAGCGCACAAAGACCGCTCCTGGATATAAATACAGGATCGTCAAAAAATGAGATACTCTCACCGAGCGCACCGACTCCGCCGTGAACGTATGATACGGGGTATATACGCGGCATGATACTGTCGGCGGTGCTCATTGGCGTGTGATAAAAGATACTGCCGCCTCCGTCGTCATCAGACTTGAATATTGCAAGCGAGTCGCCCGCTGCAAGCATTGATACGACGGGGAAGGCTCCGGTTCCGTCATTAAAGTAATTAAAGGCTCCGAAGTAAAGAGGGTTGTTGCTTCCGCCCGCACCCCTTGCAGAGTAGATGACGGTATTGGGGAGTCTTGGGTTTCCGGAGAGAAAAATTCGGCCGTCAAACGACTCACACAATCTGCACTCCTCAACCGCCTCTTTTCCGCTTCCGGTGTACCCCGTGGCAGAAAAAAGGCTCTCCGTGGCGCCGATTTTAGACTGTCCGTGCGGTGCGGCAACTCCGTTTACTATGATCTCCTTGCCTTCAAAGGCGCGCCTGTCATCGGCAGATATCAAAACCGATGTTACCAGGCCGTCATTGGTGACGCTGGTGTAAGAAACGACCTCGCCGTTCACTGTCACCGACTCAATGCTTGCCGCAGGTGTTTTTATCGGAATATCAAGTGCCGCACTTCTGGGAAGCTCGCTTTTGAATATTCCGGCATTTCCAACCGCCTCGCTGTTTTCGATAAGGTCAAAATCGCCCGTGCTTCCGGAGTAGTAGATGCTTGAGAGTCTGCTGCTACCGGAAAATGGATCCTTTCCAAACCTTTCAAAATCCCTGCCGATGTATAAATGCTCAAGGATCGGACAGCTCGAAAAAGCATAGTCATCGATCTCGCAAAGTGTCTCTGCGCCGATGACTCTAAAAAGTGAGGAGCAGCCACTGAATGCCTCTCGCCCAACCTTTCTGATGCCCTCACTCATCCACACCACGTTGATGTTGGCATTGCCTTTGAACGCGCCGTCACCTATCTCGGTAACAAGAAATTTTTCGCCACCGATATCAACGTACGACGGGATATGCAACGGGCCAAGCTTGAAGTCGGAGTTGAGTCCGACCGCTGCGCAAAAGCCCTTGTCCGCGTCGGTTATGCGGTAATATATCTCGTGTGAACCGTAGGTGAAAAGGTAGGTGGATGACATCAGGGTTCGTTCCTTGAAGCGGTCGGTCAGAAGATTCATCTGCTCGTACATCACACCGTTGTTATACGTGGTGGGGACGTACGGCATGGCACCCTCGTTTCCGACCGCGATCGCATCACCGCTCTCGGGTATTCTCCATATTTTCGTGCCGTCAAGCAGATAAACGTCATAACCGTAGGAGAACGCGTGGCACGGAAAATCGCTCACCGTACCTATTTCTTCGCTACCGGTGACGGAGTTTTTGTCATCAAGCGCAACGCGGTAAAGAGTTGTTCCGGAATGTACTATAAGACGTTTTGCACCGGTGGAGGACTTCTGCATAAACAAGGAATTGATCCTTCCGCTCATCCGAATAAGACGTCTGAAGCCGGGAATGCTTTCTACACGACCGGCCTCATTGTCATAGTCGCGGTACATATTCTGAAGATATGCAAAGCGAGTGTGGGAATTCTTTAAGGAGGAATTGAAATCAACACCGCGCATATTGGAGTAGGTGGCGGTGTATTCGCTTTGCCCGGTAAATCCGTTTTTAAGAATACCCATTACGCCCACCTCGTTACGTCGGTTATTTTGGTGTCGATGCTGCGCCTTGTGTAAAGCTTAACACCTGACATTCCGTCGCGATAGAGTGACATGTAGTACTGCGCCTTGTCGGGGGAGTCGTCAAGCCATACGTATGCCGCAGTGAGCAGAGGCACCAGTGACTCAAGCTCGGCAGGTACGTTAAGCTCTACGTCAGGTGTGTCGATTGATACTCTCGGTGCTCTTTTGCGATACCTTATTACTGCCTCGCCCTTGTACTCATATGGCAGGCACAGTGTACCTGACGATATCGAGGCTCCGGGAATTTTGTTACCGAGGCGATCGACGGCTTCACCGGCGGCACACAGAAAATCGGGGATCACATTGGCTAAGTCGTATTCGCGCATAGCGGTGTACCTCGGTGGCTCATGACCCTCCTCAAAAACCTCGTCATATACACAAAGGTCGTATACCGTGTAACAAAATTTGCCCTTCAAGTGCATTTTGCCCTCTCCGATCAGCTTTCCGCAAACGTAGCTGCCGGGTGTGGAAAAGCTATGTGTACGCACACCGTTGTCATCCCTTATCTCAATAGTGCCGGTGCCGGATACGACAAAGGCATACGTCTGTCCGTTAAGCACTATTAAGCCGTCCTCGGAGCCTCTATGCGCAATTTCGCGGACATATAAAACGGGAGTCGGAGAGCTTTGATATATACTCCACGTGGAGTATGTGCCGTGCTCGGTGTATATCGTGAACAGAGCGCGTCTGAGCGCACTCTCTATACTTGCGCCATCGATTGCCGACTCGCTTTCGAAGCCCAGGTGTGCCACTTCTTTTTTAATATCGTTAAGTGTCATTATGAACTCCTTTCAATAGTGGGCCTTCCGCCACTGGGACGGAAAGCCCGGGTTATCAGAGCTTTGTTGCATCTGAAATTGAGGTTTCGGAGTCTATGGCAAGAAGCATATGCTTGTAGCTACCGAAGCCTATACCAAAACGGCATCTGCCGTTCCAGATGTAGTTGCCGGTGTGGTGGTCGACCCAGTTGGTGACTGTGAGGGGCACACGGTTGAAGAACATATTACCAGAGAGGTTCTTGTTTGCCTCGGAGGACATGATGATGCACATATCCTTGTCGGCTACCCAGCCGGGCATTACTACGATGTTCCAGTTGCCGTAGTTGATGTTGATGTCGTTAGTGCCGCCGCCAAGCGCACCGATCGAGCCGCATACCTTCTTGGCGATAATCTCGGATGTGGGGCGGTTGCCGGGCAGAATAATGGTGTCCGCGGTGTAGCCGAGGATCTCGCCGTTTTCGTTCTTCATATTACGGATCTTGAATGCGAGCTCGGTAAGTGACTCCTCAAATACAGCGGTGCTTGCCTTACGGGAGCTCGATGTACCGGAGGAGAAGATGTCGCCGTAGTAATAGTTGGACTGCACGCCGTTTTTGAGTGTCGGGATGCCCCAGTGGTGGTTCTTGTAGAATACAGGACACTCATCGTGGGTGGTAAGGTCGATGACGCTATTGGCATATGAAAGAGTTTTGCGGGTACCGGATGCAAGCGCGAGGGTACAGAGATTGTTGATCGTCTTGTAGTAAGCGCGGGTAAAGTTTTCGGCTCTGCGCTTTGCCTCTGCGGCGATGCCGTTCTGGGCATCCTCAAACATTTCCGCAGTAACGATGAACTCCTTCATGTACTGAATGTGCTCGATAAACTTCTTGCCTGCCTCATAAGAGGTGTCAAGCTCGGCCGCACCGCCCTCAGTAGTTGCCTGGAATACGTCAAAGTCCTTTCTTGTGATTATTGTTTCGCCAAAGCGGGAGCTCTTTTCGACGTTGAAAAGGGTAGAGCAGATGCCACCCTTTTTAGAGAGAAGATCGCTCTCATGCTCGATGATCATCTTGATCGGAGTCTCGAGCTTACCGATGGCGGCGTTGTTGTTAGAGGTTTTAGTGTAAATTATCATTTCGTTCTCCTTTTAACAATGGATAGTCACTGTGATTTTACCGGTGGATTCAAAGGCGCTTGTATCTACAACCTCGATACCGCTGATACCTTCCTCGCAGTGAAGTAAATTTCCGTACTCGTTGCAGATAGGCATGACCAAGGTTCCTGCCGGTATGTTCTTGATCTCTCCGATATATTCGACCTCGAAAAGCATTCCGGGAAGAATTCTCATACATTTGACAAAGCTCTTGTATACGCCATCTGCCTTTTCCTCGAGTGCGATGAACTTGGACTTGCCCTCTGTATATGAGTTGCTGATGTATCCGTCTGACATCTCACACAGAGCGCCGACATTAATCACCGTTGAGGTTTTTATGCGAAGATGCTCGGGTTCAGGGGCGCATGTGTGTGCGCCGATAGTTTTTAAGTACTTAAACATTGATGTAAATCCTTTCTTTTATTGTGTTACCTTGCGGTAAAGCTTTTGAATTTCGCTATCGCTCATTCCGTCAAAGATACTCTTTGCCATATCAAGCTCCTGTCTGGAAATGCCGGCGACAGCGCTTCTTGCACTGGCGGGTACACTCGAGAACAAGTGTGTGCGGTTGTCATAGGTGCGCTTTTTACCGCCGCTTGCAAGATAAGCCTCCTTGGCCGTCAGACCAAGGTCGCGAAGCGCACCGAAACGAACAGGATCGGCAAGCTCGTCGATGCTTTGCATTGTGCCAAGCTCGGCAAAGCTCGCCTTAAGCTCGTCGATATCCGCGCTTAGCACTGCGGCATAATCCACGTCGCTTTCGACAGGCTCTGCTGCGGGCTCATCGGTGCTGACGGGCTCTGCCACGGACTCTTGGGCCTCGAGTGTGGCCGTGTCCTTTTCTTCCATTACTTCTTACCTCCGCGCATATCCTTGCCGGACTTAACCGTGACGGCTCTTACACCGTTTTTGTCGGTACGTCTGGGGGCGGTGGTCACGGTGTTAAGATTTGCATAGACGTTGTTGTTTTCTTTCTTCATTTTGTTATCCTTTCTTGTTGAGTAGGTTTTTAAGATAGTCGAGATACGTGTCACTCACACCGTCCGAGCCAACCGACTCGTTCAGCTTGTGCGCGTATTCGGCAAGCTCGTCCGCAACAGACTCGTCAAGGCCGATGGTGAGCGCATATGCACGAGTTGCCTCCGAAGTAAGTCTTTTGGTTGCGATCTCGGTCAACAGCTTTTGCCTGAGTGAGGATTTTACGGCATCGCTTGCCTCCTTAGCGGCACGCTTTGCACTCTCCTCATCAAGGCCAAGCTCAACTGCCTTGTCATAGGCCTGATTGTATGAGGTGATATTGTCGGATTTGATTGACTTCACGGCATTCTCATAGGCCTTTAACCTGTCATTTTCGGCCTGTGCAAGATACTTTTCATATGCTTTCATATCCCTGGCGATGCCTTTGCCGGTCGAGAGTGCCGCGCTTTCCAGAGCCTCGTTGCGCGCGCCTTCTGCAAGAGTGTTGATGTATTTGGCATATCCGCTGTTGTTAAGGCCGGATGTGGCGAGCTCCTCCGCGGTCTTGCCGTATCCTGAGAGGGAGGTGCGGTAGGATGTATCCGCGCGGGTTATGGCCCTTGCGCGCTTTACCTCGGTGTCGCTGCCGCGCTCCGACAACCACTTGGCATATCCCTTTACACCAAGCTCGGCGGACTTGTCCTTGAGGTAGTCCTTAATAAAATCCTCAAGCCTTTTCGCCATATGTAACACCTCCCATAACGTTTTCTTCCTTGAGCGCAAGCGCAAAGTATTCTACGTTTTCTCTCGCATGCGGATAGTGGGCTCTTTCCTGGCACTGCCAGTAGCGGAGCAGGGTTATCGGACTTGTCGGGTCTCCGAGCGTGCCGGCCTTGAGATTTTCGAGATTTCTTTCCCAAAGCGCCTCGCGCTGGTATTCTGCGCCTCCGTTGAGATCAACAGAGAACAGATATCCGTCGTCGTAGTAATACTCGCCGCCCTCGGCATCGTATTCGATAAAGTCGTAGCGGTTGAACTCCGCGTTGTGCATTCTTCCGTAGGCATCACGCCAAACAAGAGCGCGGGGCTCGTCCGCAAATGCAAGATAAAGCTCGAATATGATCCTGTCGATGTCCGCATATGCCGTGTATTTCATCTTTCTCTTTGACTCAAGTCGGCCTGTTGCCTGTGAGATTTTAAGCTGACGTGAGTAACCCGATTCACCACTTGAAGTGTCAAGACCCTGAAGTGCATCAGAGATTCCAAGTATTCTTTTTGAGTGCTCGTAAAGGCGCTCAGCCTCGGCTATATCCTGCGATACATCGGGGGTCGTGTCAACTTTTCCGTACTGTGCGATGCTTTCTCCGGGCTTTATTCTGATCACCTGACCAAACACCGAGTTGTTGACGGATATGGTCGCGTCCTCCGGAACGATGGGTGTTACCGCCGAGCGCAAAAGCTTTTGCAGTATGCGGGACTCTATCTTGTTTATCGCCTGTTGCTCGGGTCTGATGTAGTCACAGTCGGACTGACCGTACAGCTGCGAATCCGCCGAGGTGTTCTTGCGTATAACGATAGGGAATGAGCGGGGAGTATAGTAGGGAATTTCGGTAGGCCTCATAACAAAGCCGCCGGTCGTGCCGTCACCTGTAAGCGAGGGGACACTTTCGGATATTACACCGCCGTCACTCCTTACAATTTTAGAGGTAAGCCTTTCGTATATCTCGTCTCTGGTTTGAAGATGCTTTTTCTCGCAACGGCAATTCGCCGCGTTTTCACCGCAGGTGCGACATGCAGTAACCTTGCGACGGTATGCATTTGGAACGTCGAGCAGGGTGAGGTTGCCGGAAAAGATGTACTTTCCGATCTCTCCGTTCTCGTCCTTGTAGAATGCTACGATTACAGGAACGGTTTCACCCTCCTCGCATACTCCGGCACATTCGGGATCCTCATCGACCTCCGAGAGGTCATCACCCTTTATGCCATACCTGCGCGAAAGCTCGCTTTTCGTCGTGGTGAAACGGAGAAAGCAGTACTCCATATCGTCAATGGAGCAGACGTTGGGTTGAGGTATAAAATCCCTCGGTGGGAGGCAATAAAGTCGCACGCCCCCCACCTCTTTGCCGATTTTGATGCTATTATCCCATTCCGCGTACCAAACGCTGCCGCCGTATATGTAGGTGTATCGCTCGTCGATGTCGTTCATCTCCTCGTATGAGAGCTTATCACGAACCGAATAAAGCAGCCGTTCGATGCTGGTGGCATTCCGCTCACGTCTTTCACTATAACACGCGGCATCAACCTTAGGCTGGGGGATCTCGGAGGAAACCTGGCTCTCGATTATCTCATAGGTTATATTACGTACCGTGCCTGCCCTTACTGAGCTGCCGTCAAGCTCGTCAGAGCCCTTGTACTGCTCCATCTGACGCTCGAATGCATCGAGGGTAGGGGCATAGCAGCCTTTCGCGTTCTCGTAAAGATCGCGGAAAAAGGCAAGCCTTTCTTTTGATGATGATTTTTCTGTTTTCACAATGGTTCTCCGTATTTGCGTTTTAAGTATTTCCTTTCCTCTTCACCGGCGGCGTAATAATCCTCCCACATATCGGGCGACCACGCCCTCTTTATAATTGCCTCCTCTTCCTTGCGCGGAGAGGCATAGAAGATCGCAAATCCGCGCAAAGCATCGGGGGCGTGTGTAATTTCGTGCGGTTCTGTGGCACAGTCGCTTGTCCTGATCCTATCTATCTGAAGCGCAGGCAGGCACCTTATTATCTCTGTGCATACCGAGAAGATGTAAAGGCGCGGCTCATCTCCTCTCAAAAGCTCCTTAAGGGAAAGCCATCCGGCCTCTCGGTCGTTGGAGGTCTTGGTGAAGTTGATGCCGAATTCGGAGAAAAGGGAGGCCTTGCTTCTGCCGGTTTCCTGACTCCTGCTCCAAAGATCGGGCGGTGCCAGTGTGGCATATATGTCTTCTCCCGTCGGTGTCCTTTCGGTGATTGCTCTTGCCGCCTCGCTTATGGGGAGATCGGATTCGCAATACTCCCGGTACACGTAGAATTTTCCCTCCGGGCTTATCGCTATCCAAAGGCAGGCCAGACGGTCAAGACCGTAGTCTATCGTTCGGAACCTGCGCCAGCCGACAGGTATCTCGAACGGCTCTATTACGTGCCTGTCCGAAAATTCGGTGAAGTACTGACCCTCGAAAATATTCCAATCTCCGTAAAGCAGTGCCTTGCGCTCCCGCTGTGGAAGTGCCAGCAGTCTTTTCTTGTAATCGGGATCGCCATCTCTCAGAAATTTGTTGTCATCAAGCAGGGCAGGGATAAATATCCTTGACATCCCATCCTTGCCGATAAATGCCCGGCCTCTTTCTGCCGCATCGACAAAGCGCTCCTTTACCCAGCTGTGTCCGACTCCCCCGGGGTTAGTCGACGACTTGATCTGCTTGGGGTATGAGTTAGCGCCTCTGACGCGTGATATCAGGTAGATGTATTGCGCCTCGGTGAAGTGAGTAAGCTCGTCAAAGCGGATGACGTCATATTCCGCGCTCTGGTACTGGTACACGTCGTTTTCGGTGGCACAGTAGCCAAAATCTATGATCGAGCCGTTTTTGAATTTTCCCGTGTGGGAGGATGAGTTAAAGGTATAGATCTCGCGAGGAAAAAGAGACAGTGATGTGCGGATAAGAGATTTATCAAGCTCGGGAAAGGTGCGTCTTAGGACAAGCTGACGCGAGTGTGGATAACGCAGTGCGAACAGTAGTGCATCCACCATTTGTCCGTACGATTTTCCACCGCCTGCCGCTCCGCCGAACAAAACCTCGCTTTCGGTTGAGTCGATAAATCGCTTCTGCTTTTTTGTTACCGAGATATTACTCTCCATTTTCGTCATTCACGACCTGTAATGTAAGCTTGAAGTCGGATGAATCATCGGTGGGAAGCTCCTCGGCCAGAAGAAACTTGGTGAACGACGGGTCAGTGCGCTTGCTAAGTGCGCTGTCTATGAGGTAATCCCTTCTGATTTCACTGCATTCGCGCCATGCCGCATCAAATTCCTTCTTTCTTCTGAAACCCTCGAGCTCATACACCGTAACTCCGATCCGCCTGGCAAACTTTGAGAAGCTTGGCGCTCCGTGTGACTCGTCGTAGCCAGCAAAGTAGAGATACATCATTCTCGGGTACTCTTTTCTGTATTTCGATCTCTTCATCCCTTCAACTCCTTTTTGCCGACGTCGGTGCGCTCCGGATCGCTCCGATCTTTGCTCGGCTGATACCATTCTATCAGCTTTTCTTCGGGATGTAAGTATAGTCCGATTCCAAAAATCACCTATCGGGTGACAAAATACTTGTGCATCTTGACAAAAAAATCAGCTCGTGTTAAAATATTAAAAATAAAATTTTAAAGCGGGGTATTAATGATGAAAATTCTCGTAGTTGTTGATATGCAAAATGACTTCATAGACGGTGCTCTCGGTAGTCCCGAGGCGCCCGAGATCGTTGAGGGGATAAATGCCCTCGTGTCTGAATTCGACGGTAGGGTGATCTTCACCCGAGATACTCATCTTGACGATTACATGAATACACAGGAGGGGCATAAGCTTCCGGTGCCGCACTGCATCAAGGATACCTACGGCTGGCAGATAACCGACCGTATAGCTATCCCCGGTGGCGCCAAGATTATCGATAAACCGACCTTTGGCTCGATAGAGCTTGCTTCGGTGCTTACCGAGCTTGATAAGGCCGAGCCGATCACGTCAGTCGAGCTTGTAGGTCTTTGCACCGACATATGCGTAATATCCAATGCGATGCTTGTAAAGGCGGCGCTTCCCGAGATCGCAGTGCGCGTGCATGCCGGTCTTTGTCGCGGTGTTACACCTATGAGCCACGATACCGCGCTTGCGGCTATGCGTGCCTGCCAGATAGAGATAATTTAAGTTTTTTCTTTCGTATACACTCAAAAGCCCTTGCGCTAAATATTTTAGTGTGTTATAATTAAGTTGTAATATGTTCACGAGCCCGCGTGCGGCTCGGCCAAGGAGAAATAATGGAAAACAAATTTATAAGCCTTTTGTACCCCAACGAAAGGTCTATGGAGTATCATCAGGACAGGCGCAACCTCCCCGAAATATCCGAGGCAGTGTGCGACGAGCTTGGTCTTAACGAAATATTCGGTCTGCGCAATTCATCCTTGACAGACTTTTTCACGACCGACATCGACGTGATAGAGTACCGTCAGCAGACTATAAACGATATGATGAATATACCCGAGATCAAGAAGACACTCGCAGAGGTTCATCCGATCCTTGACGATATCTGCCAGCTTCGTATTCTCGATAACGATGATGCAAACAGCGGTGACTCGTACCTGTACAGCATCACCGAGATAGAGCTCTACGTATCCTGCATCGATACACTCCGAGAGGGATTTGAGCCCGTCAGAGATAAGATAAAGAGCCGTGCATTTTCCGAGCTTTGCGACTTCATCGTGGAGCTTTCAAAGTCGGATTACTATATCGAGCTTAATAAGAAGCTTGAGGATCTTTCCTCCCGTGTCAGAGAGGTAAGAAGCGTGACGATCGGTGTAAACCTTGACCGACAGCTCCGTCCTGAATCCGCAGGTGTTATATCGATCAACTCGGAGCAGTTCAAGTCGGGCAAGATGCTTGATAAGATCCTCCGTATGTCCTTTAAAAACGATGCCTTCACCGCTATATCCGAGCTTTCTCCTGTCAAAAAGGGACAGAGCGAGAACCGTAAGGAAGCACTTATGGCCGCTTTCAACAATGCTATTGAGGACGTGTTCAAGGGCTCTGTAAGAGGCTGGCGAAACATCGTTGGCGGATACGTGCTTGACAACACCGATTTCCTTTTGAAGCTCCTGCCCGAGATTGAGTTTGTAAGCCGTGCAACCGATCTTATGCACCGCCTTGCCGATCACCCCGGCTGCAAGGTATGTATGCCTGTTGTACGTCCCATGGAGGAGAAGACCTTTACCGCTACCGAGCTTTACAACCCCCGTGTAGCACTCGCAATAGATGATGAAATAGTTACAAACGACTTCTCATTTGACGATGAGGCGCGTATATTTGTATTGACCGGACCTAACCGAGGCGGAAAGTCGGTAATAACCGTTGCGGTCGGTGCTTCGCAGGCACTGTGCCAGCTCGGTCTTCCCGTACCCGCTACCAGTGCCAGCATATCGGTTGCGGACGGAATATTCACTCATTTCCCCGAGGGCGCAGACGATACTATAGATAAGGGAAGACTTGGTGAGGAATGCGCACGACTCAAGGAGATATTTGATGCAGTCACACCCGACAGCATGATCCTGCTTGACGAGTCTCTTTCCTCTACCGGTGCTTACGAGGCTACTTATATAGCCTCTGAGATACTTTCCGGATTTGCTGCGCTTCGTTGCCGCGGCATCTTCTCAACTCACCTGCACGATCTCGCTGCGGGAATTTCAGACGTAAATGCCCGCTCCATTGAACGCGGCGGAATTAAGATCGACACCCTCGTTGCGGGAATAGAGGAGGGTAAGCGCTCATTCAAAATATACAGAGCAAAGCCTGACGGAAAGTCGTATGCAAAGGATATTGCGGACAAGTACGGGCTTTCGTTTGACGGACTTATGAAAAGAGCAAGGGGGAGTCAGACATGAGTGTAGTTGTAGGAATTGACGTTGGCGGAAGCACGACCAAAATAGTTGGCTTTCGAACCGAGAACGGAAAGAACGAGATAATAGCACCCCAGTGCGTGCATGCAAACGATCCCCTTACCGCGACCTACGGTGCGTTCGGTAAATTTACTGATGAGAACGGCATATCTCTTAAAGAGATCGACAAAATAATGATGACCGGTGTAGGCTCTGCCTACGTCAAAAACGGCATATACGGTGTTGAGTGCTGCGGTGTGCCGGAGTTCGAAAGCATCGGACTTGGCGCGATATATTTGTCAAAGCTTGACAACGTGCTTGCGGTTAGCATGGGAACCGGTACTGCGCTGGTTCATGCAAGCTCAGGCGGTAAGATGTCTTACCTTGGCGGTACAGGTGTCGGAGGCGGTACGATCGTGGGCCTCTCAAAGCTGCTTTTGCATGCCGAGAATATCGAGAACATTTCCGAGCTTGCCGAGCATGGCGATCTTTCCAAGATAGATCTGCGCATAGGAGATATAACCGCACCTAACCTTCTTACCTCGCTTTCACGCGATCTGACCGCGGCTAATTTTGCCAACGTATCAGACCTTGCAAAAAAGGAGGACATCGCGCGCGGAATCGTAAATATGGTGTTTGAAACCGTAGCGATGGTTTCGGTGTTCGCCGCAAGACAATGTGATGTAAAGGACATAATTCTTACAGGAAATCTTACACGCCTCCCCCTGTGTGAGCAAAAATTCAAGGAGCTCGCAGGCTTTGGATATGGCGTAAACTTTATAATCCCCGAAAACTCGGAGTTCGCAACCGTAATCGGCTCAGCCCTTGCGGGAATAACCCCCTGATTGGAGAAAATATGAATATTGTTCGTTTCCTTCTTCCCAAAAGCTCTGTCGTATACCTTTACTCCGACGCGACCGTGCGTCAGGCGATAGAGAAAATGAAGCACCATCACTACGTTGCGCTGCCTATCCTTGATAAGGAAGGCAGGTATCTTGGCTCCATTCGTAACGACGACGTGTATAAGTATTTCCAGGATAACGGAAGGTTCGACTATAAGGCCGCCGAGCGCGACGGAGTCATGAAAATACTTGATCCAAATTACTCACGGCCGCTTTATCACAGTGCGCCTATCGACGATATGATAGAGTACGTCAAGGAGCATAACTTCGTTCCGGTCGTGGACGACCGAGGCTGCTTTATAGGAATTATACTCCGTCGTGACGTCCTTAGCTTTCTGTTTAAGTACTACAAGAAAAAGGAATCGGAAAACAACTGATTTTGCCCAGAAAACTCTACACGGGTGCCGGCCGGTATGCTTTAAAGCCATAAAAACGAGGTCTGAAGTATGCTTGTAACAAGGCTTGGCTTTCGGTGCGAAATGTCATATTTTAAAAAAATATTTATAAAACTATTGATTTTTTTAAAATTTATGCTATAATTATTACAGTCTTAATATGATTAAAAGGAGAGTGACCCGCGGGCCACTCTTCTTCTCATGTTGGCCCAAGTGCGCTTTTTGACAAGCACACCCGGGCCGCATAACACCATTCAACAAAGGGAGGACGTATGAAAAAAGGTATTAAGGAAACCGTACGCGAGGCTATTGAGCCTACCGTAGCAGAGCTTGGCTACAAGATTTGGGACGTAACCTACTCCAAGATAGGAGCGGATTACCATCTTGAGGTCACGATCGACAGTGAAAAAGGAATCTACATCGAGGACTGCGAAAAGGTACACAGGGCAATAGATCCCATTCTTGATGAGATCGATCCCATTGAGGGCTTCTACTATCTTGATGTGTCCTCACCCGGACTTGAGCGTGAGCTTCGTACCGATGAGCATATTCTTGCATCTATCGGCCAGCGCGTTGAGGCAAAGCTTTTTGCCCCTAAGGACGGAAGAAAAACTGTGGTAGGTTCGCTTACCTCCTACGAGGACGGCACTGTTACCATAACCGAGGGAGATGCGCCTGTTGCTCTTGCAAAGAGCGATATCGCCCGCCTTACAACATTGTTTTTTGAAAATTAAACATATCATTTAAACAGAAAGGAAGTACACTATCAAAATGAACGCAGAGTTTTTTAACGCCCTTGAAGTTATTGAGAAAGAAAAGGGTATCCCCAAAGAGTATATGATAGCAAAGATCGAAGCAGCGCTTGCAAACGCGTGCAGAAAGGAAGTAGGTCCTACCGCAGTTGTAAGAGTACAGCTTGATCCCGTTAAGAACGATTTCAGAGTCTTCTGGCAGCGCACCGTTGTTCCGGAGGGTGAGGTTGAGGATGCAAAGACTCAGATCTCTCTTCCCGATGCAAAGGCAATGAGCCGCCGTCACAAGCTTGGCGGTGTTGTAGAGGTCGAGCTTAAGACCAAGACCTTCCGCCGTCTTTCCGCAATCGCCGGCAAGCAGATGATCATTCAGGCTATCCGCGATGCTGAGCGCGAAAGACAGACTCGTGAGTACGAGGAGAAGAAGGAGGAGATCATCACCGCAATCGTTGACAAGGTTGATACCGTTAGCGGCAATCTTATCCTTGACACCGGTACAGGTTATGCAACTCTTCTTAAGGATGAGCAGATCCCCGGCGAGACCTACGAGGTTGGTGACAGACTTAAGGTATTCATCTCCGAGGTTAAGTCCGGTGAGACCCGCGGTCCTATCGTAACCCTTTCCAGAATTCACCCCAACTTCATCAAGAGGCTTTTCGAGCTCGAGATTCCCGAGATCCAGGACGGCACCATTGTTATCAAGGGTGTATCCCGTGAGGCAGGCTCAAGAAGTAAGATCTCCGTTGAGTCCAGAGATGAGAACGTAGATGCGATCGGATCTTGTATCGGTAAGAACGGTATGCGTATCTCCGCTATCCTTGCAGAGCTTGCAGGCGAGAAGATCGATATCATCAAGTACAGCGACAATCTTCCCGAGTACGTTGCAGAGGCACTTTCTCCTGCAAAGGTAATCTCGGTAGAGATGGACGGCGAGCGCTCTTGCAGAGTAACCGTATCCCCCGATCAGCTTTCTCTTGCTATCGGTAAAGAGGGACAGAACGCAAAGCTCGTTGCAAAGCTTACCGGCTGTAAGATAGACATAAAGGCTTGATATGAGTACACAAGCAATTACGGTAAAAAAGCAACCCACAAGACGTTGTACCGGCTGCGGTGAGCATTTTCCCAAGAAGGAGCTCATTCGCGTTCTCCGAACTCCCGAGGGCGAGATAGTCATCGACGAGCTTGGTAAGAAGTCGGGGCGCGGCGCATATATCTGCAAAAGACCCGAATGTCTTCGCAAGGCAAAGAAGCAGCGCCGCCTTGAAACGTCACTTGAGTGCTCTATACCGGATGATGTATACAAAAAACTCGAAGAGGAGCTTAGCGTTGATAACCGATAAAGTAAAAAGGATCAGCGGAATGATAGGCTTTGCAAGAAGAGCAGGCAAGACGGTCATAGGAACCGAGCTTGTGTGTCGCGCAATGGCCAAGGGTGAGGTAAAACTTGTTGTCATATCCTCCACCGCATCCGACTCAACGAAGAAAAAGCTCACCGTTAAAAGCGCTTTTTACGGAATCTCTTGGGTTATGGCAGAGATAGATACGGAGCGTCTTGGCGCTCTTGTCGGCAAGGGTGGTGCCGTTGCGGCAGTTGCAATCACCGACCAGATGTTTGCCGATGAAGTGGCTAAGGCGAGCGCTCAATAACTTTATGAAAGGAAGTTTCCGCAACCCGGAAACCGGTGACTTTTATGGCAGAAAAGAAATCGATCAAGATAACGCAAATTTCAAAGGATTTTAATATAAAGACAAAGGATGTTTCCGACATTTTCAAGGAAGTAGGACTTGATAAGAAGACCGGTGCATCCGTTGAGGCGGAGGAGTATGAGCTCTTCCTCCATAAGATAACCGCAGCGCATCAGATCAAGAACATCGATGATTATATCGACGGCAAGACCAAGATAACCGTTGCACAGGAGAAGAAGGAGACAAAGGCGGCAGCACCCAAGGTAGAGCCCAAGGTTGAGGCAAAGCCCGAGGTCAAGCCCGAGGTTAAGCCTGAGGTTAAGCCTGAGGTTAAGGTAGAGACTAAGCCCGCGGCACCCAAGAGCGAGCCTGTTAAGGCAGAGGCGCCCAAGTCCACATTCACTCCCAAGGCTCCCGAAAAGGCGGCTCCTGTACAGCAGCAGAGACCCCAGCAGCCCCAGCGTCCTAACCAGGATCAGCAGAGAAGACCTCAGCAGGGCGGCTATCAGCAGGGTCAGCAGGGTGGCTATCAGCAGCGCCCCGCACAGCCTCAGGGCCAGCGCGGTGACGTTTATCGTCCCCAGCAGACAGGCGATCGCAACAAGGGTGGCTTCCAGAGATATAACGACCGTCCCCAGGACGATCCGTTTGCAAAGAGAAGAAATGATATGAACCGTGCCGCTCAGGGCTTTGGTAAGCCCGGTCAGCCCGGTCAGCGCCCCATGCAGGATCAGAGAAAGCCTCAGCAGCCTGCAGTACAGCAGCCTGCACCCGTAAAGGTACAGCCCGCAGAGGCATCTGCACTCCGTCCCGCACAGCAGGCACAGCTTGAAAAGCAGCAGCGCCTTGCAAAGGCACAGCAGACTCCTGCTACCCCCGCACCCCAGAAGCCCCAGCCCAAGAAGGAAGAGAAGAAGGCACAGAAGCGCGAGCTTCGTACCATCACTCCTACTCAGCAAAGAGACGTTCAGGGTGGCGTAAACATCAACACCGAGTATTCTGCACAGCAGCCTAAGACTCGTGTTGTTGACATGAGAACCTCTGATGTAAACCTTTCCAAGTACGACGATCATTACAACGATCAGTACTACGCAATCGCTAACGGCACTGATACCAAGGCATCCAAGCAGAAGCTCAAGAAGCAGGATAACCGCGGTCAGAACGGTAAGAGCGCAAAGGATAAGGAAAGAGCAGCGCAGGAAAAGATGAGAAAGATGGAGATGGAGCGCGCAAGAAACAAGCAGCTTGAGATCACCGTTCCGGATGAGATCACTGTTTCCGAGCTTGCTATCCGTCTTAAGAAGACCTCCGCAGAGGTTATCAAGAAGCTCATGCTTATGGGCGAAATGAAGGGCCTTAACGACGTTATTGATTACGCGACCGCAGAGCTTATCGCAGATGAGCTTGGCGCAAAGGTAACCAAGGAGGTTGTTGTTACCATTGAGGAGAAGCTCTTCACAGAGGCAGAGGATAATGATGAGGATCTCATCGTAAGAGCACCTGTCGTTTGTGTTATGGGTCACGTTGACCACGGTAAGACCTCTATTCTTGACGCAATCAGACACACCAACGTTACCAGAGGTGAGGCCGGCGGGATTACCCAGGCAATCGGTGCTTATCGCGTAAAGGCAAACGATCAGGATATCACCTTCCTTGACACCCCCGGACACGAAGCGTTCACCGCTATGCGTATGAGAGGTGCTAAGTCCACCGATATTGCGATCCTCGTAGTAGCGGCAGATGACGGCGTAATGCCCCAGACCGTTGAGGCTATCAGCCACGCAAAGGCTGCAGGCATTGATATTATAGTAGCAATCAATAAAATGGATAAGCCCACCGCTAACCCCGACAACGTTCTTAACCAGCTCACTCAGTACGAGCTTGTTCCCGAGCAGTGGGGCGGTGACGTTATCTGCGTACCCGTTTCCGCACATACCGGCATGGGTATCTCCGACCTTCTTGAGAGCGTATTGCTCGTTGCAGAGGTCAAGGAGCTTAAGGCTAACCCCACCAAGCGCGCAAGAGGTCTTGTTATCGAGTCCAAGCTCGATAAGGGCCGCGGTCCCGTTGCTACCGTCCTTGTTCAGAACGGTACTCTCCATCAGGGCGACTACGTGATCGTAGGTAATGCGGTAGGCCGTGTTCGTGCAATGGTAGATGACAAGGGCAGAACCATCAAGACGGCAGGTCCTTCCGTTCCCGTTGAGATCATCGGTCTTGACGACGTTCCTCAGGCGGGTGACGAGCTTAATGCCGTTGAGGACGAGAAGATGGCACGCAGCCTTGCAGATCAGCGCCGCGAGAAGCTTCGTCAGGATATCCTTGCCGCTAACGCAAGAGTTAACCTCGACGACCTCTTCAACCAGATCGCAGACGGTGTTAAGACTCTCAACATTATAGTTAAGGCAGACGTTGCCGGCTCTGTCGAGGCAGTTAAGGCATCTCTTATCAAGCTCTCCAACGATGAGGTAAAGGTACACGTTATCCACAGCGCAGTCGGCGGTATCACCGAGAGCGACGTTATGCTCGCGACCGCATCTAATGCGATCATCGTCGGCTTTAACGTTCGTCCCGACAAGAACGCACTCGACAGCGCAGAAAGAAACGGTGTAGATATCCGTACTCACCGCATCAT
>JAZOWT010000036.1:0-29222 GCA_045659365.1 Eubacteriales bacterium | reverse complement strand
AATTTTACAAAAAAATACCCCGTTCAGTTTTTTCCGCCCTCCTGGATTTTCTTTATTTTTTGTCAGAGTTGTTGTTATCGTCCGGAGAGTTCCAGATAGAATTGAAGAAATCGTCGCTTGAGAAGCCCACGTTATCCTTTTTGGATTCCGCTTCCTCTCTTGCCTTGCGCTCCTCTTCCTCGCGTGCCTTGGCTTCTTCCTCGGACTTACGATTGTTTTCGTGAGCGGACTTGTTTTCTTCCTTACTCTTGTTTTTCTTTTCGGTTGCGATGCCTTCGATCTGCTCTATTGTAGGATCATCGGTTTCCATAGCAACGCGGAACTGTTCCTCATCCATAAACTCATTTTTGAGAAGGAATGAAGCGATGAAATGAAGCTTATCGATGTGCTCGGTAAGGATCTTTTCGCATCTCGCGTAAGCATTCTTAACAATAGCACGTATCTCGTCATCGATTTCTGCCGCGGTTTTTTCTGAGTAATCCTTGCCGGTTGAGAAGTCACGACCGAGGAATACCTCGTCAGATCCACTTGTAGAGCCGTAAAGAATTGTACCAAGCTTATCGCTCATACCGTACTTGGTTACCATGTTGCGAGCAACTCTTGTAACCTGCTGAATGTCACTGGAAGCACCGGTTGATATATCGTCAAGCACGATAGCTTCGGCAACTCTACCGCCAAGAGAAAGAACGAGCTCATCGAGCATCTCATTTCTTGAAGCAGACATCTTATCCTCGGTAGGAACACTAAGGGTAACGCCGCCGGCAGTACCTGCGGGAATAATCGTGATATGCTTTACAGGGTTGGTGTGCTCACAGTAATATGAAGCAACAGCGTGACCGGCCTCGTGATATGCACAAAGCTTATTATCAGCCTCGGTTCTTACTTTGGTCTTCTTCTGAGGACCGAGTAACATCTTCATATATGCCTCTTCGATGTCCTCCATGCCGATGAGAGCCTTGCTCTTCTTCGCGGCACGAAGCGCTGCCTCGTTCATGAGGTTTGCAAGCTCGGCACCGGTGAATCCGATAGTTGTCTGTGCGATTTTGCGAAGATTTACAGTAGCCTCGAGAGGCTTGTTGCGGCAGTGAACCTTAAGGATCGCCTCACGTCCGTTCATATCGGGATAATTAACCGTTACGCGGCGGTCAAATCTACCGGGACGAAGAAGTGCGGGGTCAAGTATGTCAGGACGGTTTGTTGCCGCCATAACTATTACACCGGAGTTTGTGCCAAAGCCGTCCATCTCAACAAGAAGCTGGTTGAGTGTCTGCTCTCTTTCGTCGTGTCCGCCACCAAGACCTGCGCCTCTATGACGACCAACGGCATCTATCTCGTCTATAAATATGATACTTGCATTTGTCTTTCTTGCACTGTCAAACAGGTCGCGAACACGTGATGCACCTACACCGACGTACATTTCAACGAAATCAGAGCCTGATATCGAGAAGAAAGGAACGCCCGCTTCACCTGCTACAGCCTTAGCAAGAAGGGTCTTACCGGTACCGGGAGGGCCTACAAGAAGAACACCGCGAGGGATTCTTGCGCCAAGCTTGACAAATTTCTGAGGATCCTTGAGAAATTCAACGACCTCCTCAAGCTCTGCCTTTTCTTCGTCTGCACCGGCTACGTCTGCAAATTTAACTGCATCCTTGTCGTTAGCGACAACCTTTGCCTTGGATTTTGCAAAGTTGTTCATTTTTCCACCGCCGGGAGCTTGACGAAGCATGAACACCCACAGTCCGATAAATACAAGACCGATGATGATGTAAGGCAACCATGCCTGCCACCATGCAACCTCCTCTGCCGGAAGGTAATCGTACTCCTCGAAATTGGAATTCTCATCCAAGCGCTTCTGCTCTGCGATAGCATCGATCTTCTCAAGCTGGAACGTGCGGCTTATCTCATACTCGAATGTTTTGTAGATAAGATTACCGTTCGCATCGCGCTCGAAGACTATTTCGCCGTTCTCTCTCAGGTATTTTCCGTTAGCATCAGTCTTAGGGACGAGTGTTTTGATTTCCATAATCGAATCACCGTCAACGACGTATGATACGATAATGTCGTCCTCGAACATCTGCATAATTT
The DNA here is from genome assembly GCA_045659365.1 of Eubacteriales bacterium. Lineage (GTDB taxonomy): Bacteria > Bacillota > Clostridia > Oscillospirales > CAG-272 > UBA1740. The sequence continues at coordinate 27,137 of JAZOWT010000036.1, read as the reverse complement.
CACTGTAAATAACCTGATCTGTGCTGCTCAAGGCGCTGGTAACGGCTGACACAGCGACAATTACCACGGCGATCAGAATTATAAAAATTAAAATGCTCTTGAAATTTGACTTCATTAAGTATTATCCAAGCCTTTCTATATAAACAATGCTAACAAACCAAATCAGCATTCTGCTTTGAAATATATTGATTTTTTGTCATTATCGCGACACTTGGGTTCGGCAAGAGCGATATACAACGAGCCTTTTGCAAGGCCGTCGCGAGCTTTGAAGCCCGGAACCCATACAATACCACTGTTGTCGGATATTACAGGAACGTGTTGGCGAAGTGACGGCGAGATCTTACGATCGTTGAACAGCTTTTTGAGCCTTCTTGTCATACCGCCAAAAATGTAAGAGTCTCCGTCTTCCTTTGATCTTACACATAAGCCATGCTCCATTATATCAGACGGTAATTGCTGTTGTATTGATATTTTGTAAATATTTGAATAATTTTCAAAAGTTTTGTCGTCACAAATTATGACAACTGTGCTGTATCCGGGAATCTCATTTACACCGATTTTGAGCGGTACGGCATATGAAGACGCGGACTCTACTATATCATTCCCTATATAGCAAAGACCATTCTCCATAACGAATCTTATTTTGCCGGGCAAGGAATAGGAAAAATTGCCTCCGCAAAGCAGATTGTATATTGCATCTACGTGCGTCTTTTCTGGTTTCGGTCCGGATCTCTCGGCAACCATTTTCAGAAGCACGCGGTAGAAATGCGATTTAGGGATGCTTGTAAGTTTGCTAGCCGGAATACCGGAGTCCTGCATGCTGCTTTCGATAATGCGGTCGGCCTCGCGGCTCATATACTCATTATCATCGCGCAGATTAAGGCACATTCTTGTAACCATAGCCTCAGGAGATTCGTTGAGCTCACTCAGGCGAGGAACGATCTCGTGTCTGATGTAGTTGCGCGTGTATTGAACGTCGGCATTTGTTGAATCGGTAGCGTAATCGATTCCGGCCGTGTCGAGCGCTGATATGATCTCTTTTTTTGAAGAATAGATCAGCGGACGGATTATATTATCCCTTACCGGGGGGATACCGCAAATTCCCGAAAGTCCCGAGCCACGCATCATATTGAAAATTACGGTCTCGAGATTGTCGGTGGCGTTATGAGCCACGGCTACGGTGGAAATGCGCGAATCTGCCTTAACAATCGTTGAAAAGGCAGAATACCTGGCATTACGTGCCGCCTCCTCGATGCTGATTCCCTGCTCGGCCGCGATTTCGGGTACGTTTACCGAAACGGAGTGAAACTCCACTCCGAGTGATTGGCAAAGGCTTTTAGAAAAATTCTCATCGCGATCGGCTTCATCGCCACGGATCATATGATTTATATGAACGGCAACGAGCGGAAAATCACAAATCGAGCTTTTGATCCTTAACAGAAGCAAAAGTAGCATAACTGAGTCTGCACCACCGGACAAGCCGACAAGCACACCGTCCTTTATGCGGTCAAGCATGTGATAGTCATCAATAGCGCGCAGTGCGTTTGAATAGATGCTCTCGCCACACTTATTTGAAAAAACGTCATTCATTAGCCTCTGTCATCCTCGAGGGTTCTAAATTTGGTGAACTGGCCGATCCAGCCCATCTTTACGTTACCAACACTACCGTGACGGTTCTTTGCAACGATAACCTCTGCTGTGTTTGCGGTGTTGGGGGCGTTGGGATCGTCGTTTTGGCTACCGCTTATATCCTTGTAGTACTCATCGCGATAGAGGAAGAGAACGATATCTGCGTCCTGCTCGATTGAACCGGAGTCACGAAGATCGGCAAGCGTAGGCTTCTTTGCATCGCCGCCGCGCTGCTCTGTTCCTCTGTTAAGCTGTGCACAGCAAATAATCGGAATGCCAAAATCCTTAGCCATAATCTTAAGGTTACGGGAAATCTCACCAACCTGTTGTGCTCGGTTATCACTATTTGATGTGCTCTGCATAAGGCCTATGTAGTCTATTACTACAAGACCGAGGTTAGGAATTCTGCGAAGCTTCGACTTCATCTCAGTGGAAGTGATTGCAGATGTATCGTCAATGTATATTTCGCATCCGGAAAGCTCGGAAGCAACGCCTGCAAGGTTATCCCAATCCTCGGGCTTGAGCTGACCTGTTCTGAGTCTGCCGGAGTCGATGAGCGCCTCACTGGAAAGAATTCGGTTTACCAGCTGCTCGCCCGACATCTCGAGCGAGAATATAGCTACTGCTTTTTTAGTCTTCGCTACGTTGGTTGCGATATTCATCGCGAATGAGGTTTTACCCATACCGGGACGCGCACCAACTATGATAAGGTCGCCCTTGCCCATTTGCACAAGTACGCGGTCAAGACCGGAAAATCCGGTTTTGGAGCCGGTAACGGCACCGCCGGTTTCGGCAAGTGTCTCAATATCCTTATATACGTTACCAAGAATATCTCTGATATGTCTGAAATCCTTGGTTTCGTTGTTGTGGGATATATCGAATATCTTCTGCTCTGCGTTATCGATTATGGTTCTCACGGGAGATGACTCCTCGTAAGCCGTGGCATTAATCTCGTCGCACGCGTTTATAAGGCGGCGGAGAGTAGACTTTTCCTTAACTATTCTCGCGTAATCCTTAACGTTTGCAGTAGAGGGCACAGAGCCTGCGATAAGCGAGATGTACTGGATACCGCCTGTTTCGTCCTTGTCACCCTGCTCTACGAGTGCATTTACGAGCGTTACTGTATCTATGATCTTGCTCTGCATATACATCGAAGACAATGCAGAGAAAATGTGCTGATGATCCGCGAGATAAAAATCGTCCGCAGTGATCATTCCGCCGATGATATCAAATGATTCCGGCTTTATAATTATTGCGCCAAGAAGCGCGCGTTCAGCCTCGATGGAAACCGGAAGCTGACGAATAAGACCTGCTGAATCCATCTATATTCTCCTAATTGAATGTCTTTAGCCAACCTTTACGGTAAACTTTGCAACGATGTCAGTGTAAAGCTTTATCTCAACCGAGTGTGAGCCCGATGTTTTGATAGGATCCTTGAGAATAATCTTTCTCTTGTCGATATCTACGGAAAGCATCTTCTTAAGAGCCTCTGCGATATCCTTGGGGGTAACGGCGCCATAAAGTCTGCCGTCTGCACCGTGCTCCATGGCGATCTCAATTATCGAATCGTTGATACGTGCCGCAAGTGCGGATGCCGCCTTCTTTTCCTCATTTATCTTGTATTGCTTGGATTCTTCCTTGTTCTTAAGCTCATTGGTTGCCTTTGCATCGGCGGGAATGGCCTTCTTCTGAGGAAAAAGGAAGTTGCGTGCATATCCGTCGGATACATCAACGATCTGGTCCTTCTTTCCCTGTCCCTTTACATCACAAAGTAAAATTACTTTCATATTAATTTCTCCTTAATTACATTTCCAAATAGTTATCAATGCTATCCTTGAGTGAGATAAGAACAGATTCTACGGAATCCGAGGTCACCTGAGCTCCTGCAACGTCAAAATGACCGCCGCCATTAAGCTTTTCTAGTATAAGCTGAACGTTTATAGTGCCGTTTGAACGACCGGAGATATGAACCTGTTCTCCGATCTTAACGAGTGCGAATGCGGCATCAATTCCCCTGAGGGAAAGCATTTTATCTGCCGCCTTTGAGGCTACGATGCGGTACGACTCGTCAGTATCACCATCACACGATGATATGGCAATATTGCCATGATAAGTGGTTATTGCGGTATGGAAGCGCGCTTCCTTGGAAAGATCCGCGGGAGCTGCCTTAAACAGATTGTTAACGTCATGAGGGCTTGCACCTGCACCGCGAAGATACTGTGCAACGCCAAAGGTTCTTGTACCTGTATTTCTGGTAAATTGCTTGGTGTCAAGAAGAACGCCGGCAAGAAGCATATCCGCCACCTCTTTACTGAGGTAACGGGAGCTGATTGCGTTTTCAAGCATTTCACCGACAAGCTCGCATGCGCTGGAAGCCGAGGGCTCGATATAAGAGAGCTTGATTGACGGGTGAAGCGCGTCGGTTGTTCTGTGGTGGTCTATAACCGCGATTTTATCAACCTTGTTCGAGATATTGGCAAACTGCGAACGCTCGAGCGTATTATGGTCAACGAGAATAACAAGAGTATCAGGACCAACAAGTTCTAAGCCCTCTGCATTATCGACAAATATCTGCTCGTAGGTATCGGTACCCTGAAGCATACGGATGCAAGGCTCGAGATTCTTGTCGCGCATATCAACAGCCACGTTGGTCTTAGCGCCGCAAAGCATACAAAGTCTTGCAATACCAACCGATGCACCGAATGAATCAAAATCTCCATATCGGTGTCCCATAACGATAACGTTATCAGATCTCGCGATAAGAGACGCAAGCTGGGCAACGAATGTTCTGGAACGGACGTTCGAGCGCTTGTAAACAGATTTTGTTCGGCCACCGTAATACTCGATGGAATTTTCCATTCTGTAAACTGCCTGGTCGCCGCCGCGCTGTAATGCCATATCGATAGCTTCCTTCGCGGCCGCTTCCCTTTGCGCAAGCGTTCCGCTCATTCGGGATACACCTATCGAAACCGTTACTGACATGCTATCATCAATTCTGGTATCGCGGATCGTATCAAGAATTGCAAACCTGTCGGCTATAAAGCCATCAAGATACTTTGAGTCAAAGAGCATTATATACTTATCGTTGTCATATGGCTTAAGGACGGCATCAACCGATTCAGCCCATGCCTTGATCTTGCTATCAACGACAGCCACCGCATTGCGGTATTCCTCACGGACGTACTGCAACGACTCCTCGACGTTGTCAATTGCGATATATGCAACGGCAACTCGCTCGTCTGCATAGCGCTTCTCAACGTTGCGCAGGTCGGTAATATCGGTCAACATTATGATGTACAGACCTCCGTTTTCCTGCGAAACAGTAAATCCCTCGGTTTTATAAACACCGTTGCCTATCTTAACCGGCTCGGATGAGAAGAGGTTGTCCTTAATGTCATCGCCGATCAGGTCGTCGATGTTTTCGTTTATTACGTTGTCGTCGTATGGGATGACCTCACGCATAGCCTCGTTGTACCAAAGAATACATCCGTTGCCGTCGAGTGCGATTATGGGGGAAAGAGAGTTTTTGAGCACGATGCTTCCATTTTCCATAAGCAGCTCGTGAATATCGGCATTGTTAGCCATAGTTGCATCTGATGCGCGGTGAATACCGACTAACGCTACCTCGATAAGGTAAAGTGCGGTAAAGGCGAATGCGTAAACCGCGGGATGTACCGAGCTTACCAATATAGAAAGCAAGGCAAACAGTACAATATTGACACAAGCGAGCGCAACGCATATTGCAAGCTCTATTCTTGAAACATACGGTATATTTTTCTTGTCAGTAAAACTGGATTTGTTTAACATAATTATCCTTCCTTTTGTGGTGAAAAACAGCAAAAGTATTGATATACTACTATTTATTTTAAATATTATACCACACACACGCGCGTTTGTAAAGGAGCCGCGGGAATTTTTTGTTAAAATAATGTAAAAACTTTTTTATGGGAATCGGAATAATTTCCAAATAGTTATTGCAATAAGCTTCAAAATGTTGTAGAATGTTAAGAGAAAAAGAATTGGAGGAGAAGCGTATGACAAAGCTTATGCCGGATAGTCCCGTATCGCATATATCGGGCGTTGGCCCAACCAGAGAAAAGCAACTTCAGCAGCTTGGAATATATACGCTTCGCGATCTCGTCTATCATTTTCCTCGCCTTTATGAGGAAAGAGGAAACGTTCTTCCCCTCTCTGCGGCGGATACTGAATCAAACTACGGTTTTATTCTTACGGTGGCCTCGGAACCAAAAAGCTTTGCGCTTAAACGCGGTCTTACCATTACTAAATTCAAGGCATTTGATGAAAGTGGAGCTGTGGAAATATCATTCTTCAACTCTCCGTTTGTCAAGGATATCTTTCATACCGGTTCGCAGTTCAGATTTTGGGGACGTCTTTCTTTAAACAAAAAGACGCTTCAGCTGACAAATCCCAAATATGAGCCTTACGTTGAAGGAATTGAGCTTCAGCAATTTGTTCCGATATATCCGCTCACCGGTGGAATTAATTCAAAATTCATAGAAAAGATAATGCGCGCAGCACTTTCTGCCACGCTTCCCTATATGGCGGATCCGTTACCTGAAAGCATCAGGCTTACTAATAAGCTGCCAACACTTTCTTTTGCACTTAAGAACGTTCATTTCCCGCAGGATGCAAATGCGCTTGCATCTTCCTTGAAGCGCCTTGCGTTTGATGAAATGCTTTGCTTCGGAATCAGCATTTCGAATGCGGCAAGACAAAAAAGCAAAGGGGTGGGGGTTAAATTCTCGCCTTGCGATCTAAAGCCTCTTCTTGCTCTCCTTCCTTATGAGCTTACCGGATCACAGAAGAAAACGATCAACGACATTTACAGCGACACTGTTATCGGCAATAACGGTATGGTGTCGCCTATGGCGCGAATAGTTGTTGGTGACGTTGGATCCGGTAAAACGATCTGTGCTACTGCGGCTATGTATATAGCCTCCAAATCCGGATATCAGTCTGCTTTGATGGCTCCGACCGAGATACTTGCGCGCCAGCATTATAACGATCTCAGTCGTCTTTACTCCTCGCTCGGCATATGCGCAGAGCTTTTACTTGGCTCGACCACACAAAAGGAAAAACGCAGAATATGTGAAGCGGTAGCCAACGGAGAATGTCAGGTTCTTATCGGTACACATGCACTGCTCTCTGATAAGGTTGAGTTTAATAATCTTGGATTGATAATTACTGACGAGCAGCATCGCTTCGGTGTAAATCAGCGTGCGGTTCTCAAGGATCGAGCCACGCGCGCACACATGCTCGTTATGAGTGCTACCCCCATTCCCCGTACACTTGCACTTGCTATGTATGGCGATCTTGATGTTTCCAGAATTACCGATATGCCCAAAGGCAGACTCCGTGTGGATACATTTGTGGTTGATGAGAGTTATCGCACGCGACTCGTTGACTTCATTAACAAGCAGGTTTTGTCCGGCGGTCAATGTTATGTCGTTTGCCCATCGATCGAGCCTCCATCAGAGGATGAGAGTAATGGCGTTGTTGCCAGTGCGATAGTTAGCGGAAGTTTTAATATCAAAAACACAAACACAAAAAATGCAATAGAGCACACGGAATTTTTAAGGCAGAAACTTGCCGGGATCAACGTGGCTTGTCTTCACGGAAAGATGAAAGCACAAGAAAAGGATGATATTATGCGTCGTTTTGCAAATGGTGAAATATCAGTTCTTGTATCGACCACTGTTATCGAAGTCGGCGTTAACGTTCCAAATGCTTCACTTATGGTTATCGAAAATGCCGAGCGTTTCGGCTTATCCCAGCTGCACCAGCTTCGCGGTCGTGTCGGACGCGGAACAAGGAAGTCGTATTGTGTTCTCGTTGCAGGTACAAAATCAGAAAAATCGGATGCGCGGCTTGACGTTATGAGGAGCACGTATGATGGTTTTGAAATCGCGGAAAAGGATCTCTTGATACGCGGCCCAGGTGATTTCTTCACATCATCCGAGGGAGAGAGCCTGCGCCAAAGCGGAGGCTTTGAATTCAAGCTTGCATCAATGTGTGATGACACTGATCTGTTTACCGTTGCTTTTGCATCCGCTAAAAAGCTTGTGTCCGAGGATCCGGAGTTGGAAAACGAGGAAAACATAGGCTTGCGTACAGAGGTGGCTCGCTACCTTGCCCCCCGCACATCTACTATTTCATAAAATTAATTTCCTTCGATTGGAGAAAATATGGCAATTAAACCTCTCGCTGATCGTATGCGACCTAAGAATTTTGATGAGGTTGCCGGTCAAACCCACCTTGTGTCTAAAAACGGAATTCTGCGCAAGCTTACTGATGCAGGAAGAATTCCTAACATGATATTTTACGGCCCGCCCGGTACAGGAAAGACCACAGTTGCGAATATTATAGCCGCAATGTCTGGCATGCAGCTGTACAAGCTCAATGCTACTACGGCCTCACTTGCGGACGTAAAGGACGTTATTTCCGGTACTGATAGCATGCTTGCGGAGAACGGTACTCTGTTGTATCTTGATGAGATACAGTACTTTAACAAAAAGCAACAGCAGTCATTGCTTGAGTTCATGGAAAACGGCAAGATCACGCTTATTGCATCTACAACTGAAAATCCTTACTACTGTGTGTACAATGCTCTGCTCTCGCGATCCTCGGTGTTTGAATTCAAATCCGTCACACCTGATGATTGTGTACCTACCTTGGCTCGAGCACTGGATATACTCAACAAGGATTTTGGAGATTCAAAAACGGCTAAGACGGAGGTGCTGCGTGCTATTGCCGGCGCTGCGGGTGGCGATGTCAGAATGAGCATTTCCATGCTGGAAAATGCCTTTTACATATCCGGAAACGAGATAGAGATATCCACACTTTCGGCGCTCATGCCTAACGTCGTTGGACATTATGACCGTGATGGCGACGTTCATTACGATCTGCTTTCCTGTCTTCAAAAGTCGATACGCGGCTCAGATCCCGATGCCGCAGTATTTTACCTTGCTAAGATACTCGCAGGCGGTGATCTTCTCTCCGCGTGCAGAAGGCTTTTGGTTATTGCAAGTGAGGATATAGGACTCGCATATCCTCTTGCGGCGGCAATAACCTATTCCTGTGTTGAAAGCGCAAAGATGATCGGATTACCCGAGGCAGCTATCCCGCTCGCTAATGCCGTATGTATGCTTGCCACAGCCCCCAAGTCCAACAGCTCATACAGTGCTTACCATGCCGCGATGAACGATATCGAGCATGGCAAAGGCCTTTATATTCCGGAGCACCTTCAGTCACCTCTTTTCAAGGGATATCTTTACCCTCACGATTACGAGAACAATTACGTGAAGCAGAGCTATTTACCTGCTGATCTTATTGGCAAAAAATACTACGAGTTCGGCACTAATAAAACCGAGCAGGCAGCTAAGGCTTACTATGATTTTGTTCGTTCAGGCGACAAGTCAAATTTAAAGCCTTGAAATTAACAAAAATGTCGATATTTCTTGACAAAATTCATATTATTTGATATACTTATTGTAGTTTGCTTTGGTTACCTTACTATAATAACGATTGTTGTTTCCGATCGGAGGCATTAAATGATATATCACTTTATACTCAACCCCAAGTCCGGAAGAAAGCGCAAGCACAGACACTTTGAAGAAACGATTAAAAATGCTTGTCGCTCAAGAGCACTTGATTACCATATTTACTACACTACCTGCGCGGGCGACGCTACTGAATACGTTGCCTCGATGGTACGCACCTCCAGCGAAAGACAGCGCTTCATATGTGTTGGCGGCGACGGTACCATCAACGAGATCGTTAATAGCGCCCCGTGTAATGATAACGTGGAATTTGGTGTCATTCCCAGCGGCTCCGGAAACGACTTTGTACGCAATTTCACAAACAAAAAGCTGTTTGAGGATATAAACGCACAGATCGACGGTGATACCCTGTCGGTTGACCTTATCAAATGTAATGATACATATTGTGTCAATATGGTAAACATAGGTTTTGACTGTGCCGTAGCAAAGGAACAGCAAAGACTCAAGAAAAAATGGTTTATTCCTGCAAGCCTTTCCTACATTGCCGGAGTCGCCGTTGTCTGCTTCCGTAAAATAGGCACAAATATGAAAATCATTCATGACGACGGCACCATCATCGAAAAGGTGCTTACCCTTACCGCTATCGGAAACGGTAAGTTCTGCGGTGGTGGCTTCTGCGCGTTACCTAATGCTACGCTCAATGATGGTATGATTGATGTTTGCGCGATAGACAAGGTTTCCCTGTTTAAGTTCTTCACCCTTGTTGGTATGTATAAAAAAGGAACTCACCTTGGAAGCAAGCGTGCTCTCAAGGTTATTAATTACAAACGTGTAAATCACTTCAAGATGGAGTTTGATGAGCCGATTCCGATATGTATAGACGGTGAGATCAATGGCGCTAAGAACGTTGAATTTACCGCTGTGCCCAACGGTGTGAATTTTGTAATCCCTAAAGGATGCGAATACAAGCCCCGTTGATCGGCTACGAATACTCCAAAGGAGTAAAAAATGAAAATTTTTGACAAAAGACCGCTAAGCTTGATACTTTGTATGCTGCTTGGCGGCTTTGTCTTTTCCTCTATATCTGACAAATCATGGCGTATAGCACTGGTGAGCATCGGTACCTTGTTGCTCGGATTTGCTATCTTCGTCTTCGTAAAAGGCACCAAGGGGCGCCCCTTGATGATCGTATGCGCGATAGCGATCTTGTCAGGCCCCCTATTATCTATGCTCTACACCAACATTCATTATTTGGATGAAGAGGATTTTGATGACAATACAGAAATAATCGGTGTTGTAACCGACGTGGACACTTTTTCATATAGCAAACGGCTTGCCATAAAAGTCGAAAAAATTAATGGAGAAAAGCGCACGTGGTACAGCGTGATTGCATTTCCCACATTTGATGAAAGTGAGAATATCTCTGAGGGAGCACGTATAAAGCTTGTAGGTGGCATCGTTTCCTTTGATAGCGTGACAGACTCTGACACTGCGTCAACCTATCGAGGCATGGGATATTCCGCCATGGTTACAGACATCGAAACCATGGAGTACGTTGAATACGAAGGGATAACCTTCAAAAGCAGAATAGAAAACTATCGCGATGCGCTTTGCAGACGAATTATAATGTATTCTGATCAGGAAAGCGGCGGGTTGCTTTGCGCACTTTTACTCGGAGAGCGCGATTATCTTTCGAGTGAGCTTCGCCATGATTTTGCAAGGCTTGGAATTTCGCACATGCTTGCTCTTAGCGGAATGCACCTCGCTATTTTGAGCTTTGCGATTGAAATGATTTTGTCAAAGCTTGGTGTTATGAAAAAGCCGCGCAAGATAATACAAATAGTATTCGTGACGTTGTACATGCTACTTGTCGGCTTGCCAGGCTCGGTAATGCGTGCCGGCATTATGTTGATCATCACTTCTCTACTGTTTTTATTCTCGCATCGCGCTGATTCGATAACGAATCTATTTATTGCGGTTACTGTAATATTGATCATAGAGCCGTATGCAGTGTTCGACGTAGGACTTTGGCTCTCAGTATTTGCTACACTCGGAATTCTTGTCTTTATAGAGTTCTATGAGATAGAGTGCGAGAAAGAGAAAAAGTCTTCAATCAAAAGGAAGCTCTTTAACGTCCTGGTGTTCCCTGTGCTTGTATCCGTATTTGCCTTTGGTGCTACGCTTCTTTTAAACGTATCTACTTTTAAAAGCTTCTCACTTTTGGCACTTATAGCCACACCGATTTACGCGATTGTAATAGAGATCTATATGTACCTCGGCATTTTGTTTTTAATCTTTGGAAGATTGTTTTCGCTGGGTACATTAGTGGAACTGTTCGGTGGTCTGATAGTAAACACGGTTCGTAGCATTTCTTCAATTAAATGGATTTATAACGTGGCAGAACACCCGATAATCACAATTCTTCTTATCGTATTAACCATCTCGTTTATCGCTTTTGCTGTGCTTGATATAAAAAGAAAAAAGAGCGCAGTTGCGCTCCTTACGGGTGTATTGACGCTTGTCTTTATCATCTCTCTTCCTTTGTCGCTATATGCAAAAGGCGGCGACGCGTTTGAGTACTCTTTAGATGAAAATAATGAATGGATAGTGATGCAGGACGCCGGCACTGTTGCACTTTTGGATATAACTTCCGCAAATGGTAAAACGACTGAGCTAGAGATCGGGCGACTTCAAGATATGGGATTAAATACGCTGGACTACTACGTATTCACTTCGTACTCGTCAAAAACTCCTTCGTCAATCGAAAAACTTCTCGGTTCGTTATACATCAGTGATATATATCTTCCGGTACCCCAAAACGAAGATGAGTTAGCCATAGCAGAGCGAATTATAACGTCGAACAGCAAATCGAAATCTGAATTTCACTTTTATAAAAACGATGAATTTATATACTGCGGTGAATTCGCTATCTTCCCCGCTTATCGCTCGCAGGAAGCGAATAAGCTCGCGCTCGCAATTCATTATAATGATGATTTTTATACCTATTTGTCATCCGGTATGCTGGAGGACGATACGAAAAACGTGGCGTTACCTCTGATCGATGGTTGTAACACCTTGATCCTTGGACGCCACGGTAATTCGTATTCAAATTATAAGTTTATTTATCAGGTGGAATGTCTTGATCGGCTTATAATATCCGGCAAAAATCTCACTCTACCGAGTGAAACCGTGAGATACTATAACGGTATCGGTACAGATATACGATACGCACCCGAAAGCTTGGAATTATACGTTGAATAAGAACTCGACTATGTCGCCGTCCTTCATAACGTATTCCTTACCCTCGCTACGAAGCAGGCCCTTTTCCTTAACCTTGTTTCTATCACCCTCACGAACGAGATCGTCGAATGAAACAACCTCGGCACGAATGAATCCGCGCTCAAAGTCGGTATGTATTTTACCTGCGGCGCCGGGAGCCTTCGTGCCCTTTTTAATTGTCCAAGCGCGAACCTCCTTGACACCTGCGGTAAGGAAGCTGATGAGTCCGAGAAGTGCATAGCCGGACTTTATAAGCTTGTCAAGGCCGCTTTCCTCGATGCCGAGATCGGAAAGGAATGTTTCCTTTTCCTCACCCTCGAGCTCCGCAAGCTCAGCCTCGATCTGAGCGCTTACTGCTATTATCTCACTGCCCTCGCTAGCTGCATGGGCCTTAAGCTTAAGATAGCCGGCATTGTTTTCGTAATCGCCGCCAACCTCGTCTTCGGAGATATTTGCAACGTAGATTATGGGCTTGAGAGTAAGAAGACGGGACTCTTCGATATATGCGCATTCCTCGGCATCAAGACCAAGCGCACGCGCACACTTGCCCTCCTCGAGGCCTTTCTTAACCTTTTCAAGAACGGCAAGTTTATCAAGAAGCTTCTTATCGCTCTTTGCCGCCTTAGTAGTACGCTCGATTGCGCGCTCTACAATCTCAAGGTCTGAAAGTATAAGCTCAATGTCGATAGTTTCAACGTCACGGATAGGATCGATAGAGCCCTCAACGTGAACGATGTCGTTGTTCTCGAAGCAACGAACAACGTGTACAACTGCATCTACCTCACGAATGTTTGCAAGGAACTTATTACCAAGTCCCTCGCCCTTTGAAGCACCGCGAACAAGTCCGGCAATATCAACGAACTCTATAACTGCGGGGGTGAATTTCTCGGGCTTGTACATCTCTGCAAGCTTATCAAGTCTTTTGTCAGGAACCATTACGATACCGACGTTGGGATCGATCGTGCAGAAGGGATAGTTTGCAGACTCTGCGCCTGCGTTAGTTAATGCATTAAAAAGCGTGCTCTTTCCTACGTTAGGAAGACCCACTATACCAAGCTTCATATTTAAAATTCCTACTTTCTTTAATTCGGTTTGTTTTTACAATCAATATATTATACAACATTGTTGCTGATTTTTCAAGTATTAGCGGAACAAAAAGAATATAATTTTAATCTTTATTCTCTACTCCGTCTTTAGTACAGCATGCAAAAATATTTAATTGGTAGAAAAGTGTTCTATAAAAGTTAATAATTTATTCTTGACATCTACACACTTTTAGGGTATAATGTATTTATTAAGATTTTCATCTTTTTAACAAAGTTAATAATTTCGAGGAGGATAACATGGATACCAAGCTTTTGATAATTGATGACGACGTTAATATATGCGGTATGCTTAAAATTTATTTTGAAAATGAAGGCTATAAGGTCAAGACTGCCAATGACGGCATTGATGGCTTTAATTGCTTTAAAATTTTCGAACCCGACCTTGTTTTGCTCGATATAATGATGCCTAAAAAGGACGGCTGGCAGGTTTGCCGCGAAATCAGAGAAATATCCCCTAAGCCTGTTATAATGATAACTGCAAAGGGTGAGGTTTTTGACAAGGTGCTTGGCCTTGAGCTCGGTGCGGATGACTTTATTGTTAAGCCATTTGATATGAAAGAGCTCTCAGCAAGAATCAAGGCAGTTCTCCGCCGCTATAATGCACATTCGAAGAAGAATGACGAAGAGGTTGTTAAGTTTGAAAACATCGAGATAAGTCTCCAAAAGTATGAGCTTAAGCTCAACGGCAAGGCTATCGATATTCCCCCTAAGGAGCTCGAGCTTCTCTATTTCCTTGCTTCCAATTGCAATAGAGTTTTCACAAGAAATCAGCTTCTTGATAAGGTTTGGGGCTTCGATTACCTTGGTGACTCGCGTACTGTTGACGTACACGTAAAAAGACTTCGCGAAAAGCTCGAAGGTGTTTCTGATAAGTGGGCGCTCAAAACCGTTTGGGGTGTTGGATATAAATTTGAAACCGTGTTCTAATATAAAATGCGCACTCGTAATGAGTGCGCATTTTTCTTTTAATTAAAATTTAAAGGTAAGCTGTCCGAGAGAAACACCGGTCGAAGGAATCGCAAGCTTGCGACACTTCGAGGCATCTTCGCCAAGCTCCTCGATTCTATCGGTAACGAACTCTACCTTACCCTTGTTTCTGGGCATCTGCATGATCTGAGTTCCGGCAGCGGTTCTGGTGGATTTATCAGGAACAAGCGAGCTCTTGATAAGCATTCCCTTTCCTCCATCCGAGCGGATAAAGAGTTGTACGGGCTTATCTCCCTCGTAAACGGCGCCTGCAAGCGGAGATGCGGCAGAATATGCACCGGTGATCTTACGGCGCTTGGTTTTAGCCTCGTATGCACCCAGCGACACTCTGACGCCCTTGCCGTTTTCAAAAATATAAACCATATGATGCTTAGGATTGAGCTCATAAACCATCTTACAAGCAATCACGTGCTCATCGTCATCCATGGAGAGCTTTGTAGGAATATAATCTCCCATGCTGGAAGCCTTGCAAAGTTCAAAGTCGGCTACCTTAACGCGGTAAATTTGCGCTTTGTCAGTAAAGAACAGGACGTCACCGCGGTTATCGGTATCCTCCTCATAAACAACAAAGTCACCCTCCTTAAGCTTGTGCTCGTCGGCATTGCGAGCGGCTTGAACAGAAAGCTTCTTGAAATAACCGCCACGTGTCATTACAAGCTTGCAATTGTAATTTTCGAAGAAAATATCCTTCTTTACGGGTGCAACAACGCTTTCCTTCTCTACAAGCTCGGTTTTTCTGGGCTTGCCGTAAGTCTTTTTGATGTTCTGGAGAGATGCAATAATGAGATAACGAAGCTTGATCTCATCCTTGAGTGTTTCCTCCATGTCGGCAATTTCTGCACGGAGATTGTCTATCTCCTTGACACGGTTAATGATATACTCGCGGTTAAGGTTACGGAGCTTGATTTCCGCAACGTACTCAGCTTGTACCTTAGTGATATCAAAGCCTTTCATAAGGTTGGGGATAACATCCTCTTCCTTTTCCGTTTTACGGATTATTCTGATAGCTTTATCGATATCCAGAAGTATTTTAGCAAGACCTTCAAGCAAATGAAGCTTGTCCCTCTTTTTACCGAGGTCATATTCAAGCTCACGGGTCACGCACTTTGTTCTGAACTTGATCCACTCGAGCAGGATCTCTTTAACGCCAAGCTGATACGGAGTACCCTCAACCAGTATATTGAAGTTGCAGTCAAAGTTGTTTTCAAGCTCGGTTGCTGCAAACAGCTTTTGCATAACCAACTCCGGATCTGCGTCCTTTTTAAGATCAAAGGTAAGCTTGAATCCGTTAAGGTCTATTGCATCGCGAACGTCTGCAACCTCACGAAGTTTTCCGAGCTTAATCATCTCGGTGGCTTTTTTCATTATCGACTCAATTGTCGATGAATACGGAATTTCGAGAATGTCGATACAATTCTCTTTCTTGACGTACTCGTACTTAGCACGCATCTTGAAGCTTCCGACACCTGTTGTGTAGATATTCTTCATTTGCTCGCGGTCATACAAAATCGTAGCACCGCCGGGGAAATCGGGCGCCTTGATTATATCCAACAACCTGTCTACGGTGGTGTTGGGGTTTTTAAGCAACGCAATTGTACCGTCGCAAATTTCTGCAAGATTGAACGAGCAGATGGAGCACGCCATACCGACAGCGATACCAAGATTGGGCGATACCAATATATTCGGGAAAGTCGTAGGCAGGAGCGTGGGCTCTGTTGTTGTATTGTCGTAGTTGGGAGCAAAATCCACCGAATTCTTATCGATTCCGGAGAATAACTCCTGGCAGAATGTATCAAGCTTTGCTTCGGTATATCGGGATGCGGCATATGCCATATCACGTGAGTAGTGCTTACCGAACGAACCCTTGGAGTCTATAAACGGGTGCAAAAGTGCTTCGTGACCTCTGGTAAGACGAACCATGGTTTCGTATATGGAGGCATCTCCATGTGGGTTGAGCTGCATTGTTTGGCCGACAATATTGGCGCTTTTTATCTTCTGCCCCTTGAGAAGTCCCATTTTATACATCGTGTACAAGAGCTTTCTATGTGAGGGCTTGAAGCCGTCAATTTCCGGAATCGCACGGGAAACTATTACGCTCATCGCGTAAGGCATATAGTTCTTCTCGAGTGTTTCGGTTATCGGTTGTTCAGTCGGGAGCGCCTCGTTGAGCTTCGGGTCCTCAACCTTAGTTTTTTTCTTTGCCATTAATTTTACCGTCACAATCTAATGATCCTATGCGCTGCCGCGCGGATCATTCTGTTATAAAGTGCAAGTCCTATGCCATCCGTACTTGGTAACGGAGCATAAATTGTGGTGAAGCTATGCTTGTCCGTTTCTCGAAGAATCGAAAACAAACGTGCCGCTTGGTCTGACTCATCGTGTACTGATCCAAAATCGTAACAAAACAAAGACGGAGCCGCCTGCTTCACCGCATCTAAATGCTCGCTGTAAGCGAGGACTGCAGTATTTTCGCTGATTTGCGAAGCAATAAAGTTAATATATTCGGTATCACTCGAATCTATAAGAATCAAGGATGCCTTTGGAGCATAATGCTTGTATTTCATACCCGGGGAAAGTGCAACTGCTCCGTCTGCGAGCTTTTCGGTAACGGAATCAGCGATCATTACCGTATCAACAACTGCGAGAAGATCATCAACGGTAATTTTTCCCGGTCTGAGAAGCGTAAGTGTATTATCGTCCTCGATTTTGACTATTGTAGACTCAAGGCCGATTTCAGAATCGTCAGAAGCAATAATCACATCTACCCTACCCATCATATCATCAATCACGTGATCCGCGCTTGTAGGCGACGGTGTGCCCGACAAATT
The DNA here is from genome assembly GCA_045659365.1 of Eubacteriales bacterium. Lineage (GTDB taxonomy): Bacteria > Bacillota > Clostridia > Oscillospirales > CAG-272 > UBA1740. The sequence goes on along the minus strand of JAZOWT010000036.1, from coordinate 9,788 downwards.
GGCCGACGGAGCGGCAATCGGAATGCCGGCATGCGATATGAGTGCTCGTGCAACACCGTTTGACGGGCATCTTACAGCAACTGTATCGAGTCCTCCGCGCGTTGCAAGTGGTATATTATCCTTAGAGCGTAAAACTACTGTTAACGGGCCGGGCATAAATCGTTCGGCGAGCTTGTAGTAAAGAGGAACAGTGTATGTGTACTCCTCCGCCTGCTCCGGGGTTGCGATGTGAATGATTAAGGGATTATCAGAGGGGCGCCCCTTGGCTGAATATATTTTCTTTACAGCTTCGGGATCTGTCGCATCTGCACCAAGGCCGTAAACTGTTTCTGTGGGAAACACAACCAAGCCGCCAGCCTTTATAACATCTGCCGCGCGGTTTATTTCTGCCTTGGATTTATCATTTAATTCAGCAATCTTAATTACATTAGTAATCATTTTGCTCACCCTTAAGACGCTCTGCGGTATCGGCAGATATCAAATCAAGAATAATGTCATTCATATCACCGTTTAAAAAGCCGGTGAGATTGAATACTGTTTTGTTTATTCTATGGTCGGTAATGCGCGACTGAGGATAGTTATACGTTCTGATCTTCTCGCTTCGGTCGCCGCTTCCAACCTGACTTTTTCTTGTAGAGGCGATCATCTCATCCTGCGCACGTTGCTTCATGTCATAAAGCTTCGTGTAAAGGATTTTTAAAGCGCGTTCCTTGTTCTGGAGCTGACTTCTCTCCTGATCACACTCGATAACGATACCCGTGGGCTTATGTGTAAGTCTTACCGCAGACTCGGTCTTGTTTATGTGCTGACCGCCGGCACCACTTGACTTGCAGGACTCGATCTTGATATCAGCAGGGTTAACCTCGACCTCAACAGCCTCAACCTCAGGCAAAACTGCCACTGTAACAGTAGACGTCTGTATTCTGCCGTTAGACTCGGTAACAGGTATTCTCTGGACACGGTGTACTCCGCTTTCAAATTTAAATTTGGAATAGGCACCGTCGCCGATAACCATAAAATTGATTTCCTTTATACCGCCAAGCTCGGTTTCGTTCAAAACAGTAACCTCTGTTTTGAAACCCTCGGAGGTTGCGTACATAGAATACATACGGTACAGGTCGGCGGCAAAAAGTGCCGCCTCCTCACCACCTGCGCCCTGGCGGATCTCGACAACTACGTTGCGGTCATCGTTAGGATCGCGAGGAATAAGAAGTATGCGAAGCTCCTCAAAAAGAGTTGCCAGCTGCTCTTTGTACTCCTTATACTCCTCCTCTGCAAGCTCGCGTAGCTCAAGCTCGATAGAAGCATCGTGCATCATTTCATCTGCATCAGCGAGCTCCTTTTCAACCTGCCTGTACTCACGATACTTCTCTATTATCGGAGTGAGTGACTTATACTCCTTCATAAGCTTGGAGTATTCTTTGTTATTTGAAACTATGTGTGGCAGAGTGATCATCTGCTCGATCTCGCGGAAACGATCATCTGCCTTTTCCAATTTTTTAAATATCATATTCCCTTCCTCAAATTCGATTTAGTCGAGTTTTGAGATGAGAACTATTTTACAAATGCAAGGAATGCCTCGTGAGTGGAGTATACGTCTGCCTTGGAAACAACCTCATAAGGAGCGTGCATAGAAAGAACAGGCACGCCAAGGTCTACGGTTTCAATGTTATGGTTAGCAATGTACATTGCAACAGTTCCGCCGCCACCTGCATCAACCTTACCAAGCTCCGCAGTCTGCCAGATAACACCGTTTTCTGCAAAGAGTCTTCTGATGAATCCAACAAACTCGGCAGAAGCGTCGTTGGTAGAGGACTTTCCGCGAGCACCGGTGTACTTGCTCATAGTGGTACCGCAGGAGATCATAGCACTGTTTCTCTTCTCGTATACGTCTGCAAAGTTGGGATCATAAGCAGCGGTAACGTCTGCGCTGAGGCACTTGGAGTGAGCGCGTACAACTGCGCTGTTCTTACCAAGGTTAGCGGAGATCTCATTGATAACGTCAACAAGAATATCAGACTGCATACCGGTCATACCAACAGAACCGATCTCCTCCTTGTCTGCGAGAACGACCATAACGGTCTTGGTGGTTGCATCACCCTCAAAGAGTGCAGTAAGAGCGGGATAAGAGCATACCTTGTCGTCGTGTCCGTATGCGCCTATAAGTGCTCTGTCAAATCCGATATCACGAGCGTTGAATGCGGGAACGAGAGAAAGCTCCGCGCTGAGGAAATCCTCCTCGGTAACACCGTACTTATCGTTAAGCATAGAAAGTGCGGTAAGCTTGATCTTCTCGCTTACGTCCTTATCATCGTAAGGAAGGCCGCCGATGAGAATGTTGAGAGTCTCGCCGGAAATTGCAGTACCGAGAGGCTCTGCGGACTGACGCTGGCCAAGGTGAGGAAGAAGATCGTTGATGTAGAACACGGGATCGGATGCTTCATCACCAATCTTAACGTCTACAACCTCGCCGTCTGCCTTAACGATAACACCATGAAGTGCAAGAGGAATAGCGGTCCACTGATACTTCTTTACACCGCCGTAATAGTGGGTCTTGAGGAAGCCCATACCTGCATCCTCATACATAGGAATCTGTTTAAGGTCGATTCTGGGAGAATCGATGTGGGATGCGAGTATACGGATACCCTCGGTAGCGATATCGTCGGTACCAACCTTGAAAGCAATCAGGCACTTTCCGTGCTGATTAAGGTACTTCTTATCACCTACTGCAATCTTATCACCGATCTTGTATTCGGTATAGCCCTGCTTCTCGAGCATAGCGATAGATGCAACAACCGCCTCGCGCTCGGTCTTTGCGTTGTCAAGGTAGTTCATGTAGCCGACTGCATAGTCGTATATTGCCTTGATCTTTTCGGTAGACGCCTCTTCAAAAACATTCTTTTTTCTGTAAGAGAGCGCCTCAAACATTTTCTGTCCATTTGACTTTTCTGACATAAATTTATCCTCACTTTATTTTTTATTCTTGATTGAGTCAACTATGCGCTCGACCTGTTTTTTGAGGTCATCGAGCGCACCGTTGTTGGTTATAATAAAATCAGCTCGCGACGAAATAAATTCATCTGAGAGTTGATTTTCGATGCGCTTGGTCGCATCGTCAACAGTGATCCGGTCTCTTTCGGTTATTCTTTTGATCCTCTGCTCTCTTGTAGCAGTGACGACAACAATAACGTCGCATTCTGCATCGAATCCGGACTCAAATAGCAGAGGGGCATCAACCATTACACCGGCATACCCCTGTTTCTCAGCGGCCGAAATTATATCACGGACGGCGCATAAGACGTAATAATGAGCAATAGTGTTCAACCTACCAAGCTTTTCCTGATCTGCAAATACTATGGCTCCAAGAGCCTTGCGGTCAATTGTGCCTTGATCGTTAAGAACACGGTCACCAAACTCCTCTACAATGGAAGAAAGGCACGGTGTATCGGACGATATGAGATTGTGATATATCTCATCTGTGTTAACGGGCAGAACATTATACTGTGAAAACAGTTGAGATACTGTGGTTTTACCCGATCCGCTTCCGCCGGCAAGCCCTATAATTGTCACTATGCGAACCTCCATTCAGATTTGTATCATCAATTATTATACAATATTTTTCAGTCAAAAGTCAATAGAATGTAAGCAAAAGTATATAAAAATAATATAATTATTAGTGTATATTGGAGGTTGTGATATGACAAACAAAAACTTACCGTCTTACAAATACTCTTTTTTTGCTGCTGCAAACGGATACTCCGGATTCAGGAGTTATTTTGATGAGATCTTCAAGCCGCGGGATTTTAATGCGATTTATATTCTTAAAGGCGGCCCCGGAACTGGCAAAAGCAGCTTTATGAGGCGTATTTTGAGAGAACTTGAGTCGGTATCGGATGAGTGCGAGGCTATACACTGCTCTTCCGATCCGGCATCGCTTGACGGAATTGTAATATCCCGAAACGGAATTCGCATCGCTATTGTCGACGGCACCAATCCGCATATGATGGATCCGGTATTTCCGGGAGTAATAGGCAAAATTGTCAATCTTGGTGATAACTGGAACGATGATATACTAGCACGCCAAAGCGAAGATATAATAGCACTCAGTTACAGCAAGTCGGAAGCCTACAAACGAGCATACGACTATCTGCATATCGCCGGAGAAATGGCAAAAACAATAGGAAAAACCATTGCAGAATGCTGCACACATGATATGGACACAGTCGTTGATTCCCTGATCTCAGAGATAAAAAACGAAAGCGCTCTTAAGTCAATACGGCTTGTAACCGCATACTGTAAGGACGGCTTTGTAAAATTAGATACCATCAACCGTATTGCGAGCAAGGTGTATTCTATTTCCGGTATGTACGGCAGCGAATATTTGTTTATGAGAAGACTCACAGATGTGCTTGACCTTGTCGGTACAAATTATACACTGTTCCCCTCGGTCCTTGACGACAACAATACCGATGCTGTTTTTATACCAATGCTGGACTTGGCATTTGTAGTCGAAGGCTATTGCGGAATTTCTCGTGAAAAGACGATCGACACATCTGAATTTCTGGATCAGACGAAGTTGTCGAGTAGGAAAAGCTTTCTTGAGTTTTTGTGGAGCGAGCACGAAGAAATGCTATGGAGTGCTGCCGATCAATTCAAGAGCGCTTATGATATGCATCGGTCACTTGAGATGATATACACTGCCGCGATGGACTTTTCAAAAAACGATGATGCATATCTTCGTTGCCTAAATGATATAAAGAAAAGGCTTAAGCTTTAAATTATTACACTGTCGTTTCTTGACATTTATATTTTGATATGTTAAAATAATAAGAGCCCACGACACTGTGGCCGTGAGCTCTTATTTAAATTATGCCTTCAACTCGCCTACGATGCGCGCGGTATCCTGTGCGATAACGAGCTCCTCGTTGGTGGGAATCATATAAACTGCTACTGCGGAATCATCAGTAGAAAGCTTAACGGGAACAGAAGAGTGGCCGAAGGTATTTCTCTCCTTGTCGAGCTTAACACCGAGATACTCAAGTCCCTTGAGTGCGGTTTCTCTGATGATAGGTGAATGCTCACCGATACCTGCGGTAAATACGATAGCATTGATGCCACCCATAGAAGCGGAGTACGCACCTATGTACTTCTTGATCTGGTAGCAAAGCATGTCGTATGCAAGCTTAGCGCGCTCGTTACCCTCACCGATCGCACGTTCAAGGTCGCGGGAGTCGGAGCCAACACCACTGATGCCATCAAAGCCACACTTCTTGTTGAGGTAGTTATCAACCTCCTTGGTGGTGTAGTTCTTCTTTTCCATAATAAAGGATACGATAGCGGGGTCGATAGAACCGCATCTGGTACCCATCATTACACCCTCAAGAGGGGTGAAGCCCATAGAGGTATCAACACACTTACCGTCCTTTACAGCACTGATAGACGAACCGTTACCGATGTGACAGGTTACGATCTTGGTGCCCTCGGGATTTCCGCCCATGATCTTTATCATTTCTGCGCTTACGTATCTGTGAGAGGTGCCGTGTGCACCGTAACGACGGATGCCATACTCCTCATACATATCGTAGGAAAGACCGTACATATAAACCTCAGGCGACATGGTCTGATGGAATGCGGTATCAAATACAAGAACCTGGGGGGTGTTAGGCATTGCTGCGGTACAGCCCTTTATACCCATGATGTGTGCAGGGGTGTGAAGAGGTGCGTAGGATATGCACTGCTCGAGCTTTTCCATAACCTCGGGTGTAGCAAGCATGGAGCCACTGAAGTAAGGACCTCCGTGAACAACTCTATGTCCGATTGCCTCAATCTCATCAGCAGACTTAATGCATCCAACGGTGGGATCAAGCAGGGTCTCTACAACAAGGCGGGTTGCAGCAGAGTGATCAGCAAGTACAGTTTCCTTCACGTACTCATCTCTTCCTGCGGTTTTGTGAATGATTCTTGAGCCCTCGATACCGATACGCTCGCAGTTACCTTTTGCAAGAACGTTGCCGCTATCGGTGTCAAGAAGCTGATACTTAAGCGAGCTAGATCCTGCGTTAACAACAAGAACTTTCATATTCTTCTCCTTAAAATTTGTACTACCCATACATTATACACCAAATATATTTTTATTTCAAGTCAAAAAATAAACTTTAGTGAGGAACACGATGAAAACCGTTGCAATTATATCGGAATATAATCCGTTTCACAACGGTCATCTTTATCAAATAGAAAAAATCCGCGAGCATTTTGGTGCCGACACCGCTATTATCGCAATAATGAGCAGCAACTTTACTCAGCGCGGAGAAATAGCGATAATGGATAAGTGGGCACGTGCAGAGTCTGCGGTGCGTTGCGGAGTCAACCTAGTGCTTGAATTACCATTTCCATATTCGATGTCCAGTGCAGAATTTTTCGCAAGATCCGGCGTATATATTGCTAACGCTCTCGGAGTTGTTGACGTTCTTGCATTCGGTAGCGAGTCGGGGGATTTGTCAATACTTGAAAAAACCGCAGACAACCTCTCCTCGCTCGAAATTGATAAAGAGATCTCCAGACTCACAAGCGAGAAGGATAGCATGGGCTTTGCCGAGATACGCGAGATGGCTTACAAAAACGTTTACGGATGTAATGCTCCGATATCTAGCGCAAACAATATTTTGTCGGTCGAATACATCAAGGCCCTTCGCTCCTTTGGTAGCACTATCACTCCATTTACAATCAAGCGTACCGGTACAGACTACAACTGTGAAAGCATTGCGGAAGGTAAAATCCAAAGCGCAACCGCAATCAGAAAATCATTTCACAGTAACGTTTCTGCCTATGATTATGTTCCAAAAGATGTAGTGGATTGCATTTCAAAAGAACAAAAAGAAGGCGCCTTCCCCTGCGATGGCGAAGCACTTTTCCCTGCCGCTATGGCATCATTTACGTTAAATTTCACCAACGACGCTTGTGACATTCACGACGTTAGCGGTGGTTTATATAACCGCCTTAAGAACAAATCCTTAGAGGCAACAAGTATCAACTCTTTAGTGGAGCTTACCTCAACAAAAAAATATACCACCGCAAGGATAAGACGTGGTATCTGGTATTCCCTACTCGGCGTTACCTCCTCCGATGTAAGAGCATTACCTGAATATACGCAGGTCCTTGGATTGGATAAGACAGGTCAAGCACTACTCAAAAGAATCAAGAAATCGAGCAACCTCTCGGTTCTTACGAAGCCGTCGGACATGCCCAACAGCTCTCTTGCTATCAAGCAAAAGGAACTTTCGGACAAGGCGGACGCGCTGAGCCAGATTACAAAGCCTGCCGTAAGATCGAGCGGAAGCATTTACAAAAGAACACCTTTTGTAAAGAAGGACGTATAAGATCGATATTTTAACAACCACGACTTTTGTCGAACCTATTTACAAGTGTGGACAAGTCTGGTAATCTTATATCGAAACGGACTTGTACGCCGTCGTTTTCAAATAAACAGAAAGGAGTCAATTTATGTTAAACGCAGAAGGCGTAACTAACGAAGAATTCCTTGAATACAAGGGCAGACCGCTCGTTCGTCACGATGCAGATATTTACTACGGCGATATGTCGGCAAAGTATCACGTGCATATGATTGTTATGAGCGAAAAAGAAGTAAAAGGAACCATGATTCCCGATAAAATTGTAGTACAGCTCGTCCCCAACGGCTCTATTATGCCGGAGAAGAACATCATGTCGACGAGCCTTATCGACGCTCTCGAGACAGCCGACGCTTGGCTCGAAAGACGCGTCTGATTTTTAGCGTGCGTGCCTTCTCATAGGCACGCAAGGAGGTAAAAATGAAAAGCTTAAATCTTAAAGGATTTTACAAGTTCGTTTCTCTGCTCCTTATTGCGATTTTGGTCGTTTCGGCGATAGGAATTGCAGCAAGTGGCAGAGAAAGCGCAACAGAAAAGCCGGATAGCGGTGACGTTGACAATACAGTTGACAATACCGATGAAAATAAAGACGGAACAACTACAAACGACCAGGACAAAACAACCCCAGACGACAACGAAACAACTGATGAAGAATTGACACCTCCGAGCGATATTGTGCCGGAGGAAATTTTTTTAAGTAAAATAACCGGACTGCGTGTCTCGAAGGAGGAATACAGCTCTATTCCCAAGGGAATACTTGTTGATCCCTTGCGCCCTTTATACGGCGTCTCGAAATCCGATCTCGCTATCGAGTTCCCTATCGAGGACGGAACGTCGCGCATGCTTGCCTACACCACCAATGCAGAGGTAATGTGGAAGATCGGTGCGCTCAAAGCGACCAGAAATTACATTTCAAATATGTCTAACTTTTTTGGCGGAGTTGTAATTTCCTACGGCAATGACGATAAGGTAGTATATAATGCATGGGATACAGATGATATAGTCCTCGACCTGTCCCAATACTCTGATTGCTACTACATAGAAAATACTCTATACGTATACACCTCCGAGGTCATGGTTGACGTTGCGGAAAACAGAATGTCCGCTTCTGCTAAGCTTTCAGAATACAAGGATGCACCATACTCCTTTTCTGAAACAACAGTATCCGGCGTAACAGATGCCACAACGATATCGATCCCCTACTCCAACAGTAATATCACAAACCTCTATTACCATGAAGGAAGCGGAAAATATCTCTACTATAAGGGCGACAACCGTCGCATGGATATGCTGACCGGTGAGAACATTTCGTTTACCAATGTATTTATTTTATTTGCAAATGCTACAACATACGAAAATTCAGATGGCTGCGAGCTGGTAATTGATACCGTAGCCGGTGGTCGCGGTTATTACATTTCTAACGGCGGGCTTACCGAATTTCTCTGGTCCACCGATACAAGTGGTGAGCTGGTATTTAAAAATCTCAAGGGAGACACACTCGCGGTTAATCGCGGTAATGCCTATATAGCATACTACAAGGCCTCGATGGCATCAAATATTATATTCACTTAATGCAAAAAAAGGTTGCTACGTTGAAAGTAGCAACCTTTTTGTTATGATTCCATTTGTTTCCCAAGAAAAATCCCGGCAGTTTGTATAAGCTTGGACTCTACCGCATCTGAAATTTTATCAGTTGTAGGACAATCGTACTGCCACGCTGATATGACCGCGCCGGTAATGTCGCCCTCCGCTATTATAGGCATAGCACAGCTTACATAATGTCCACCGTCATCGGTCAGGGCTATAGTTTCCTTTCCGTTATCACGCTGATATAACGATCGCGAATCAATTATTTGCTCCAGCGATGTTGATATCTTTCTATCAAGATATTCACGCTTCGAGGCACCTGATACTGCAATAATAGCATCGCGGTCGCAAATAAAAATCGGCATTCCTGATGTTTTCTGTAAGGTTTCCGCGTACTCTGTTGCGAACGTATGAAGCTCTCCTATAGGAGAATATTTTTTAAATATTACTTCCCCCTCGCGATCTGTATAGATCTCAAGAGGATCGCCCTCGCGTATACGCATCGTGCGGCGAATTTCTTTTGGTATAACGACTCGTCCGAGGTCATCGATCCTGCGGACAATTCCTGTAGCTTTCATATATATAAATCTCCTTTGTTTTAAGGTGTGATGTTAGTATTTGTAAGTTGTGGAGAATTATACTGTTATAGTGCAGCTCGGACTCGCGAGTAATATCCGTACTGTCATTTTGTTATATATGCAACAAAAAACAGGGCTACTTTCGATTATTGAATTCAAAATATGTTGAAGTTTAACAATAATTAACTATATATCATTTACCTATGGAAAACTGCTA
>JAZOWT010000035.1:0-16116 GCA_045659365.1 Eubacteriales bacterium | reverse complement strand
CAGAGATGCCGTGATGGGGCAGACGGTAACGCTCGTGCTTGAAAACCGAGATGCCATAGCCAATCCGATTTCGGGCATCGATCCGGCGGTTGTCGATAAGGCCGGTGTCTGCACCGATAATCTTAGAGCATTCTATGCTGAGTACGAACCACTCGAGAATGCTCGCGATAAGTACACGTATTACGTAATGAACTACGAAAAAGTACGTGATAATCTGATCGGACTCTTCCAGTGCCTTGACCTTCTTTATGGAAGCGGATATGTCCGTGAGGGTATCAAAAGACAGGGATTGACCGAGAAATTCGAGATCCTGCTCGCGCAGCTTTATTACACCGTTTTGGCCATTTCGGACGACCCCGTGTCATATTATAGTGATCCCAACAAGTATTACGACGCTAATTATAAGATCGATACCAAATCTCCGCTCGCCATTCATTACGGAGAAAAGTACATGGACGACCTTGGCGATGCAAAACCCCTTGAGGGCGGATATCCTGCCGAGGTCAAAAAGCCTGAGCCGCCCGACGAGGTGACCGAGCCCACCAAGCCTGTCGCAGTTCTGCGACCTGTTGCCCCCGACGTTGTTGAACATCCCGGACAAGCTCCCGGTGAGGTACACCGTCCTACGTCTCCCGGCGCCGCACCTGCCACACCCGGAGCATTGGAAAGCAACGGAGCCATTCCTGCCACTGCCATGGCGCTGATTTCCGCATACAGAAGCGGTGAGATAACAGAGCGCGCCGAGGTGACTCAGGGACAGAGAATAACCCTGGAGGCTACGGCTACAAAGAAAGCATTTGAAACCGATGAGATCGTCGTCAATTTTTACGATACGAACGGAAACCTCCTCGACACCGTTAACGTAGAGCGCGGCTCGTACGTTGAGTTCGGCGGTGCAGTTCCCACCAAGCGCGAGGACGCCGCCGCAACCTACACGTTTGGCGGTTGGCAGGATGCGGACGGAACACTTGTTGATATGCGCGCCGTTGATTGCGATGGCGCAACGCTTAATCTGTATCCCTTCTTTAATGCAAGCTATAAGCTTTATGACGTTACGTGGATCGTCGACGGTGTAAAAACAGTCGTGAAAGAGCGCTACGGATCCATTCCTACACCCCCTGTCACCCCTGAAAGAAGTGACACGGGTAGCTGTTATTATGAGTTTTCCGGTTGGAACCGCGAGATTTCGCCGGTAACGTCAAGTGCTGTGCAAAATTTGTACATAGCAACCTTTGAATCCAAGTATATTATGTCTTTCTCTAACGGATCGGGCGCTACGATCACGATGGACGGTGATGATTATATCGTCGACTGTACGGTTACCACCGATACCACGTTTGATTTATCTCAGCTTGTCGTCCGTGCGGCAGGGAAGGGTGCGATCGTTCTTAACTCTACCGCCTTTGTCGTCAGGTTTTCCTATGCCGAGGTGCTTGCAATGGCGGAGCACGGTGTTGAACGTGTGACTGTTTATTCTGCGCTCAGCGGAATGCAGGGCTACTCATTCTACGTTGATCTCTTCGATGCACGCGGTGAAAAGGTAACCGCCGGTATCAAGGCAGCGATAACCCTGCCGTACAGGATCTTGGATATTCCCAATGTCAGAGTTTACTATTTTGTCGACGGCACCCTTACCCAGTTCAAGGTAAATTTAACCGAAAGCTCGCTTTCGGCAACGGTCACCAGCGGTACGGTTTACTATCTGAACTACTTTTATGCCGTTGACGTTATCGCCAACGATACCGTTAGCATATCCGTGTCTGAAACCTCGCTTCTTGCAGGAGGTCTTGTTACGATAGATGCACAGGCACCACTCGGTGTTGAAATTGTATCCTATTACATCATCAAGGGCAACGGTGAGAGAATTGACTTTAACGTCCCGGAGTTCTATATGCCTGCGGACAGTGTGTCGGTCGGTGTTGTCTACTCTTACCTGCAATACACGGTGAAGTTTGTTTCCGACGGAACCGTTATAAGCATAGCGACCTACAAATACGGCGAGCTTCCCATGATCCCCTCAGATCCCAAGAAGTCTGCCGATGACAGCTATACGTACGATTTCATTGGCTGGGACGCCGAGATCACTGCCGTAACGTGCGATGCGACCTACAATGCACTTTACACGCCTACCCCCATACCCGTGGTTCCTGAACCCGAAGGACCGGTGATTTCGGAGCAGGTAATGGATGTTATCGTTGAGGTGGTGATGCTGGGTGCGTGCGCTATTGGCGTCGCGCTCCCCCTCGTTATCATCATTTTGGTAAAATCGGTTCGCCGCACAGTATGGTTTGCACCGCTCAGGAAAAGGCGAAAAAAGTGACACGCCCCCGGGGGATATCCCGAAAATATCGGCGCAGATTGTGAAAACAAATAAATAAAAGGGCATTTGCTTGTGCAATTTGACACATTTAGCGCAACAAATGCTCTTTTTTTGTCGATCTCTATTGACTTTTTTTCGCACGGGTGCTATAATTTACTTAAAATATTAACTATTTTTCAATAGTGGAAAGGTTTGGTTTTAAACAATGGGAAGAACAACTAAAAAATTGTTGGCGTTCCTGCTTGTTCTCGTAATGCTTTTTGCGGCATCCGCGACCACCGTTGCTGCGGCAACAACCGGTTCTAGCGCTGCCACATCTGCTGGTGCATCGACCGGTTCTACCGGCTCATCGTCCGCAGGCGGAAGCAACAGTGGAAGCAGTGATGACGACCAGAAGGAAGGAAAATTTGATCTGGGCTGGTTCACAGTCGAGTATGTTGGCGATGATGTTTTCATCACCGTTGACAGCAAGGCTCTGTACAGTGTAACGTCCTTGACTAAGGAAGACGTTAAGCAGCTCATCAAGTTCGTTATCGACGCGGTCAAGGAAGTAGTTCTTGAAGACTTCGTCGTAGGACTTATCGGCACCGACCGTCCTTCCGATTCGAGCGAGTTTATTGATCTTCTCGTAGATAACACTATCGATACCTACATCGATAACAACTACGGCGAGGATGATGAAGCTACACTCGATTTCCTCAACGACATAGTTCACAATGATAAGTCTGTTGAGGAGTTTGCAGATTTCTTGACTCTTTTGGTTAAGGTTTCTGCTATGCTTCAGATGGTAGCGGACGAGGAGTACCCCGTTCCTGCCGATCTTTATGAGAGAATTGAAACTACTCTCTCCTCCTACAAGGATGATTACGTAGATGAGCTCCTTGATGAACAGCTTGAGGCATTCAAGCAGTACACCACCGGCGCTTCTACCGAAAAGCCTGTTTACTATGATATCATTTACTCCGAGATGCTCGAGGTAGTTATCGACGAGGCTATCAAGGAAGCTGAAAAGGAAGCTGCTGCAAACGGCACCTCCTTTGATGCAGACGACGTAGCCAGAGAAACTGCAGAGGTAATCGAGGAGGTTGAATCCTGGACCGAGGCAGATTACGTAGACTTCTTCGCCAGCGATGAGTACCTCGATGCAGAGAGCAACATCAGCGCTACCGTAGCTGCTGCAGATATCTCTGCTGCTTTTGAGGATCTCTTCAACGTTGACGATGCTGAGTTTGATGCTCGTATCCTTGAGGTTGAGGGCATCATCGTTGACAAGTATACTGATGTTTACGAGATCATTACCGAGGGCTCCTACAGTGTTGAAGATCTCCTCGATCTTATCACCTTGATCGACAAGGTTACCGTTAACGATCTTACCGTATACGGTGACACTGCTAACGGCAAGTCCTTCGTTGTTGATTCACTTGTACAGCTCGTTAAGGATTTCCCCACTCTCGGCGAGATTGCTGAGATGGAGGATGGCGAGATGCAGCTTACCTACTCCTTCGGTATCTTCACCGACCTTGGTGATTCCGAGTTCAACGTAACCTTCAAGTTTGAGGGTCACGAGGAGGAGCTTAGAAAGGTTGTTGCCATCATCGACAGAAACCTTCAGTTTGCTGTAGTTGACGGTGAGTACGTTCTTAAGATCAACGTTCCCGACGAGCTTGCAAAGGCAGCTCTTAAGGCATGCCAGTCTGACAGAGTTCCCGATAGCATAAAGACCAAGGTATTTGCTGCATTCTCCACCAGTGTTGATGAGATGTATGCATTCGTTAACAACGTTACCTTCGACGATCTTATGCAGATCTTCGATTACGTTGACCTTGACGAGGTTCTTGACTCTGAGTTCGTAAGCAAGTTCGAGCAGCTTGACGGCCTTACCGAAGAGCAGATCAAGGAGAAGGTAAAGCAGTATGCAGATTACTACGAGCTTGCACTCGAGTATCTTGCTAAGGCTTACGGCTACGTTCCCGCATCCATCAGAGGACTCACTCTTATGGATTTCTACAAGGGCAACGGCACCTTCGCTGCAAGTGTAAACGAGACTGTCAATCTCTATGAGCTTCTCAAGAGAGTAAACGACACTCTTGCAAACACTTTTGATACTTTTGTTAAGGGCGATAAGAATATAACCGTTCGCGCAAGAGTTGAGGTTACCTTCAACGACGTTTACAAGGTAAGCTACTATACCGGCGAAGAGCTTGTAAGAGAGGGCTTCCTTCCTGTAGGCGCTAACGTAGACTTCTTCTCCGGCATTACCTCCTTCGATGGCATGACTATCGTAGGCTGGGTTGATGCAGAGGGTAATGCTTATATCGAGATGCCCGCTAAGGACGTTGAGCTTTATGCGGTTACCGAGGAGATCACCGCTTCGCTTACTGCATCTGCTACCGAGATGGTATACGGTGACGGAACCATCGTTCTTACCGCAAGCGCACTTCCTCATCTCCCCTATGCAACCTATACATACACCTGGTACAAGAACAACGTTGTGATCGAGGGCGCTAACGAAAGCACTCTTGAGCTCAAGAACGTTGCTGACTCCGGCGAGTACTATGTTGAGGTTGCCTTCGACAATAAGACTGCTACTACCAACAAGATAAGCGTTACTATTGATCCCAAGAAGCTTGTTGCTTCCGATCTTGTTGAGTGGAATTACACCGATGCATTTGGATACGACGGCACTGAGAAGGTTGTAGAGGCTATCATCAAGGGCGATTATGCAGCTCTTGCCAAGATCGTTGCAACCGAAGGCAACAAGGCTACCGATGCAGGCACCTATACCGCCATCGTTACTCTTGCTCTCACCGATCCCAACTACGCATTTGACGGTGGCAATACCGAAAGCCTCGACTGGACCATCAATCCCAAGGCATTCTACGACACCGACATTAAGTGGAACATCCCCGAAAATATGGTTTACGCTTACGGTACTAACTACACCGTAACCGCAACCTATCCCGAGCAGCTTAAGCTTACTCTTGTAGGCGACACCTACGCTAATGCAGGCACCTACGTAACCACCGCAACCGTTGAGGTTGTTGGCGGATCCAACTACGTATGGGCTGGCTCTGAGGAGCTTACCAGCGGTGAGTGGACGATAGCGGCACAGCCCTTTGATCTCTCCACCCTTACCTGGATCGCATACAGCGAGGCTGACGAAAACCACGACCCCGCAAACTTCAACTTCACCTACACCGGCACCAAGTTCGGTGTTAAGATCAACAATGCTCCCGCAGACATCGATGCAGCTATCGTTTACAGCAACGCTTCCGCTACCGATGCTGCTACCTCGATCCTTGCTACCGCAGAGCTTGATCTTGTTAATAATCCCCTTGTTTCTACCAACTATATTATAAGCGGCACTATTTCTTCTCAGGAGTGGTCGATTGCAAAGGCTGTAATCTCGACCGCAGACCTTGAGTGGACCGCAACCGAGTATACCTATACCGGCGAGGCTCAGTATCCCGTACTCAAGAACTTTGCATACGAGAACATCGTGCTTCAGTATGTTTACGAGAAGTATGATGATGAGAATGGCTGGGTAGTAATTGATAAGGCAGAGTCTATCAATGCAGGTAACTACCGTGTAACCGTTAGCATCAACGCTAATGAAACTCCTAATTACGTTCTTGGTGAAGATCTCACCATGTCTGATGATTACGTAATTAATCAGGCGTCTATCAACGTAGACTTCTCTTGGAGCTACACAGCACCCTTTACTTACACCGGCTCTGACATCACCATCTACCTTGACACCACCTCTCTTACTGAGGAGGAGCTTGCACTTCTCGTAATCACCGGCAATACCTCTACCGGTAAGAATGCAGGCGACTACACCGCTACCGCTACTATCAAGCCCGTTGATGCTAAGAACTATGTTCTTGTCGTAGGCGGCGAGCAGGTAAGCGAGACCGTTGTAACTCAGGTATGGACCATTAACAAGGCTCTTGCTGAGGTTGGTACTCCCGCTTGGGACTACACCACTCCCGTTGAGTACACCGGCGCTCCTGTAACTGTAACTCTTACAGGCCTTAGCGATAAGGTTTACGTAGTATACTATGTAGATAACGAAAAGACTAACGTAGGTACTTACACTGCTCAGGCTGTTATCGCACTTCGCGAGGAGCTTGAGGATAACTACTACCTTGCTGATGATGCGGTTGTCTACTATGACATCCAGTGGCAGATCGTACCTAAGGTCATCGATCTTGGTGAGCTTACCTGGAACGATTTCACCAATCCCACCTATACCGGTCAGGCTCTTGCTAACCCCACCGTTATCATTCCTACCGAGTATGCACAGATCATCACAGCTCCTGTTTACACCACTACTGTTAACGGTATAGCTGCGGCAGCAATCAATGCAGGCACTTACGTTACCACTGTAACTCTTAGTGCAGGTCCCAACTACACCCTTAACTACACCGGCGCTACCAAGGAGTGGAAGATCGAGCGCGCAAGCCTTGCTGATTACCTCGCATCTCTTGGCATCGCATTCAACTCCGCAAGCGTTCAGTACGATAACAAGAATCATAGCATTTTTGTAACCGGCACTCTTCCCAACGGTGTAACAGTTACCTACGAGGGCAACGGCCAGAAGATGGTTGGCACCTACACCGTAACTGCTAAGTTCACCTCTACCGATCCCAACTATACCGAAAGTGCAGAGCTTACAGCTACTCTTACCATTAGCTACGGCGAATGCTCTAACCGCTTCGAGTCCGAAAACGTTATCGTTGAGGTAGGCGGCACCGGTATTGATAAGAATCACGTTCTTTCCGTTATCTCCAAGCTTGACGATCTCAAGAATCTTGACCTCTCAGCTCTTGTAGAGGCAGGAAAGATCGCAACCCTTATTTCCGCATACGACATCGAATTTATGTTCGGTGGCGAGATTTCTGATGTAAACGGCGGCCAGTTCACCGTTAAGATCCTCATTCCCGAGGCTTACAGAACCGCAACCGGCCTTGCAGCAATTTATGTAAACGAGTCCGGTGAGGTTGAGCTTCTGACCGCTGAGGTTGAGGGCGACTACATCGTATTCAACACTACTCACTTCTCCATTTACGGTATCATCAGCATCACCGATGAAGAGCAGCAGCCTACCTGTCCTCCTCACGTTGACGCCGATAACGACGGTAAGTGTGATAACTGTGGCACCGACATAGGTGGCACCGATCCTGATGATCCCACCGATCCCGACGATCCCACTGATCCCGACGATCCCGACCAGCCTGACGAGCCCGGTGACGACACCGACGAGAAGGACAATTCTTGGATCTGGATCGTAATCGCGATCATTCTCGTTCTCGTAATCGCAATTCTCATCCTCTTCCTTGCAAAGAGAAAGGGTGATGACGAGGAGCCTGAGCAGAAGCCCGAGTCTGATGAAGTACCTCCTACCGACGGCGAGCCCGCACCTGTTGAGGAAGAGACCGTTGTCGAGGAAGCTCCCGTAGAGTCTGCTCCTGTTGAGGAAGCTCCCGTAGAGGAAACTCCCGTAGAGGAAGCACCTGCTACCGAGCCCGCACCTGTTGAGGAAGCTCCTGCTCCTGTAGAAGAGCCCGCACCTGTTGTGACTCCTGCTCCCGCAGAGCCCGCACCCGGATCCTTCGCAGCAATCGTTGCAGCATCCGCTGATGCTGAGGCAGTCAGACTTGTCAACGGCGTGATCGTTCCTGTTCGTTACAGAACATCCTTCATGTCCAGACTTATCCAGGCTGAGCCTCCTATCCAGGATTACTACACCATAGTTAAGAATAACCTTCTCTCCTACAAGGGAGTTAAGGCTAGAACCAGCTGGAACTTCGAGTCCTTCAATAAGGGTAGAATCCAGTGCGCTAAGCTTAACGTTAAGGGTAATGCATTCCAGGTATACCTTGGACTTGATCCTAACGAGTACAACGTTGAGAAGTACCACTTCGTAGACGTTGGAGATAAGCCTAAGCTTGATAAGGTTCCCATGATGCTCAAGGTTAAGAGCGACCGTTCGCTTAAGTACGTTCTCGAGCTTATCGAGGAAGTAATGAATAAGAATGAGATTGCTCAGGGTGAAATTCCTAACGAGGATTACCACCTTCCTTATGAGTCTACCGAGGCACTCGTTGACCGTGATCTTGTAAAGGTTATCCTTCCTGACGGTATGGAAATCGATGAGAACACCATCATCGAGAGAGTTGACGTAGGCACCATGCTTGCTTCCGTTAAGCCCGAGGAAGAGGTTACCGCTGAGGAAACTCCCGTAGTTGAGGCAGCTCCCGTAACTGAAGAGACTAAGGTTCACATCGTAGATCACCAGATCGTAGAGGAAGAAATCGTAAACGTTGACGCTATCGCAGCTGACGAGATCGTAAGCGACGAGCAGGCTAAGGAATTCGTTCAGACCGTTGCTCGTACTCCCGGCCTCAAGCCCAAGTCAAACAAGCTTTACGAAGTAAACCTTGACACTATCTGTGAGAACTTCGATGATGGCGACGTTGTTACTATCGACGGACTTAAGAGCAAGAATATCGTAACAAAGAAGGCAGATAGAATTAAGGTTCTTGCCCGCGGCGTTATGACTAAGAAGCTCACCGTTGTAGCTGACAAGTTCTCCATCCAGGCTATCAAGATGATCGGCCTTGCAGGTGGTCTTGCACAGAAGTACAAGGACTAATACCTTAAGGTGATCTTCACCGATTAAAAAACAAACCGGCTTGCCGCAAGTGAAAGCTTGCGGCAAGCTTTATAAAGAAAAGCTTTATAGGAATAAAATGAAAAAGAAATATCTGTTTTGTACGAAGCTATGGTTTTATCTGACCGAGATACCGCTTGCGCTTCTACTCGCTGTTTCCATTTATTATGCACCTTTGACCAAGGGCGTATTTAAATTGGTACCTCTTATGGTTGCACTGATATTTACAATGCTTTTTATCCTTGTCTTCTTTTTCAGAATAATCGTTGTGTCGTACGAGGAGGTGCGTTATCGCGGCCCCTTTTCCTCGCGTGACCGCGCGTTTATAAATAAGGATAAAACACTTATAATCACGATGCATCCTCACGGCAATCTCGACGTTGACCTTTTTGGCAACGACGGAAAGCCCCCGATGTTTGCCGGACTTAAGGATGAGCCTCCGATCGATATCTACCTCTTCCGTGGCAGAACGATAGGCTCCCGGCGTACGGTGAAATCTATTCTTCGCTACTTTGATATTCCTCTCGATGATGCCAACTCGGCACTTCGCGATGATACGTTCTTCGGTGAGTACGAGCAGTTCTCGTTCTCATCAGAGAAAAAAGAGGACATCAGAGTCCTGAAGATCAGATTCAAGGAAACAATCTAACACAAAAAGGCGACGTATTGACAACGTCGCCTTTTTGTGTTAAAATAATGTGATAGAAAACTATGCTTCTTAAGGATGGTGACAACCATGAAGAATTACAAAATAGAAACCAAGTGTGTTCAGGGCGGATATACTCCCGGCAACGGTGAGCCCCGTCAGATACCGATTATACAGAGCACCACATTTAAATATAATACCGGAGAGGATATGGGTAAGCTTTTTGACCTTGAGGCCTCCGGCTACTTCTATTCCAGACTCCAGAACCCCACCTGCGATACCGTTGCGGCAAAGATCTGTGAGCTTGAGGGCGGTACGTCCGCAATGCTCCTGTCCTCCGGTCAGGCGGCCTCCTTCTATTCAGTATTTAATATTGCCAACTGCGGCGACCACGTTATCTCCTCTGCCTCCATTTACGGTGGCACATACAATCTGTTTGCTGTTACGATGAAGAAGATGGGCATCGAGTTCACCTTTGTTGATCCCGAATGCACCGAGGAGGAGCTTAATGCCGCGTTCCGTGAGAATACCAAGGCCGTTTTTGGTGAAACCATAGCCAACCCTGCGCTTACAGTTCTCGATATCGAGAAGTTTGCTAAGGCTGCACATGCTCACGGTGTTCCGCTTATTATAGACAACACCTTTGCTACTCCTGTTAACTGCCGCCCCTTCGAGTTTGGCGCGGATATCGTAACCCACTCGACAACAAAGTATATGGACGGTCACGGCTCTGCAGTAGGCGGATGTATAGTTGACTCAGGCAACTTCGACTGGATGGCACATGCAGATAAGTTTCCCGGACTCTGCACTCCCGATGACAGCTATCACGGTGTCACCTATGCCGAGAGATTCGGTAAGGAGGGTGCATATATTTACAAGGCTACCGCACAGCTTATGCGCGACCTTGGATCAACACAGTCACCCCAGAGCGCATACCTCCTTAACCTTGGTCTTGAGAGCCTTCACGTGAGAATGGAAAGACACTGTCTTAACGCGCTTAAGGTGGCCGAATTCCTTGAATCCAGTGATAAGATCACATGGGTAAATTACCCGGGTCTTAAGTCCAGTAAATACTATGAGCTTGCAAAGAAGTATATGCCCGGCGGCACCTGCGGTGTTGTAAGCTTTGGTGTTAAGGGTGGCCGTGAGGCGGCAGAGAAGTTCATGCGCGCACTCAAGATTGCCGCTATAGAAACACACGTTGCCGATGCTAGATCCTGCTGTCTGCACCCCGCAAGCACCACACACCGTCAGATGAACGAGGATGAGCTTGTTGCAGCCGGTGTTCCCTCAGATCTTATCCGCCTTTCCTGTGGAATTGAAAACTACAACGACCTTATTTCCGATATTTCAGCAGCACTTGAAGAGATATAATGCTGCCTGTCGGAAAGAGAAAGGATAACTAAAATGCCGATCAAAATTCCGAACGACCTCCCTGCGGTCAAAACTCTCTCCGACGAAAATATATTCGTAATGACCGAAACCCGCGCTATTACGCAGGATATAAGACCTCTGAAGATACTTCTTCTCAATCTTATGCCCAAAAAGATCGAAACTGAAACCCAGTTTTCACGTCTTTTAGGTAACACGCCCCTGCAGGTAGAGCTTGAATTGATCCATACCAAGAGCCATAAGTCTAAGAACGTGGCAGAGGAGCATCTCCTGTCATTTTACAAGATATTCGACGACGTAAGGGATAACTATTACGACGGATTAGTCATCACCGGCGCACCTGTCGAGCACTTGCCCTTTGAGGAGGTCGAGTATTGGGAGGAGCTTGTTGAGATAATGGAGTGGAGCAAGACCCACGTTCACAGCACCCTGCATATATGTTGGGCGGCACAGGCAGGTCTTTACTATCACTACGGTATTAACAAGCACCAGCTTGACGACAAGGTTTTCGGTGTCTTCCCCCATAAGGTCGATTACAAGCGCTCGATCCTTTTCCGTGGCTTTGACGACAATTTTATGGCACCTCATTCCCGCCATACCACCGTTTTGCGCGAGGATATTGAGGCCGCACAAGGACTGAAAATACTCGCCTCGTCCGACGAGGCAGGCGTGTACGCCATCTCAAACAAAAAGGGCAGACAGATATTCATAACCGGCCACAGCGAGTACGATCCCGACACTCTTAAAAACGAGTATTTCCGCGATCTTGATCAGGGCAAGCCCATCAAGATGCCTAAGAATTACTTCCCGGGCGATAATGCAAAGAAGGCACCCAGGGTCACCTGGCGCGCCCATGCAAATCTCCTTTTCTCCAACTGGCTTAACTATTTCGTATATCAGACAACTCCTTATGACATCGGCGACGTTGCCAAGGGCAAATAATAAAACGGCAGAGATTTTTCTCTGCCGTTTTTCTTTTATTTTGCGAACTGGCTATTGTAAAGCTCCCAGTAGAAGCCGCGGCGCTCAAGGAGGGAAGCGTGATCGCCCTGCTCGATGATGTTGCCGTCCTTCATAACGAGTATTTTGTCGGCCTCGCGCACCGTTGAAAGCCTGTGCGCAACGATAAAGCTTGTGCGCCCCTGCATCATCCTGCCAAAGGCCTCCTGTATCTTCATCTCGGTACGTGTGTCGATAGACGAGGTTGCCTCGTCAAGTATGAGCATGGGAGGTAGACAAAGCATTACTCTTGCGATGCAGATAAGCTGCTTCTGACCCTGTGATAGACCTGCGCCGTCCTCGGTAATGCGAGTGTCGTATCCGTTCGGAAGTCGCTTTATAAAGCTGTGCGCGTGTGCCGCCTTTGCCGCCGCCTTGATCTCATCATCGGTAGCATCCGGCTTGCCTACGGTTATATTGTCCTTGATCGTTCCGGCCTTGAGCCAGGTGTCCTGAAGCACCATGCCATAATTCTTTCGCAGGCTTCTTCTGGTCAGGGAAGTGATGGGATTACCGTCAACGCAAATGCATCCCGAATCAACGTCATAAAAGCGCATGAGCAGGTTTATGAGAGTTGTCTTTCCGCATCCCGTGGGACCAACAATGGCTACACGTTGTCCACTTTTTACGTCCAAATTGACATTCTGGATAAGCGGCTTCTCGGATGTGTAGGAGAAATATATGCCGTCAAGAGTAACGTTTCCGTTTGCCTTTTCAAGCTCAACGGCATCACTTGAATCGGGCATCTCAGTCTCCGCCTCGATAAGCTCAAATACTCTTGCCGCCGATGCCAGCGAGTTCTGGAACTCAGTTACAACACCCGATATCTCGTTGAAGGGCTTGGTGTATTGGTTGGCATATGAAAGCAGTACGGAGAGCGTTCCGACGGTAAATAAACCGCCCGATCCGATCGCAATCAGTGCGCCCGCAAGCGCTACTGCCGCGTATACAACGCTGTTAACAAAGCGCGTAGTGGGGTTGACAAGGGAAGAGAAGAATATAGCACGAAGCGAGCACTTGCCAAGACGGGAGTTGACCTCGTCAAAGCGCTCGACTGCCTTATCCTCGTAGCCAAAGGCCTTAACAACCTTCTGGTTGCCGATCATCTCGTCAATAAGCGCCGTTTGCTCACCCTTGGTGGCCGACTGCTCCTTGAACATGTTGTGTGTCTTCTTGGCTATAAAGCGCGCCACAAAGAGGGAAAGGGGAGTCAGGACTGCTACGACTATTGCCACGCGCCATTCGAGAACGATGAGGAGGGCGAGTGTGCCGAGTATAGTCATAATTCCGGTGAAAAGCTGTGTAAATCCAAGCAAAAGTCCCTCGGAAAATTGCTCGGTATCGTTAACTGTTCTGGAAAGCAGATCGCCGTGAGAATGAGTGTCAAGGTAGGAAAGCGGGAGCTTCTCGATCCTTGCAAATGCATCCATTCTTACGTCACGTGCAACGTGATATGCGATGCGGTTGTTGATCATGCTCATCAGCCACTGGCAAAGCGCCGTAGCACCGATAAGCGCCACCGCAAGCGTGAGTATCTTTATAACTGCGGGGATGTCTACCTGACCTTTTCCGATCATAAGGTCGATCGCGTCACCGATAAGTATCGGCACGTAGAGTGTCAGCGCTACCGTTGCAAGTGCCAAAAGAATTGACACGGGTAGCAGGTATTTGTATTTTCCTATGTATTTCAGTACTTTTTTGATAGTGGATTTGTTCTGCATGTTACTCACCCACCTTCTTAAACTGCGAGTCATAGATCTCGCGGTAAACCTCAGAGTCGCAAAGCAGCTCGTCGTGTGTTCCTATGCCGTCAGCACGTCCGTCATCGATTACAACGATCTTGTCGGCATACATTATGCTTGATGCTCTTTGGGATATGATAAATACGGTTGTATCGCCATCCATGTTGCGGATCGCCGTGCGGAGTGCCGCATCGGTTGCAAAGTCGAGTGCAGATGCCGAGTCGTCAAGTATTAGAATGTCAGGATTTTTGACAAGCGCGCGTGCAATAGTGAGTCTTTGCCTCTGACCGCCAGAAAGATTTTTGCCGCCTTGCTCGATCCTTGCGTCAAGGCCGCCCTTGTCAGCTACGACTCCTGCCGCCTGCGCTATCTCGAGCGCGCGGTTGATCTCTTCGTCGGTCGCGTTTTCGTTGCCCCAAAGCATATTTTCTCTTACCGTTCCGGCAAAGAGAACTGCCTTCTGCGGAACTATTCCGATCCTGTCGCGCAGTGCCTCGCCCGACCAGTCGCGTACGTCGTGTCCAAAAACCGATACTGTGCCGTCTGTTGCGTCATAAAAGCGAGGAATAAGGTTGATGAGCGAGGTCTTTCCCGATCCTGTACCGCCAATGATACCGACGGTTTCACCGCGGCGCGCCTTAAAGGAAATTCCCTCAAGAGAAGCATCACCGGCACCCGCGTAGGTGAGGGAAACGTTGTTGAACTCTACTGCATAGTCAGTGTCGGTGCCGGGCTCGGTTTCCTTGCCGTCCTTGATGCTCGACTTGATATCGAAAACGTTACTGATACGGCTTGCCGAGGCGAGAGATTTGGTGATAGTGATTATCAGATTTGCAAGCTTGATAAGCTCAACAAGTATCTGTGACATGTAGTTGTAGAGTGCCACTACCTGACCGTCCGTCAGGTCGCCATTGTTCACTTTGATGGCACCCGTGTAAATTAAATAGACTATTGCAACGTTGATTATAACGTAAGTCAGGGGGTTCATAAGCGCCGATATCATTCCGACGGTCTTCTGAGTTTTGGTCAGTGCGGTGTTCCTTTCGGCAAACTCACCGATCTCTGCATCCTCTTTACAAAACGCGCGGATAACTCTCGCGCCCGAGAGGTTTTCTCTTGTCTTTCCAACAACGCCGTCAAGCCTTGCCTGTACCTTTTTGTAAAGGGGCATGGAGATAAGCATGATTCCGAATACGACGATCGAAAGCGCACCGATCGTGCCTGCGAAAATCCACGTTGTGTCGGTGTCTATTGTCAGTGCCATTACCATCGCACCGAATACTACGAACGGTGAGCGGAGCAGGAGTCTGAGCGCAAGATTTATACCTGTCTGCACCTGGTTTGCATCCGAGGTCATGCGGGTTATCATCGTCGACGTGCCGATCCTGTCTATCTCGGTGTATGACAGTGTCTGCAAATGTCCGAACAGTGCCGAGCGCACCTTGGTGACAAATCCGACAGCCGTTCTGGCGCAAAAATACTGTGCCGTTACCGAAAAAATAAGACCAACTGCACCAAGTGCCAACAGCCACAGGCACATTCTGACCACGTATCCGCCATCCCCCTCGCCAATGCCACGGTCGATGATTGCCGCAATAACAAGCGGAACTATCAGCTCGAGCGTTGCCTCAAAGAGCTTGAAAAGAGGTCCTAATACGCACTCCTTTTTGTACCCGTTAAAGTATTTTAAAAGCTTCTTCATATATCCTCACAATCTATAACCTTGTACCCGGCCTTTGCCATCGCTTCAGCAAGAGCACCCATTCCGTCAACAAGCACACCGGAGAAGGTTCCGTCATATACCTGCTTAACTCCGCAGGTAGGACTGCGCGATTTTAATATCACGCATTCGATCTCCTCGTCCTTCAGTCCGTCAAGAATCTTGGCGATAGCCTCGCGTAATGCACCGTCAACACATCTACCGTCGCGGCTCATTATCACACCGTCCACGATCTCAATTGGCACACGCGGTGTTCCAAGTCCGGCAAGCACCTCGGGGCACACCTCGATCACGTCCTTGCCCTCGATATACTCAAGCACGCGCTCGTTCAGGTTATTACCGCCGTTATATTTACAATTCCTACCCAAAAGGCAGGCACTTACAACAATTTTCATAAGATATTCACCTCAACTAATTATTTTACCACACAAACGTAAATATTGCAAGCGCAAAATTGAATATATCGCACTGCTGCCCAACTCTCTTGCAAACGTCCGGGTTTTGTGCTATAATATAACTGTACGAAAACACTCAGCATCCTCTTGACTAAAAAAGGAGCATAAGGAATATGATCAAAAACGATTTTTTTACCTTGAATAACGGAGTGAAAATTCCGGCCAT
>JAZOWT010000034.1:0-24223 GCA_045659365.1 Eubacteriales bacterium | reverse complement strand
GCGCCCGTGCTGATAGTGATATCCGAGCAGCCGTACGTTGCAACGGCGGCACTCGGTGCAAAGGTAAAGAAAAACGACTACCGTTCTATCGATATAGGTATCGTGGCGGCGTACATCACTGCCGAGGCAAGTGCGCAGGGGCTTGGCAGCTGTATTCTCGGTTGGCTTGACGATGCGAAGATCCGCGAGATCTGTGACCTCGATGCGTCTGTGCGACTCGTCATCACGATCGGCTATCCTAAGGATGGCGAAAAGCTTCGCCCGAAGAAGCGCAAGGATATGTCAGAGCTTGTAAAAATTGTGGAGTGAAAATGACTAACAAGGAAATTTTAAGGATCGCTATGGAGCAGTCGGCACGGGATCTGTGCGCTGGTGCAAGCGACTTTGAAAGACAGGAAAACGTGGTCGTTATCTCGCATGAAAACGAGTTGGCGCGGCGATATCTTAAGCTTCCGTTTTCATGTCAGCTTGTGTCCTATGGAAGCAACACGGTGGCATCCGTGTCACCGGAATTTCGCGAGTTGACCGAAAAATACATAAACAAATACCCGGTTGAGCATCAGTTTGAAACACCGAATCTGCACGTGCTGAATGCAGAGCTTGAGCGAAAAGGACATCGCATTTGCTTTATGGCGGAGTACTTTCTTCCGGATGTGGATATTCTTCGTCAGCGGACAGTCGAGGACGCCTGTCCCTACAGGACCAAGGTGCTCACACAGGTAGATTTTCAAGACCTTTATCTTCCCGAATGGTCGAATGCTCTTTGCGAGAGCCGCAAGCATCTTGACGTTTTGGGAGTCGGTGCATACGACGGTGACAAGCTTGTTGGTCTTGCGGGCGCCTCAGCCGACTGCGACAGTATGTGGCAGATTGGTGTTGACGTGTTGCCCGAGTACCGCAGGCAGGGAATTGCCTCGGCGCTTACGAGCCGCCTTGCTCTCGAAATATTGTCGCGAGGTAAGGTTCCTTTTTATTGCGCCGCGTGGTGCAACGTCAAATCGGTGCGAAATGCGATTAAAAGCGGTTTTCGTCCAGCGTGGGTTGAAATGACAGCCAAGCCGATCGCGACAGTCGACGGAATGAATGTAGGATAAACGAGGTGCTTATGCGCACAAATAGAGTAACAGTTCTGCCGTACGATGTGGCATGGGTGGATGATTTTGAAAAAATAAAGGGCGAGATCATGACCGCAATCGGGGATCTTATCGAGGGTGTCGAGCACGTTGGCAGCACCGCTGTAGAGGGCCTTAGTGCCAAGCCGTGTATCGATATTGACGTTATAATCAAGGATTACTCGGTCTTAGGTGCGGTGGTCAGGGCGCTTGGAAATATCGGATATATTCACGAGGGCGACCTCGGAATAAAGGGCAGAGAAGCGTTCAAATACTCTGATAAGCCGTACCTTAAAAAGCATCACCTTTACGTGTGTCCGAGGGACTCCGAGGAGCTTCACAGACACATCACATTCCGTGACTTTCTGCGCGGTCATCCGTCTGAGGTCGAGGAGTACGGTAGGGTGAAGGAGGAGGCGGGAGAGCTCTATCCTGACGATATTGATAAGTATATTGCGCACAAGTCACCTTTTATTGAAAAAATATACCGCGAGTGCGGTCTAAAGTAAAAAATACGGAGGTCGTTCTATGCCACTTCAGATAGTAAGAAACGATATAACCAAAATGCAGGTTGACGCTATCGTCAACGCGGCGAACAGCTCGCTTCTCGGCGGCGGTGGTGTGGACGGCGCAATACACCGTGCCGCCGGTCCCGGGCTTCTTGCCGAGTGCAGGGCGCTTGGCGGCTGCAAGACAGGTGAGGCGAAGATCACAGCAGGCTATAACCTGCCCGCAAAATACGTCATACATACAGTCGGCCCGATCTACAAGGACGGCACAAAGGGTGAGCGCGAGATGCTTGCATCTTGTTACCAAGAATCCTTGTCGCTTGCCAAAAAGCACGGATGCGAAAGCGTGGCATTCCCGCTCATATCTGCGGGTGTTTATGGATATCCTAAGGATCAGGCACTGGATGTTGCTACACATATCATAACCAGATTTTTGAAGTATAATGACATGACGGTGTACATCGTTGTGTTTGATAAGGATTCGTTCAAGATCTCTTCAAGCCTTGTTTCCGACATAGCTGAGTATATCGATGACAAATACGTTGATGAAAATACTGTACACAGGCGCAACAGACTTTTCTCACGCGAGTCAAAAATGTCTACAGTGGACATCTGCGAGGATGCCGACGAATCTGAGCAAGACTTTATATGTGCCTCTATATGCGGGCCTATATGTGCGTCTGTGGCTCCGCCTTCCATTATAAAAGAGTGCTCATACGACCTTGGCGACCGGCTTAAAAATATGGACGAGAGCTTTACCGAGATGCTGCTTCGCAAGATCGACGAGCGCGGAATGACCGATGCCCAGTGCTATAAAAAGGCGAACGTTGACCGCAAGCTTTTCTCCAAGATCCGCAGTGATGCCAATTATAAGCCGAGCAAACCCACCGCAATCGCATTTGCCATAGCGCTCGAGCTTCCTCTCAGAGAGGCAGAGGATCTGCTCAGGAAGGCCGGCTTTGCGCTCTCGCACAGTAACAAGTTCGACATCATAATCGAGTACTTTATTACTCATAAAATATACAACATCTACAAGATAAACGAGGCCTTGTTCGAGTTTGATCAAAGCCTGCTCGGAGGAGTTTCAAGATGATTAAGTTTATATGCTATCCAAAGTGTACCACCTGTCAGCGCGCGAAAGCTTGGCTTGACGAAAACGGGGTAGAGTACGTGCTTCGCGATATAAAGCTTGACAATCCCACACTCGATGAGCTTGCCGCATGGCATAAGATGAGTGGTCTGCCTCTTAAAAAGCTTTTTAACACAAGCGGACTTCTTTATAAGTCAATGGATCTTAAGAGTAAGCTTCCTGAGATGACCGATGCCGATATGCTTAAGCTCCTTGCGACCGACGGCATGCTTGTAAAACGTCCCTTAGCCGTTGGTGACGGATTCGTGCTTGTCGGCTTTAAGGAGGCCGAGTGGCAGGAGAAAATCAAATAATTTGTCGCTTGACGGGCGACCACGCCTCCCTTGTTTGGTGCTAGAATATAGACACCAACAACAAAACAAAGGGAGGCTTTTAATTATGAAAAACAACAAAGAAATCATAGCGGACTGTGGAGGTATCACCCCGTGTAAAGAAATTACCGAGCTTGTATTCATCATTGACCGCAGCGGATCTATGGTGGGACTCGAAAAGGACACCATCGGCGGCTTTAACTCTATGATAAACAAGCAGAAGAAATTAGAGGGCGAGTGCTACGTTTCAACCGTGCTTTTTGACGACGTGAGCGAGGTGCTGCACGATAGAGTCAAGCTTGAAAACGTGCCTGAAATGACCGAAAAGGAGTACTTCGTACGCGGCTCTACCGCGCTCATCGATGCGATCGGCGGCGCGATCAAGCACATCAAAAACGTGCATAAGTACTTGCGCCCCGAGGACGTACCCGGATACACGATGTTCGTTATTACCACCGACGGATACGAGAATTCGAGCCACATTTATTCAAGTGATCGCGTTAAGAAGATGATCGAGGAGCAGAAGAAAAAGGGCTGGGAGTTCCTTTTCATCGGTGCGAATATCGATGCGGTTGAGACCGCCGCGCACTACGGCATTGACAGTAACAGGGCGGTGAACTACAACGCCGATGCGACGGGTACGCGCGTGCTTTATAACTCGGTCAGCGAAGCGGTATGCTGTATGAGAACGGGCGCTGCCATTGACGAGGATTGGGGCGCGAATATTGACGCCGATTACAAGAGCCGCAAGAGAAAGTAAACAAAAAGCCGATGAGGATTTCCTCATCGGCTTAAATTTTTAGTTGTCTTCCTTCTTTTCCTTCTTAAGTCTTACGCGGTCGCTGCCGGGGAGTCCGAGCATCGGAACAAAGCGGTCAAGACCTGTGAAGGTCATAAGCAGAAGCGAGCCGACCACGATGAAGGAAAGATAGTTATGACTTATGATGTCGATAGGAGTGAATTCGCGAAGCGGATAAACGGCGGTTGCAATTCCGGCAAAGAACACGGGGAAGCAGTGCCAGGGAATCATCTGCGAGCCGTAAATTCCCATCGCGGAGGTGAACGTCGCAAGACGGAGTCTGAGTCTGTAACGGTCGCTTTCGTCGGTGCATTCAACGTTCTTTTCAACAACGTCGCGGATAATGGGCGACATGGTGGCAACCTGCGCCGCCTCGTCTGCAAGTGCAACGTTACCTACAAGGCAGAGAATGCCGCACCAACCCATAAGCTGGCGCACGTTTCTTGAAATTTTTACAATAAGCTTTGACAGGGGCGCAAAGGCATTCATAGCATTCATAATTCCACCGAATGCCGCAACCCATATCATCATAACGACAACCCAGCTGCCGGCATCCGAGAAGCCGGTGTAGAGCAACTTTTCAAGCCAGGTGCCAAAATCTACCGTTCCTGCGATCATACCGCACAGAAGAGAGGAAACCATACCTGCACCGAGGCAAAGCATGGTATGTATCTTCATGAACGACAGTGCGATAACCACGACGAGCGGAATTATCATGTAGAACGGAACACCCGTCTCTACCTGGTTGAGTAGCATAAGGGCTGAGGGGCGCTCCTGGGCAAGAGCCTCGCGCGCCTCTTCGGGAATCTGGGCAATAGCGGCCGCTACGTCACCCTGTGTGTTAGGAAGATCGTATGCGAAAATTCCCACGAGAGTTACAACACCGATCGCAACCGCAAGACAGCCGAAGGACCATACGAGCTGGTGCTTAAGTCTGTCGATTATCTTAACGTCTTGCATTCCACATGCAAGAACGGTAACGTCGGAGATCATACCGATATTATCGCCAAAGCAGGATCCACCTGCAATAGAGCAAAGGGTAAGAATTGTGTCGCCACCGGTAAGGTGGTTAAGCCACAGGAAAATAGGCGCACATGCTGCAAACGTGCCCCATGACGAGCCGGTTGCAATCGAGAGCAGACACGTCACAATAAGAGCAACGGGGGCTATTGTTGCGGCTGTAACTCCAACCTTAAGAGCGAGGTTGATAAGCGCCGCGCCGACACCGGTTGCCATAAAGCATTCCGCAACACCGTAGGCGAACATAAGAATAAAGAATATGAGCGCGATCTTCTTGACCGAGTCAATTCCTTTATTGAACGAATGCTCAAAGCCGGCGCGGTTTACTATCATGTATACACCAACTGCGGCAAATGTCGCAATAGGTGCGGCAAGCAACAGGTCGAGCTTGAAAACGATTACTGCTAAAGCAAAGACTACAAGTGGCAGGAATTTAAAGGCGGCTATCCAGCCGTTTTCCTTGCGGGGAG
Source organism: Eubacteriales bacterium (assembly GCA_045659365.1). Classification (GTDB taxonomy): domain Bacteria; phylum Bacillota; class Clostridia; order Oscillospirales; family CAG-272; genus UBA1740. Next base: position 18,852 of record JAZOWT010000034.1, on the reverse strand, counting down.
CTTTTGTATCAGGCTTATGTGACTTGTCGCCGGGGGTTGATTCCTCGGCTGTGTTCTGAACGTTTTTGTCCATTTTCTTTTCCTCTAAGTTTTTTAAAATTTCGCTTAGACATAATGCGGCCCAAATTACCGCAGGATAATTGTACCACACAAAAAAAGAAAAGACAATGTATTTTTTTGGTTTTATTGTGCCATTTTTTGATATTTATCTGACCACCGATGAATGTCTGTAAATATAGAATTCCTCCTGGCTTGGCATCCACTTTTTTTCCTTTTCGGGAAAGCCTTTATCAAACACCTCTACGGCTTCGGTATCATCGCAGCAATCTGCGGCACTTGAGGGAATGTACATCCACTTCTTTCCGTCAAGCGCGCCGGGGACAAGCTCGCATACCAGGAGTGCTGTGGGATAGTTGCCCTCGCGCACGAAGCTGACGTTTTTCTTCTTGCAGCTTACAAATCCTCTGCTGACGTAGTTGCCCGGGTTACCAAAGTTGATATTTACATCATATCCCAGACCCCGTGCAACGTTAAATGAGTGTTCTATAAGGATTTTGCCTAATCTTTGGCGCTGATATTCCGGTGCGATGCACAACGGACCAAAGGAAAGGATCTCCTTGCGGTTACCGTCCTCGTCCTCAAGCCAGGCCTTGGTATACATAATATTTCCGATGATCTCGTCGTTAAGCTCTAAAACAAAGGCGAGCTCAGGGATGAAGTCGGGGTGAGAGCGCATCTTGTGTACAAAATAGTGCTCGTCTGCTCCGGGCTTGTATACGTTCCAAAACGCCTCGCGGGTCAGGTTTTCTGTGGCACGGTAGTCGCTTTTTTGCTCCAATCTTACAATTATATTATCCATTTTGACCTCCAAATGTTGCTTTATAGTTCGTATTATAGCACAAAAAATGTATTTGGTCAATTTTTTATAATATTCCAGTAGACAAAGCCGTTTTTATGTGATAGAATAGTAGTGTTAGAATTTAAAATTCAAAGGAGTTTTACTGATATGCCAATGCAGATGACTTTCCGTTGGTACGGTGAGGGTAACGACCGCATCAAGCTTTCGGACATTAAGCAGATTCCCGGCGTAGAGGGAATAGTATGGGCGCTCCATCACAAGATGCCCGGTGAGGTATGGGAGGAGAGCGAGATCGCCGAGGTTAAGCGCCAGCTTGACGAGTACGGCTTCAATATGGACGTTGTAGAGTCCGTAAACGTACACGACGATATCAAGATAGGTCTTCCTACCCGCGATGCTTATATCGAGAATTATAAGACTACAATAAGAAACCTTTCAAAGTTCGGCGTTAAGGTTATTTGCTATAACTTTATGCCTATATTTGACTGGACACGCTCCAACCTTTTCCACCCCGTTGGTGACGGATCTACCGCTCTTTTCTATGAAAAGAATATGATCCAGGACGACTACAACGCGATGGCGAAGTACATTCTCGACTTTACCGAGAAGTACAATATGTCATTCCCCGGCTGGGAGCCTGAGAGAATGGCAAAGCTCGACGAGCTCTTCAAGGCTTACGAGGGTGTGGACCACGAGAAGCTCTGGGCTAACCTTAAGTACTTCCTTGAGGCTATAATGCCCACCTGCCGCGAGTGCGACATCAAGATGGCTATTCATATGGATGACCCGCCGTGGGATATCTTTGGTCTTCCCAGACTCCTTATCAATGAGGCAAACATTGACCGCTTCCTTAAGATGGTAGACGATGAGTACAACTGCCTTACCCTCTGCTCCGGAAGCCTTAATGCAGATCCCAACAACAACGTTGCGGACATCGTAAGAAAGCACTGTGACAGAATTGCTTTTGCTCACATCAGAAACGTAAAGCATTTCGAGAACGGTGACTTCTCCGAGGCGAGCCACAGAGATTGCGACGGAGATACCGGCATCCTTGAGATCCTCAAGGCTTACCACGACTGTGGATTTGAGGGCTATATCCGTCCCGACCACGGCCGTCACCTTTGGGATGAGGGCCCCGGCAACGTTCGTCCCGGATACGGCCTTTACGACCGTGCGCTCGGCATTATGTATATGCTCGGCGTTTGGGACAGCCTCGACAAGTTTGATAAGAAATAATTTCATACACGTAAGGTGCCGCCACTCAATGAGGGCGGCACCTTTTCTTTTTCTTGGCCTGTTGATTTTTTGCACACGCGGTGCTATAATGTAGGTACAACCAAATCAAGGTTGCAATATCACATGATAGGGAACAGTAAAATGAAGCCGTCAATTTTGATTACCGGTGCGTACGGAGGAATGGGCAGAGCAACGGCAAAGGCTCTTCGAGATAAGGGTTTTCGCGTGTTTGCGCTTGATAAAGCCGTAGGCGAAAAGGAAGATAATATAATACCGATCGAGGCGGATATTACGCGCACAGAGGACGTAGAGCGCGCTTTTGCCGAGGTAAAACTCAGTACAAGCGAGTTGTTCGCAATCATTCATTTTGCCGGCATTTACATGCTTGATTCGTTGGTTGAGATGGACCCGTGTGAATTTGAAAGGATATTTAAGATCAATCTTGGTGGTGTATATCTTGTAAACAAAACCTTTCTTTCGCTTTTAAAGGGTGGGTCGCGCATCGTGATAACCACAAGTGAGCTTGCACCACTTGATCCCTTGCCATTTACCGGCATTTATGCCGTGACAAAGGCCGCGCTTGATAAGTATGCCTACTCCCTCCGAATGGAGCTTCAGCTAAAGGAAATAAAGGTCAGTGTGCTTCGCGCAGGTGCCGTCAGTACCGGAATGCTCGGTGTATCGACGGCAGCGCTCGATCGCTTTCATCAAAAAACCAAGCTTTACAGCTGTAATGCCGAGCGCTTCAAACAGATCGTTGAGAGCGTTGAGGCGCGCAGTGTAAGCCCTGAGAAAATAGCGAAGAAAACTATAAAAATTCTAGGCAAGCGCTCGCCCAAATTTGCATACAGTATCAACCGCAACCCCCTTCTTCTGATGCTTAACGCACTCCCTAAAGGGCTCCAGCTATGGATAATAAAGCAGGTCTTGAAGCCCAAAAAGTAAGTCGGTGACAAGATCCGATACGTGCTTAAAGTGTCGTATGTCCGTACCCGTGTAGCATTTTTGCAGGATTTTGTGCCGTGAACACAAAAAAACAATAGAAAAAGACGGTAGTCGATGAGCTCGACTACCGTCTTTGTTTTATATTAGGTATCTAACAGCTTATTATATTCTGCGATATAGTAGTTGTAGATGTCCTTGAGGAGCTGATCAAGGTTTTCCTGCTCCTCGGGGGAGAGCTTATTGTACTCGGCCTTAGCCTCGGTTGCGCGATCGGTGAAGTACTTCATTCTGTCAGCATCATTCTTATCCTTGCTATGCTCTACGTAACCGATCTCCGCTTGAAGAATTGCTCTTACAAGGGTTTCGGAAGCGCCGGTCTGCATGAAGTAGGAAAGGAGTGTGTTGTAGTAGATATCTATGCCGAAGGAGTAGAGTACTGCCTTATCGACATCATTAAGAGCGCGGAAGCCCTCTGTCATGTTCTTGATATCGAGTGCATCTATTTCCTCTTCGTTATAGTATGCCATAAGAACATCGGAGATGTCTACGATAAACTGTCTGAGATCAGGAAGAGCTGAGTATGATACCCAGAAGGAAATATTGCGGGGATTTTCCTGAGTGCCGTAGTTCTGATATCTGAGAACCATGTTGGAGTAGAACTCGCCCTTGATTACGATCATCGCGTTTTCAAGGGTAATATCCTTCTCGCCAAGGGTGTGATTGATGGTGCTGAGTGCAAGAACTGCCGCATCGGTACCGTCAAGAACTTTGGAGTAAAGTCTGATAGACTTCTCAGCCAAAGTGAACAGAAGAGGATAATAGTACTGCTTGGTCTCGTTGTCAAGATCCTGGTCATAAACGATCTCGAGAATAGTGTAGAAATCAACTACGCTATCAACAAGAGCGTTGTAATCGTCGGTGCTTTCACCAAGATCGGGAGTTGTGGTTGCACCGTAGTTGGTGTAGATGCCAACGTACTTGGTGTAAAGACCGCCAGCGATACTCTGGAGCTTATCCTGATCCTCCTCGGACATGCCGTTGTACGTGGTAAGGAATGTGGACATCGCGGTGGTGAATGCCTCGTATCCACCCTCTCTCATCTGCATGGAAGCGCCCTTTTCGGCAGCAAGGAGAAGCTGCATAAGAACTCTGTTCTCACCGCCAAAGTTGTATGCGTCGTAGTAGGACATGAGGTATGCGAGGATGTTACGAACGGTGTTGTCCTTGTAGTCGAATGCATAGGTGTCTGCCTCAGCCTCGTTATAAAGGAGAGAGATTGCAGAGATAAATCCGTAAAGCTCACCGGGAGAAAGCTCGCCAAGGCGGGAAAGAACCGCGTTGAACTTTTCGGTCTCTTCGTCAATGTTGATCTTTCTGCCCTCAACGTAAAGAGCAGCAAGATCCACGTAAGCGTTCATAACGTTTACGAATGCCTCGGACTCAAGCATGGAATATGCATGATAAAGGTATCCGAGAGACTGAGGATGCTCAACAAGGGAGTAGGTGAGGTAATCACCGCCGATGAAATCGTAGATATCCTTGTAAAGCTTGTTATCGCTCGCCTTGATTACGTCAATAGCCTCATTTACGTTGTTGTAGTAGTACATAAACGCAGACATATCGTAAAGGCGGAGGTCAGCGGTATTTGCATTCTGTATCAATGCCATGAGAATGTTAGCACCGTAGCTGAGGTTGGTGTACCAGGTCTGAAGCTCGCCGGGGAGGTGAAGCTTAAGGCCCTGATTACTGTTGATGGAATCGAAGAATGCTTCCTTATCGCCTACAACGTAGATGTAGTAGGTGTAGATGATCTCAAAGAAGTCATCCTTTTCTCTCCAGGAGGAGATAGAGTTGTATACACCGTTGAAGTTGGGGCCGGTGTAGTTAGAGGTGATCATGTAGTTGAATGCTTCGGTAATCTCTGCTTCGTACTGAGAAAGAGTAGCCTCGGTCCAATCATCGGGGACAGTCTTCATTATGTCAGAAACGTTAAGCATGTACTTGAAGAGGTCAACGTAGAACGAAAGCTCGTCGTTAGAGGGGGACTTAACGTAGTCGGGGATCTTTACTTCAACGGTCTTTTCATCAACAACCTCGGTGAAGAGAAGAACGTCCTTGAACTCCTCCTTCATGCTGTTGAGAATGTAAGCATAAACGTTGAAGGGATCGCTTGTTTTCTCGAAGTCTACGATTGCCGCCTTAAGCTGAGTGTAGCTCTCGGACTGAATGTTGAGGTTGCCTGAGGTGGTGTCAACCTTGAAGGTATCCTCAAACTTTACAGCTGCATCAAGGAATGCTCTGTAAACGCAGATTGCGGCAGGGCGCATAACCTTAAGCACGTCTTCCTCAGCAATAAGCTCTTTTCTTGCGGTGGTGAGCTTGAAGTACTCGTTAGCCGCGTCGATCGCGATTGCAGCAAGCTCGGGATCGATCTCCATATCACGTCCGGTGATCTCGAGATCTGCGAGTGCCTTAGCCGCATCCATTACAACGGAAACACCGCTGTAAAGTATGGAAATTTCAAAATCGAAGCTCTGACCAGCATAAGTAAATACAACGGTCTGCTTGAGGGGCTCCTCTCTGTGCGCGGGAGTTGCGGCAGAGAGATCAAATCCGGTTTGCATATCAATGGTAAGGGGAATGGGAGTCGAAAGGTCGGTTCCGCTTGCTTTAATGGTGAAGTAGCCGCCTGCGAGCGAAAGCTCAGTATCGTGGCTGGAGTAAACGGTCTTACGGGGCTTGGTAAAGACAACCTCGCTGATCGCGTAGACCTTTACGGTAAAGGAGGTTTCGTAAGTAACGGTACCGTCGCTATATACAACAGTTACGGTGGTGTCACCTGCAGTGGTGCTGTCGAACGACTTGATGGTAACAAGATCGCTGTCAAGGTTAACAGTAGTGGTCTTGCCGTCGTCCTTTGTGATCTTAAGTCTACCCTGAGTCTTATCAAAGGTATCGCCAACGAAGTAGTTGCTCTTGTATCCGTCTGCGACCATACGTGCAACGACGTTTACCTCGATAGTTGTGCTTTTTTCCTGGTAGCTGACTGTTACGGTCTGCTTACCCAAGGTGTTCTTGTCATATCCCGTGATGCTAACCTCAGGATCAGTGAGGGGGATCTCGGTTTCGCTACCGTCTACGATAACTGTGAGAATGCCGTTTGAGAAGTCAAGGTCCTGGCCCTGCACGTAGGTCGTGCGGGGCTTATCGGAATCCTTGATTACTATATCGCTGACCTCGCTTCCGCAAGACGTGAGAGTCATTGCAAGAAGGAGCATAACAGAAATCAGTGAAACGAACAAAAACAGTATCCTGCGGCTAAAAAACAGGTTTTTAGATGCTTTGTTTTCCATTTTTAATTCCTATCTTAATCGTTTGATGCTTCTGCGAGCTCCCAAACCGTGTAAAGAACGGTTCCTGCGGGCACGTCCAGAAGAGTAACCATGTCATACTCAGCAGTGGTTGCATTAGCCGAGGTAGAGAATCCAACGAAGTTGTATCCGCTACGTACAGGAGCTGTCATGCTACCGTCGATGGGCATGTTGTCGGGGTTTGTCTCATTCTTAACGAATGAAACGAGGTATGTGTTGTCCTCAGAGAGGATGCAACCTGTAATAACAGGCAGGTAAGAGGAGTTCCAACGGGAATTCCATGCACTGCCGGTAGTCTCGCCACCGTAAACGTATACTACCGCATCGAATGCGCCGTAGAACGCATGAAGTCCAACGGTCTCGGCAGAGGCGGGTATTATGATCGACTTTGCTCTGGTCATGCCGCGGAACGCGTGCTTGCCAATGTTGTTTACGTTTTCGGAAATTACGAGAGTGTGGAGGTTCTCGGCACCCATAAATGCATAGTTGCCGATGCTGGTTACGGTGCTGGGAAGGTTGAGGCTCTTAAGTGAGGTACAACCCTTGAATGCAAAATTGCCGATGCTTACAACACCCTCCGGAATATTGATGGTCTCAATAGCCGCGCAGTTGTAGAACATGTAATCTGCTATTTCGGTAATACCGCTGCCTATTGTCAGCTCTTTAAGTCCCTCGCACTTGTAGAATACGCGGGAGCCAAGAGCGGTAACGGAGTTGGGAATAGTCAGACTGTCGATAGCAACACAGCCGAAGAATGCCTTATCACCGATGTACTCGATGCCCTCGTTAAGAGTCAAGGATCCCTTGATGTTAGTTGTCTTGTCATCTCCGTCATCGATCTCTGCACCGATGTTTATACATCCGTAGAACGCGTACGGAGAGATGCTCTTAACAGTACTGGGAATAGAGAGGGTGTAGATGCTTTCGCAACCGTAGAATGCCGAGCGGCCGATGTATTCGGTTCCCTCGGGAATCACAAGGTTACGGTCAGTGCCGAAGAACGCGCAGTAGCAACCGTAGAATGCATAGTCGCCGATCGATACAAGGTTCTTGGGCATACGTACTGTAACAACGTATCCGGATGCAGCAGCCTTATAGAATGCGCCGCGACCGATATACTTAACAGAATCGGGAATGTGAATGCCGTAGACGGACATATCCGACTGAAGAATGGTTACAGAGTTGAAAGCATAGTTTGCGATACCAACGGTACCGTTCTTAATAGTTATCTTGTCAAAGTTGTTTCCTGGACCGAGGTTGTAGCCAACTACCCACTTGCCGATGTATGTAACACCGTTTTCGGTAGTACCCTTAACACTCTTGAACGCGCCTGCACCGATAGAGGTGAGGGAGGCGGGAAGAGTGATCTCCTTGTCCTTGAGCGCCGCACAACCGGAGAATGCGTAGTCGCCTATTGTGGTAAGGCCGTTTCCAAGAGTTACCTTGGCAAGCTTTTTACAATCCTTGAATACGTAAGAGCCGATCGTGAGAAGATCGCTGTCAAAGGTGACGTACATAAGCTCGGGACAGCCGTAGAATGCGCCGTCACAAATGTACTTAACACCGCTCATCTTTACACTGATGAGCTTTTTGCATCCGTAGAATGCACTGTCGGCAACACCGTAAACTCCGTCTGGAAGCTTGGTGATGTTTTCAATATCTCTGTTCTTGCGTACGATATACCAGCCGTCGATCACAAGCTCGTCGGTGGCATCGTCGTAAAGCTTTGTGTTAGAGAAAACAGAAGAGCCGACGTATGTGAGGTTAGTTCCGAGGAAGCTTGCCTCAGCAAGATTGTCGCAGTATCTGAATGCGCAGAAGCCGATGCTTTCACAGGTTTCGGGAATTGCAATAGCGGTAATGCCGTCGCAGTTTCCAAACGCGTACTCGTCAATAACCTTAACCGAAGAGCCGATGTTAAGCTTCGACATGGTAATGCAGTTATAGAACGCGTAGGGATCAATGGTTTCAACCGAGGTTCCGAGATCTGCTTCAGTAAGGCTTTCACAGTCGGAGAATGCATACTCGCCAACGGTCTTGAGGGTATTGGGGAGGATCGCCTTCTCGAGTGACTTACAGTTAGAGAATGCATACTGGGAAATAGTCGTGGTTTCGCTGCCGAAGGTTACGGTCTTGAGTGCGGAGCACCAGGAGAACATATAATCCTCGACAACAGTGATCGAATCGGGGAAGGTGAAGCTTTCGAGCTTCTTACAGCTCTGGAAACAGCTTTCGCCTATCGAAGTAACGTTATTGCGGATGGTTACCGAGGTAAGCTCGGCACATCTTGAAAACGCGCTTGCACCGATTGATTTTACGTTATTGCCGACAACAAAGGAGGTAATTCTTGTGTTTCCGGCGAATGCCTTATCGGCGATAGAGGTGATCGGCTTACCGCGGTAGGTGTCCTTCATTACGATGTCACCCGAAGCGGTTCCAAGGCCGATAAGCTCGTACTCGGTCTTGTTGTTGATAAGCTTGTAGCGCATGCCGTCCTCTTCTTCTCTGATAAAGGTATACGTTACCCAATCGGAGTCCTTGACTTCAACGCCGTCACCGTTTGCCTTGATGTTGATTTCGTAGGTGCCGGGCTCAAGGTATTCAAGTGAATACTTGGGCTGCTTGCTTGACTTTTCAAAATCCTGACCGGTTATCTGAATGGTGTAGCTCTTTGCACCAAGCACTCTGTCCCAGGTGAGGGTCAGAGTGTCGGTGTCAAGCTTGAGGCTATCCTTGTTTATCTCGTCAAGAGTATTTGCACAGGATACCATCAAAAGAAGGCACAACACGATAAGGCTTAAAGATATGAGTATTTTAATTGTGTTTTTCATATTATCTCCTATCTTAATTCTTAGTACGTGCTTTTGCTTTCTTTTCACGAATAAGCTCGTGAGGCCACTTCCACTTGAACTTACGTGCTGCAATATCAAGCAGGAAGAGTACCAAAGCTATGATTATGAATGCGATCTTGGGGTTTATTACGTGGTGGATGTACTTGACAACGTTGTCAAACACCTCCATGGAGTCCTCGATGACAACACCGTCACCGATTTCAGCCATATCAACTACAAGCTCGTCTGCAACCTCAGTATCGCGGAAGAGGTCGTACTCCTTGGAGTATCCAAGAGCCTTGTAGGTAGTGGTCGATGCTATAAGAGTACCGTCCTCAGCCTTCTTCTCAACGAGTATCTCGTGAAGACCGGGAGATGTTACAGAAAAGGTAAGTCTTGAGTAGCCGGTCTGGTTGTTGGCCTGGATGGTCTGAACCACAGGCTCCTCGTTGTCAGACTTGGCAGGGCTGGTGATCGTGAGCTCGATGAACTGGTCATCCTCAAGATCGGTGAAGATACTGATTACGGTGCTGTAGTTTTCACCGGAAATAACGGTATCTATTTCGTCGGGCTGGACGTTCTGCGTCGGGAAGATCGCCTGAACTATATTGTTGATAAGCGTTGTGCCTATCGGCGCGTTTATCAACTCCTTAGACCACGTTCCGTTAAGGTCGCAGGCAAACGTTCCTACCGTTCCTTTACCGCATTTCCATTGTGTATAGATTGGCGTGTATTCTCCCATAATGACGACCTCGGCGCCTTCCTTGGCCTTAACACCGTAGAAGCCATCGAGAGTGGGCATATCCGCCTCGTCAATGTTGGAGGTGATAGTATGAGTGACACCGAAGGTGGGCTGGAATGTAACGTAGTTAACGTCCTTGATTTCAGGAACCTCAAGGTCCTTTCTCATTACCTCGGGCAGCTTGGAAACCTCGTTTACAGAGTAGAAGTTGTCCTCCTCCATACCTGCGTAGTTCTTGAGAAGATCCTTCATGTTCTTCTCAGCAGGGCCGACACAGTTAACACCTACGATCGAGATGGTGATACCCTTTTCGGCATTTTCCTTGAGCTGCTGCTTATAGTCGTCGTTTTCATCAGTGGGCTGACCGTCGGTTACGAGAATTATGTGCTTCTTTTCAACACCGGTCTTTGCACCGAGAATTCGTCCTGCCTGCTCAAGAGAGGGGAAGAAGTTAGTGTTTCCGCCAACCTCGATCCTGTCTATCGCAGACTTGATCTTAGATGCGTTGGGACGTGGGGTCAGGTCTATTTCCTCGGTGTAGTCGGTACCGAGTGACATAACACCTACAAAGTCGCGCTCAGTAAGAGCGTCAAGACAAGCCTCTGCACCAAGCTTTGCGTAGTACAACGGGCTGTCCTCATAAGCACCGCCCTGCCACATCGAGCCGGAACGGTCGATGATAATAACTACTGCTGCAGGGGGAGTGTAGTTAATGATTTCAACAGGGAGAAGCTTCTGGTAGCTCGTACCAAACATATCGTCTCTGGTATATGCATTAGCAGTCCATTCCTCGTCGCCGGGGTTAAGGTCCTCCTCGTTACCGCAGATGGTAAACAGACCGCCGCCAAAGTCGTAGACGTAGGAATAAAGCTTCTCATCAAAGTCTAAAGGCATATCGTCGTGCGAAACGTTGCAAAGGATAACCTGGTCATATGCTCTGAGCTCGTTAACGGTCTTGGGCATATTCATAGGATCGGCAACGTTTACTACGTTTACCTTCAGGGTTTCGTCAAGCATGCCGCGAAGCGACTCTGACTCGTTATCGATGCTCTCGATAATGAGGATCTTGTCGAATGCCTGGATGTTGAGATAAGAGGTATAGCTGTTGTTGAGAACCGAGCCATCACCGTCGGCAGTAAGCTCAACGGAGATGTTGTGAAGTCCGGGGATAGCAAAATTGAAGGGAACCAATATGGTCTGGGGACCACGTATAAGCTCTACCTCTACGGGAGTGCCGGACGCTGAACCGGTTGCACTCTTATCGTAGGGAGTCAGGGTTGCCTTTCCGGAGTAGGAGCTTACAAGAGTTACCTTGGTCATAAACTCCTCACCGATTACTATCTTGGAATCGGGAATCTCAAAAGAAACAATCTGCACCTCGTCTCCAACCTCTTCGTTGGGGAATGCGGCAACGTCTACCTTAATGCCCTGTCCAGTGATATTTTTTACTGCGTTTGCCGCATTTCCGTCGGTTTCAAGAGCATCGGAGAGAACAACGATGCGCGCGGTCTCCTTCTTTGTGAAAAGGGAAGCGGCATAGTTGAGCGCTGATGCTATATCGGTCGCGGAGTTGTCCGGCATGGGCGCCTGGAGATAGGTCGCATACATATCCTCAGTATCGTCGGAGAGCTCAACTGCATAAACCTGGTCGTATCCAAAGGTTACGATACCAAGCTTGAACATAGAATCGGTATTGTCAATGATGGTCTTTACAAAGTCGTTCTTATCGTCCATACTCTCGCTGCCACTGTCCGAGGTATCAACGAGAAGAATAAGCTCGTTGTCCTTGTTTGTGGTGTCGTATTCGAAGGTCGCACCGGCAAGAACCGATATTGAAAGAACCATAACCGTAATATGCAGTATTATTGAGGTTATGCGGTTTCTTGTTTTTCTGTAACGCTTATTCATTCTGAAGTACGGCAAGAGCGCAAAGAGCACTGCCGGAATAAGCAACAGAAGAAACCATGGGTTCGAAAACTTAATGGTAAAATTTGACATCTTTACTTTCCTAACTAAAATTCCTCACGGGACTGAAGCCACCATTCAGCGAACAGGAGGACAACGAGTGCGAGTGCAAAGTATAATAAAAGATCAAAGTCTGCCTGATCTTCTCTAACGGCAAAATAGGGACTGGTAAGCTCATCTACCTCTTCGGCAATGTTACACTCTGCCTCGGGCATCTTGATGAAGAACTTTTCGGTCGTTTCTACTCCGGAGATGGGAATCTGAGATATCGTATAGCAGCCGGGGGTCTTAAGCGATACGGTAGCAGGGAACTCCTCAAGGTCGAACGAATTGCCTGCCGCGTCGGTGATCGTAAGCATTTCGCTTCTGGAGTTAAGTGAAATTTCTTCATTTACCTCGAACAGGTGCTCGGTGAGCGTCGAGGGGGAATAATACTCGAAAAGATTGTACATGAAGAGGGGGAAGTCAAGAAGCATTGAGAAGTTGGAGTAGTTAAGGCTGAAGGAGATGATTGCGATCTTCTGATCGAACTCATTCTTAGCCATAACAACAGGATACTCCTGTGAGCCGTTGACAACCGACATAAGGGTCGCGTAGCCGTCAGCGTTCTTGAGCTCTGTGAACTTGGTAACGGAGATGTTCTCCGCTTCGATACCGTTCATCATAGGATGATCGGGTTCGGTCGGGGAAAGGAAGACCTCCCTGCCGCCGGTTTCGTAGCTCTTGCCAAGCTGAACTCCCGCAATGTTGGGAATTGAACTGGGGTTGGCAAGAATTACAACACCGTCGTCGGGCAGAGTCTTGGGCATTGAGTGCTCGTAGATGTAGAAGTCAAAGCCCTCGTTTGCAGGCTCCTCATCAGGCTTAACCTCGATGAACTCAACCTCCCAACGCTTGCTAAGAGTATCACGAAGTACGAGAAGCGCTGTAGCAAAGAAGTTGTTGGGGTTCGAGCTGGCATACTGAATTCTCATCGTGGGCTTTGCGCCGCCGTGAAGCTCGAAGCTGTTGTCCTGCTCAAAGGAGTCATTTTCCTCAATACGTACGGTAGCATACTCGTAAGAGAATATATCAACCGTCTGTGTTATGCCGTTTTCCTCGGGAGTCTTGTCGTTGAGGGGGTTTTTAGCAAATACGACGGTGGTCGTATTTCCGCCGATACATCTTGCAGTACCGCCAAGATGTACGGAAACCTTATCGGTGTTAGTGCCGTAAACGTCGAGATAAACCTCAATGTCAGCGTCTGCACCGCCGTAGCAGGCAACGTCGATCTCAAAGCGGTAATAGTTCTCGTCGATTATAGCTCTTGCATCAAGGATGGAGGCATTCCACTCGGAGGGATCCTTAACGTCCTTGATAGCAACCTTTCCGGAGTCTATGTACGTGGTATCGGTGTAGAAAAGAACCTCGGTTTCAGGGTTGATCGAGGTGGTTTCCTCTGCGAGCTTTATAGCCTCGTCGATAGAGCCTCTACCATACGTGATGGGGAACTCAAGTGCGGGATCGATAAGGGTGTCGAGCGCGTCATACACCATATCCTTGCGCTCTGCATCAACTCCCGATACAAGGATCGATGCCTTTTCGCTTGCCAGGATAACAGTAAGTCTGCCATCGGTAAGGAAGGTTTCGTCTGCAAGGGTGCGTACAGCCTCTACCGCTCTTTCAAAACGGGTCTCGCCGTTTGTTTCGGTAAGCATAGATGCGGATGCGTCTATTATAGCTATTTTTTCTGTTACGGTTTCTTCCTTTTCTGCCTTGATAACGGGCTGTGCAAGAATAAATGCGAGAGCGCATATTGCAAGCACCTGACAGATGAAGAGAAGTATACTACGGAGCTTGCTTATCGGAATCTGCTTTTTCTTAAGCTTCAAGCTAAGCTTCCATATATACGTTGATGATATTATTTTGCTTTGGTAATTTGGCTTGATGATGTAGATGATAATAAGAACTATCAATCCTATCAAGCCCAAAAGACCAATAGGTGTTAACCAACTCATGCCATAATTCCTACCTTCAGTAATTCTTTGAACAGCACTTTTTCGATGGGCTGATCACACCTTACGGAAAGGAATGCAACGCCGCGCGAGTTACAGAAGTTCTTGATGTCCTCGTGGTGCATACGCAGTGCCTGGTTGTAGGCCAGCTGGTGTGCGCGGTTGATTCTTATTTTAAGGTTTTTAGCGTCCTCAAGACCCATAGACTCTGCGTCTATAAGGTTTACTCTACCGTTGTAGGAGGGGTCAAGCTCGTCAAGTGTAAGCACCTGAATGAGCAGAACCTGCTTCTTCTTATAGCAAAGATAATCTATCGCCTTCTTCCAATCGCAATCGGTGAAGAAGTCGGAGATTATAACGGTAAGACCGTCGTTAGAGCCGATGTTGGGGCAGGATGTGATTGCCTTTTCAAGATCCGACTCTTCATCAAAGAGGTTGTCCATATCCTCAATTGCACTGATAGCATTGAAGAAGGATTTCTTTCCGACGATAGTTCCGAACGGGTCCTCTGCCTTCGCGCCCTTGATGAGCTTGAAGGAAACCTTATCCATATTGTGTACCGAAAGATAGCCGAGAGCTGCTGCCACGCCGAGCGTGTAATTTGCCTTCTCGGGCATATCCTTACCCATAGATGCGGAGCAGTCTATAAAGAGCTGCGTGTGCATCTGTCTTTCGTCTGTAAATAACTTCAGGAAGAACTTTTCAAAACGGCTGTAAAGATTCCAGTCGATTCTACGAATGTCATCTCCGAGCATGTATTCGCGGTAATCCGCAAACTCTACGGTCTGGCCGTAGGTACGAACAAGATGCTTGCCGCCGAAGAAGCCCGCAAGATCTGCTCTGAGCTCGAGTGCGAGAGCCTCCAAACGACTGAAAAAGCTATCGTTTAAATAAGAACCCTTCATTATTTTCTCCCAAACAATCCGTGCTTCTTTCTATCGTTGGATTCGCTTGCGCTGCTTTCGAACATATCTGTATCAGCTGCGCTAGCTGCAACCGCCTTAGGAGTCTTGCCTGCAAGCTCGTCGATGATCATCTTAACGATCTCGTCGGGGCTGATACGCTCAGCAACTGCCTCGAAGGTAAGCTTCATTCTGTGTCTGAGAACGGGGTATGCAAGCTCGTTTACGTCGTTGTAGGAAACGTTGTATCTGCCGTTCATGAGTGCCTTAACCTTAGCAGCGGAAATAAGAGCCTGACCTGCACGGGGAGAGGCCCCGAGACGAACGTACTTCTTTGCGGTCTCGGTTGCGCACTCGCTGTCGGGGTGAGTAGCGGAGCAAAGCTGCATTGCATATCTCATTACGTCATCTGCAACGGGGATCTGGTTTGCGGTAGCTCTCATCTCAAGAAGGTCTGAGCCGTTACAAGCTGCATCTGCAACCTCGGCCATGGTCTTCTGAGTCATGTTAACGATGTCCATAAGCTCGTCAAGAGAGGGGTTCTTAACTATGATCTTGAACATGAAACGGTCCATCTGAGCCTCGGGAAGAGGATAAGTACCGTCCTGCTCAACAGGGTTCTGGGTTGCAAGAACGAAGAAGGGCTCCTCAAGCTTTCTGGAAACGCCCATTACGGTAACTGTGTGCTCCTGCATCGCCTCAAGAAGAGCCGACTGGGTCTTGGGAGTTGCACGGTTGATCTCGTCGGCGAGAATGATGTTGGAGAAGATAGGACCGGGCTGGAACTGGAATGAAGAGTTGCCGTCCTCACCCTTTACGATGATGTTAGTACCCGTAACGTCTGCGGGCATAAGGTCGGGGGTGAACTGAATTCTGGAGAAGGGAAGGTCAAATACACGACCGAGAGAACGAACAAGACGGGTCTTACCAACTCCGGGTACACCCTCGAGAAGTACGTTACCGCCTGCGATCATTGCGATAACTGCGCCCTCAATTACTTCCTTCTGACCGATAACGTCACGGCCGATCTGTTCAAAGATATTCTTGCACTGTGTGCTGAACTTCTGAATGCTTGCTTCTGTAACCATTTTTATATACCTCTTTTATTTTATACGATGTTGATGTAAGCCTCAATTATGGCTTTTTCTTCTTCTGTGAGCTCCTCTACGTTCTTCTTAAGAAGCTCCATGATCTTATCTCTGTATTCCTCGAGGAATTCACGGTAGTAGGTTTCGCCGTTTATGATCTGGTTTGCCTTGTCGTATTTTCCTGAACCGGAATCGCTGGGGGAGTCTGATTCTGAATCGCCCTCCTGGTCGGATTCACCCTCCTGCTCGCCTTCGCCCTCCTGTTCGCCGGGCTGATCGCCGTTTTCATCAGACGGGCCCTCATCACCCTGATCGTCGCCCTCGTCCTCAATGGGGAGGAATATAGCAACGAGTACAAGGGGGTGGTCTATTTCCTTATCGTTACGGGTCGGCTTCTTGAATCCGTCGTCCCATCCTTCAAAGGTGTATCCTTCCTCGGGAATCGCAACTACGGGCTCGGCATTTTCACCAAGAAGAACGAGCTGCTCCTCCTCACCGTCGATATAGCCGCCGTCCTCTGCTATGTAAGAAACAGGAACGTAAACCGGAGGCTCCTCGGGAGCGAGTCGGTCAATTATATCCGATCCACTGGGGAGAAGACCTGCCGAGCTGAGTACGGCCATGGTGCTCAGCGCAAGTCCGAGGAATGCGCATATTGCAAGAGTGATGAACATTTTCTTAGAGAATTTAAATTTGATCGATTTTTCATCGACTGTTTTGAGTGCGCGCAGAGCATCCTCGCGCTGAACTCTAGCCATAAGAGTGTCGGAATTCTGATAATCCAACATCGTAACGACTCGTTCCTCAAGTCCTGTCTCGTCGATTCGTCTTGCGTTAGCCTTTACGTCCGGCTTGAACTTCAAGAAGTAGAACACTGCCGCAGCGGCAAGCGTCACTCCAACTAAAGCTCCACACAAAGCTCCGACCACAGCACCGGTCTTACCGTCCATGCCGATGATCCAGAAGATCGTGCCGAGTATAAAGGTCACGCAGAATGCTGTTGCAAGTCCACAGAACAGAGATCTTAAGAGAGCCTCGATCGTGATCTTTCTGTAACGCAGGTCGATGCGCGTTGCGTCAACAGCTTCCTTAACACTAGAAGTGATAGGAGCGGGTTTGTCATCGTAATCCTCTTTTGCGGCACCGACAGGAGTCTTTGCCTTGTGAGGAGATGCGCTCCAAGCCTTAAGTCCCACCCACGATGCGGCTGCCGCACATGCCACGGTTGCCACAGCGCCAAGGATGATGGCGAGTGTGGATCCGGACAAGATCGCGAGAATGAAGAGAACAACCTCAGCAACAAAGCAAAGTGCCTCGCCGATCAGGTATGGGATGTACTTGTTTTTGTAATTCATCGTTTCTCCTAAAAAGAAAAATATGTTTTATTTGGGTTGCTAAAATTTATGTAAAGCATATCCGTACGCGTGTGCGTGGTATAAATTATTACATAGCGCGTGCGAATACGCGTGCGCGCGAATTTAAAATTGGCGCATTTCATAGCACCAAAAAGGCATTTCTTAGCCGACAGGACCCGTATGAGCCCGGTCGGCCTGCGAAATGCAATAAAAATGTTAAAAAATCAAATAGACGATTGCCTTTTTTAGCCAAAAGGCGGGCTTAAAAATACGGGCTGTCGTATCTGTACGTTAAAACACAGTCAGTGACCGAAATCCAAACAGCCCGTGGGGCCACCGCGCCAAAACGCGGTGGCCTTTCAGGCAAGGCATAAAGCCTTTAGAATGTTTTGATTAGTCTTCTGCGTAGTTTACGGTAGCCTCGCAACCGTCGAACAATCCGTTGGCAACCTGCTCAGCAAGATCTGCCTCAGTGTCGGAAAGGTTGATGGTCTGATCAGCTGTCCAGCCTTCGAATACGCCGGAACCTGCATTTTCGGGAATGCCGGGGAGAGTAATGCTTGTAAGAGCGGTACAGCCCTTAAATGCATTTTTGCCAAGGTACTTAAGAGAAGCCTTAGTGTTAGTGTCGGTAGAACCACCGTCCTCTTCCTCCTCAGCGCCGCCGGGAGTTGTGCCGCCGATACTACCGCCGCCGGGAGTTACGATGCCGCCGATCGATCCGCCGCCGGGAGTAACTGCACCGATACCACCGATTGCAGAACCTGCACCGGGAGCCTCTTCGACATCCTCATCAGCCCCGCCAACTGCGGAGCCGGCACCGGGAGCGGTAGCTCCGCCGATAGCACCGATAGCTGAGCCGAGGCCCTGAGTGGTTGCACCGGTCTGAGTGGTAGGAGTGCTGGTAGCACCGAGACCGCCAATAGGACGGATTACTATGCCACCGATGCCACCGATGCCACCGCCGGGAGCCTCTTCATCAGGAGCTTCACCGATATCGCCGCCGTCAGAGCCGCCAACGTCCTCGGAATCGCCGGTATTGTCGGAGCCACCGTTTTCGTCAGTGTTAGCATTAGGATCGTAGAAAATAACTTCCTTAAGGTTTGTGCAGCCCTCGAATGCGCTGTCACCGATGTAAGCATCGTTCTTTACAGTGATGGACTCGAGGCTTTCACAACCCTTGAAGTAGTTGTTACCGATATAGCCGAGGTAGGTTTCTGAGTAACTGGTAGATTCTTCAGTAGTAGTGTCATCACCGGTAGAACCGCCGTCCTCCTCTTCGCCAGCATCCTCGCCGCCGCCGGGAGTTACGATACCGCCGATACTACCACCGCCGGGAGTAACTGCACCGATACCACCGATTGCAGAACCTGCACCGGGAGCCTCTTCGACATCCTCATCAGCACCGCCAACTGCGGAGCCGGCACCGGGAGCGGTAGCACCGCCGATAGCACCGATAGCTGAGCCGAGGCCCTGAGTGGTTGCACCGGTCTGAGTGGTAGGAGTGCTGGTAGCACCGAGACCGCCAATAGGACGGATTACTATGCCACCGATGCCACCGATG
>JAZOWT010000033.1:0-8865 GCA_045659365.1 Eubacteriales bacterium | reverse complement strand
GCTATGTCAAGCGTCAATTTAAGAAGCGAAAAATCGCCCGTCGCCACGCCGTACAGCGATCCCATGTGATTGTCCATGTGAGAGGGGGTTACCCCGTACCCGTGTAACGTTTTTATCTGCGCTACAAGCTCGCGCTCGACCTCGTTTGCCGTTGCGTTTTGTGCGAATTTTGCGCTGCTTTTGTGAAAAAAGCCGTCTTCGTCAATAAGTGAGCCCGAATTTTCCGAGATAGGCCCCCAACGGTAGCTTTTCCACTCTGCCGTCGTCGTCAGATGCACACCGACCGCAAATTGCGGGTTCTTGACGGCAAATTCCGCCGCCTCGCGTGCCGCAGGGCAGGGTGTCATTATGGTTGCGCTTGTTATCGTGCCGCATCTGAAAAGCTCCTCGGTTGCCGCGTTGTGCGCGTGACACATGCCGAAGTCGTCGGCGTTTATGATCAAATATCTTTCGCTCATCTGCGTTTATCCTCTCTCGCTCTTTCTGTATTGTAGGGGCGATATTCCGTGCTTGTCCTTGAACTCCTTTATAAAGTGAGATACGGTCGCGTATCCAAGTGTGTCGGATATCTCTTGCACCGTTATATCACCGAATTTAAGGTAGTCCTTTGCTTTGTTAAGGCGCAATTCGTTGCGGTATTTCGCAGGCGAGAGTCCCATCTTTTCCTTGAATTTTCGTCTTAAATACACCTCGCTTACACCGCATCTTTCTGCCAGTCGGGTGACCGACGGACATTCGTCGATATGCTCGGCTAAATATCCGATAGCGGTCGATACTATCGAGCTGTCCTTTTTATGCTCCTCGCTAGTCAGCTTTGACAGTATCTCCAATAGAATTATACGGCTCTCAAGCGCCGTACGCCCATGCTCTCCGACTTCAGCGCGGTATATAAGTGAGGAAAGCTCTGTCGCCTCGCCTATGTGAAATATGCGTATCTTGTCGGATAATACCGCGCGTTCGCCGCGCCCGTCAGTAAGTAAAAAATTAATGCCTACCGTGTGCGACTTTTCGCTTTCAAAGTCGGATATCCACGCGCTGTATTCGCTCCCCTCGGGAGTGTATACAAGGTCGCCGCTCTTTGCAACGAACACCTCGCCGTCCTTGTCGGTATACGTTATTTTGCAGCCGTTAAGGTATAAAAGCAGGTTTTGATTCTTGGGGTTTCCAATACATTGAAAGCTCTTGGTATTTTTCCAGAATTGCCTAAGCGCATTTATGAAAACAAGATTAAAATCTACGCCATCAGCTCTGCTGATATCTATTATTTTCATATGTACCCCCCGCACGTTTGATTCTTTCACAACTAATAATATCACAACCGCCCGACCGTGTCAAGCGAAAAGTTTCGAAAAACGATATTTTTTGATTGGTATTTGTATATTTCCTGTACCCCCATTTGTGATATAATGGACTCATCGAACAAATATGGGAGGCTCTTAAAATGAAGCAAGAAGATTGGAAGATCATATATTCCGGCAAATACGAGGGAATCACCAAAAGGGCGATAAACCTGCTCTCCAAGGAGGCCGGCAGACTCCTTATCCGTGAGGAAATGGTGTACAGCATTTACGTTCTGCCCTGCGAGAAGGAGGGCTGCAAGGTACCGAAGTGCGCATTCTTTATAGGTCTTTACGACGAGAGCGAAACTATTAGAAAGTACATAACCCCCGACGAACTTCCCGAGGGTGGCTTTGCCATCAAGGTGGTGCGCAACCCCGACGACGAGGAGGGGAGCTTCGTATTCCTTACCGCGAGAAGTGAGCTTGAGCTGTTTTATTCCGTAGTAAGCTTCCTTGATGACTATATCAACATGCACGCACCTAGCGGCGGCGCAAACGTAATGCCCGATTTCTTCTTCAATTCGCCTATTGAAGAGGGCTTTTACTCGGAAGTTCCCGACCACAAGATACGCAGCATCTTCACCTGGGGACATTCGATAAACAGCTACCGCGATTACATAGACAACATGGCCCGTGTCAAATTAAACGAGCTTATTATATGGAACGATTACATTCCGATCAACATCGACGAGATAATCGAATACGCGCACTCCTACGGTATCAGCGTCGTTCTCGGTTACAGCTGGGGCTGGCGCGAGATCGGTAACAAGGCAACCGAGATCACCGAGGAAACCATAAATAACCTCAAGGAGCTTATCGTCCGCACCTACCGTGAGCAGTACGCCCCTGTAAAGTGTGACGGCATCTATTTCCAGGCCTTCACCGAGCGCAACGAGGAGAGAGTAGGCGGCAAGCTTATCTCCGAGATGGTTACCGAAATGGTTAACGACGTTGCACAGCAGCTTTGGCAGATCACACCCGACCTTCGCCTTATCTTCGGTCTGCACGCATCCTCTGTAAGAAACCGCCTTGCCGAGATATCCAAGGTAGATCCCCGCATCGAGATTCTTTGGGAGGACTGCGGAGAATTCCCCTTCAGCTACTCGTCCTTGATGAAGAGCGAGGAGGAGTTTGAAAAGACCCTTGAGTTCGTTAAGGAGATACTCAACCTTCGCGGCGGCCGTGGTGTCGGCTTCGCCTTCAAGAGCGTTATGATGCTTGACTGGACTAAGGTCGTGAGGCAGATCGGACCCTACATAATGGGAGAAAACGCACCCGAGATCGCAGATCACGACCGTCGCCTGCGTGCTAAATCCTGGCGCAGATACGCATCCAACTGGATGACGGGCGGCCATTGGGCTCACCGTATGATGAAGTTCATTCGCGAGAACGAGCTCACCGATACAACCATGTGTACCGCCGGCACGTTTGACGGTGGCATATATCTGCCCTTTGCGCTCCTTGCCGAGATGTTCCGTCACAATGACGAGACCTACGCGCCCGTTCTCAACAGAGTTGCAAAGAGACCTCGTATCCGCGTAGATTGATAGGGCGAAATGGGATATTTATTTTTAACGCTGGCGTTAAGCGCCGGTATCATAAAAGCGTATTGCGGCAAGCACTCGTCGTACGCCATAACCCGCACCCGTGATGCCATTACCATCACCACCGTGCGTATGCTCCTTTGCTGCGTGATCGGCTTCATTTTACCGCTTGCGACCAACGCGTCGTTTGCCGTGCCCTCTGCAAGAATGATGCTGATCGCTATCGCATCGGGACTTTGCTCTGCGGGATTTGTTGTCTTCTGGCTGATCTCGGTCCGCAATTCGATGTATATGATGGTCGAGGTGTTCGTTGCCGGCGGCGTGCTTGTTCCGCTTGTATTCTGTAATATCCTTTACGACGAGCCGATCGGTCTTGTCGATATGATATGCGTCGGACTTATCCTTGTCGGAATTTATTTGATAAGCGCAACCGGCAACGGCGAGAGAGGGAAGTGGACCTTCCGCGGACTCGCACTCCTGGTAGTAACTATGCTATTCAGCGGCGCATCTAACCTTACGCAAAAGATGTATGCGAATGAATTTCCCGACGGCAACGCCCTCGTATTCAATTTCTACGTTTACGTCTTTGCCGCCGCCGCGCTCTTGGTCATAAGCGCAGTTCTGTCTATCAAGGACCGCGAGCCGATAAAGATCTCGCTCCGTGTCGTAAAGCCCATCTGGCTCTACGTGGCTATTATGGCAGCCTGCCTCTTCCTTAATTCGTATTTCAATACTATGGCAGCATCCCACCTCGATGCAGTCATTCTCTATCCGATGAGCCAGGGGCTTGCAATGGTCTTGTCCGTGGTAATGGCGGTAGTTATATTTAAGGAAAAGCTTAATGTTAAATCCGCGATCGGCATCGCCCTGACCCTCACGGCGATCGTCCTTATGAACATAAGCTTCTAAAAACAAAAAACCCACCGTGGTACGAAAAATCGTGTACCGTGGTGGGTTTTTTATGTACTTTTATTAGTCGCCGAAGCAAATTCCCATAGCCTTTGCCATGGTTACGAGCTCGCCGTTCGGGTCAACGTTCTTGGTTTTCTGACCGATTACGTCCTCAAGTGATACGTCAACGATCTGGTCACCCTGGAGTGCAACCATTCTTCCAAAGCCGCCCTTCATGCAAAGCTCAACTGCCGCATAACCGTAGCGAGAGGAAAGCACTCTGTCGTGTGCGGTGGGAGTACCGCCGCGCTGAATGTGGCCAAGAGTGGTCGCTCTTGCCTCAGAGCCGGTAAGCTTCTCAAGCTGGTCTGCAACTACCGCACCAACACCGCCAAGACGGATGGAGTCTGCGCTGTCCTCGATAACCTTAGCGATCACCTGCTTGCCGTCAAGCGCCTTTGCACCCTCGGATACAGCAACGATAGAAAATTCCTTGCCGCTTGCCTTGTCAGCCTTGATCTTTTCTGCAACCTTGGTAATGTCGTAGGGGATCTCGGGGATAAGAATTACGTCAGCCGCGCCCGCAATACCTGCATGCAGGGTCATCCAGCCTGCGCCTCTGCCCATGATCTCAACAACCATTACTCTGTGGTGTGACATACCGGTCGTGCGCACTCTGTCAAGTCCGTCGGTCGCAACCGAGATAGCGGTGTCAAATCCGAAGGTGTAGTCGGTGTGTGCAAGGTCGTTGTCGATGGTCTTGGGGATACCGATAACCTTTACGCCCTTACGTGCAAAATCTCTTGCCGAGGTAAGAGATCCGTCGCCGCCGAGGATAAATATAGCGTCGATGCCGGCCTTCTTGAGGTTCTCGACCGCAACGTCAGAGCAGTCCTCGTAAATAAGCTTTCCGTTCTCATCGCGCACAAGGTTTCCGTCCTTGTCCTTGACAGGATACTGGAAAAGATTGTCCTTGTTCGAGCTGTACAGGATAGTACCGCCCTTGGTGATAATTTCGTCTACGTCGTCAAGTCCAAGCTTGATAAAATCACCGTGATAAAGTCCGAAGTAACCGTGGCGCACGCCCATTACCTCAAGTCCGTACTTGGTGATCGCGGTCTTTACAACCGCACGAATTACAGGGTTCAAGCCGGGGCAGTCTCCGCCCGCAGTCAAAATTGCAACTTTTTTGATTTCATTCATATTCATTTACGTCTTCCTTATATTACGTCCATTAAAATAGTCCATTAAATATTTACATTTCGACTATTATACCATAAAATAATGAGATATGCAAGAGTTTTGATAATTTTTTGTCGATGTTTTTTATTTTCCGAACACCCTTGCCGCGTTTTTCAACATCTCACGGATAGGAAGATTGTAGGGGCATCTCGTCTCGCACGCGCCGCACTCTATACAATCCGATGCGGTTTTACTAAGTGTCGCATAGCGCGCCTCGGCCCACTCCGGCAGGTGATAACGGCTGTAATATCCCTCGAAAAGCAGCACCGCCGGAATATTGATTCCAACCGTGCATGGCGCACAATAATTACAACGTCTGCAAAAATTTGTGCCCAAAAGCGATTTTATCTCTTCAATTTTACCAATCTCCTCGGCAGAAAGCGGGGAAGTATCGGCCACCGCCACCGCATTCTCGGTGATCTCTGTCACCTCCGCCATTCCGGGTATAACTACCGTCACCGCAGGATTGCTGACGGCAAAGCGCAGGGCTATCTTTGCATCCTCGATCGCGCCGCCTGCCAAGGGCTTCATGCAGATAAAACCGATATTTTTCTCCGCACACTTTGCTATAAGCGCCTCGCCCTGTGTCTCTACAATATTGTAAGGGAACATGATCGTTTCCACCCAGTCAAGCTCTACCGCACGCTCAAACACCTCCAAGGAGTGAAGCGTGATGCCGATGTGTCCGATCTTGCCCGACTCCCTCGCCTCGATAAGCGCCTCAAGTGCGCCGCCGGGTGCTGTCGCAACCTCAAGCTCCTTCGCGCCCGGATTGTGCATCTGATACAGGTCTATATAGTCGGTGCGCAGCTTCTCAAGGCTCGTGTCAATGTCATTCGCCATTCCTGTCTTGTCGCGCGAGGTGCTCTTTGTCGCGATCACGAACTTGTCGCGCACGCCCTCCAGCGCATAGCCGAGATACTCCTCGCTCACGGTGTATCCGCGCGCGGTGTCAATATAATTGACCCCCGCCTTCACCAGCTCGCCGATCAAATTTCTCGTGCCCTCGGCATCGATCCTCTGGATCGGTATACCGCCAAAGCCTAATCTCGAAATTTCAAGCCCTGTTTTTCCTAAAATTCTGTATTCCATGCGTGTGCTCCCTTGTCAAAAGCAAATGATTTTTCTATATTATATCACACGGGTGCGGATTTTTCAATACAAAATTCCTCCGCCTGAAAACCAAACAACAAAGGACACCCTCAAAGAATGTCCTTTATTTTCATGGCGTAGGATATAATCCTGTCGCCCATTTTTATGCTCTAAAGCTTAGCCTTGCCTTTTCGTTTTGTTAAATCATAACTGATACCAAGCAACCACTCAAGCATCCCCTCGTCGCACTCGTCGAGCGCCACCGTCAGCCAATGAACCTTGTTCATATGATACGCGGGGTAAACCCCCGCCTCGACTCCGGCGATCGATTCGATCACCTCGGGCGCGCACTTCAGATTAACTACATCGATTTTTTGGTCACCCTCGTGACCGATTTTTCTTTCCCCAATATTCATTGCAAGTGCAAACCACTTGCCACTTTCGTGACGGAAGACACCCGTTACAAGATCGTCCTCGAAAGGATAATCTGCTCTTACGTTGTATGTATCGAAGACAAGCTCTTCAAATTCTTTACGAGTCATAGAAGTATCCTTCCGAAGTTTAGTAAAACAATTATATCACAAAAGATATTCTTCTTCAATAACTAATGCGCAACTTACAAAAAATACGCAGCCTTAAACAAAGAAAACGGATTGTGTAGAATTGGATCGCGTTCATACAAACACCTTGAAGAACTAGCGCCATTATGTTATAATATAAAAAATGCAATTGAGATACAAAAGATACGAGGAGAAAAAGTATGGCTAAAAATCATTATGTTTCCCAATTCATTATCAAAAGATTTGCACCTTCTGTAAGCACCTTTGATATGCAAACAAATCAGATTATTGAGCATAGGCAAGCAGCCAAAATCTTTTTTGACAGAGATATATACGAAAACGATATAGAAGAAAAGATGGCACATGATTTAGAGCAGCCCGTTGCTTCCTTATTGGATAAAAAAATAATTAATTGCGATGTCATAAGACTTACACGCAAAGAACTTAATTTACTAAAGAAGTTTTTGCTTTTAGATAGCGTCCGAACATATACTCCAGAACATTTTCAACAAGCTATATCCAATTTTCACAACAATACCCAACGGTATTTGATGTTTGCACAATTAGATA
The DNA here is from genome assembly GCA_045659365.1 of Eubacteriales bacterium. Classification (GTDB taxonomy): domain Bacteria; phylum Bacillota; class Clostridia; order Oscillospirales; family CAG-272; genus UBA1740. Next base: position 1,626 of record JAZOWT010000033.1, on the reverse strand, counting down.
TGCTGGGCGAAAAAGCGAAAATGCTTCCTGTCACGAAGACACTTGAACTATCTCCGTATGATTTACATATGCGTGCAATGAAACTTTATCTCGAGTGTGAAACCGTGGAGGAAATTGTAGAACACCCATTGGCCACACAAGAGCTTTACTGTTGGGCAGAGGTTGTAAATGGTGCATATGTTTCTTTTTGGGATAGTCATGATAAACATGAGTTTATTTTATCTTCATCAGGAATGTTATCAGAGTATGAACCTAGTCATCATGTGTTTGAAGGATTGGATTTATCAAAACTTTCTTACATGTTGGAAAAGATGAACGATACAAAATTAAGTGCAATGTCTAGACTTTTTTACGCACACGGCCTATCCTTTAACAATTTGATGTATGAAAACTTCAATGTTTTCAATCTATCTTCAACTAGGTGCATGGTATTAGTTCACCCATTCTTTAAACTCTATAATGATGACCCAAACAGCATAAACGGTGAAAAAATAGTGCTTCCCAAACCAGACATATGGCCATCTTGGATCGAGAGCCGTGAAATTAGCAAACAACCCAAGGTGAATTACTGCTTCCCGGGGTATTTCCTTCCAAATGATGTGTTCGAATATGAAGCAGTAAAACTTTCTGAATGGGACACAATTTATATTAACCAATTAATACTTGGCCAAACTTTTAGATTAATGGGCTTCAATAATATCGAAAAAATAATCGACTCTTTAGCCTGTGTAAATTTGTTAAACTCTTTGTGTGATCGCGAACTTTTAAGAGAATTGAATGGATTGGATGCGCTAGAACGTTGGGTTGACAATATGCTTAAAGATAAGTACAATTTTATTTTTAATCATTACAAGGATAAAAAATTTAATTGTACAATAGACCCTTTTGAATATATTGCTCATTATACAGAAATGAGTTTGCAAGACACTAGATGTAATAAATATGTTTTAAAATATCTCTTGTCAGATGAAGAAAAAATTAAAACAATGCCCAACTTTGCCTTTATGGGAGATCCCGAACAAAGAGTTCAACTAATCAAATCAGATCTACAACGTTTAGAAAATCAAGAATAACTATTGCAAAATACATCGATTAGATGTATAATAAATACGCATATGAATTACCTTCGGAGCACTGCTTTGCCTGGGCAAAGGAGGTGGAGATTATGCAAAAAGAGAATCGAATCAAAGATTCTGAAAAGGCAATGCTTATGAGAAGCCTAATTGCCTCAACGCAGCTTACGAATGAAGAAGTTGCCGAAAAAATCGGTGTTTCCGTCCGTATGATTTATCACTATTTGTCCGGACGTAGTGAGCCTTGCGCGCGAGTTTTCCTTAAACTTCAAGGACTTGCAAGATAACAATGAGAAAACACCGCTGCAAAGTGGTGTTTTCTTTTTTTGAACCATGGTTCATTGTGCCTCTTATATAAATGTGCGATAATAAGCATGAACATTTAGAAAGGAGGTATTCAGGAATGTCGAAGTATCGAACCATTGATGTATGGAATGAGCGCTATGGAAATAAAGAAAACGTGTACGATTACGCAGGACGATTGATGAAAAAGTCAGCCTGCGGAGATCCGAACAGTGCTTACCATCCAACTCTCGATCACATCAGACCTTTG
>JAZOWT010000032.1:0-7509 GCA_045659365.1 Eubacteriales bacterium | reverse complement strand
ATTTCCGTTAACGATAGGTATCTGTAATCTCCCAAACCGTGCGCTTCCTTGTTGGAACAAGAACACAAAGTTGAAAACGATATAAAAACTAAACAAACTAGGGCGATCAGGCGAATGCTATTTTTCATAAATTGTCTCCTTGTCGTTTTGTCGATATATTCATCTTTTCCGCAAGATGAATTCGATATGTTCTCGCTTTGCTCGAACTCGATCGTCCATCAAGGACGTCACGCTAATCACAGGCGGTGCTCCTCTGCAAATTTAATAAGCGGTGTGTTGTCTTCAAGTCCGTGAGGGTGGTGCGCGCAACCGGGCTTGCCGACGGTTTCGATAATTCCACCGTTCTCGCGGTAGTACTTTTCGAGCAACATTCCGTTTTCCTCGTAGGGCACGATCGAGTCTGCCGTTCCGTAAACGATAAACACAGGGATATTGTTTTCAAGTAAAAGGTGCATCTTGTCGATCGGGTGATCGCGGTAGGAGAGCAGGTCTACAAGAGTCATTCCGGTGTGTTCAGTAAACTCCGGCATTGATTTTGCACGTCCGTTGCCGAGTCCTGCAGGGCAGGAAAGCAGGTTCATAACCGGCGCATCAAGGTAAAGTGCGCTCACGCACCCGGGGTGTCTTGCCGCCAGCTTTACCGCGATCATACCGCCACAGCTCATGCCGACCGGTACGCACTTTGGGTAAAGCCCGAGCTCCTCGGCAAGCGCCACGGCAAAGCGCGCTTTGAGGTCAAGATCCTCGTCAATGCACCACCGTGTCACGTTTTTGATAAACGCAAGGTGCCAGCCGCGGCACACCATTTCGTACTCAAAGTCCTGAAAAGCCTCGAAATACTCAGTCTTTAAAAGCCAGTTTTTCTCTGCATTTGCTTCCTTTGGAAAAACAAGAATTGCCTCTCGTCCCTCGAACTTGAAATCTATTCTTTTAAATCCGCGCCACTCTGATTCAGCGCAGTCTGTAAAGTGTGTAAAGTTGAACATGTTTATCACCTCGAATTAAGTATAGCACTTATCGGGTGAAAATGCAAGGGGGGGAGCGGTGGCTATTTTGCTTTATCGTTATCTATTGGTACAAGCTTATATTCTTCGCTTTTTATCAATAATCCATCAGACGTTACTACGAGCTGAACGTTTTTCTTTAAGCCGAGTCTTACTCTTATGTCTTTGGGGATTTGAAGGCGACCTAAACTGTCAATTTCTTTGGTTATTCCTATGTTTTTCACGATAAATAATCCCTTTTCTCGAATTTGAATGCGCGATAGTATTTATAACATTATACTCAATTATTGAGTAAAAGTCAATACTCGGTTTTTGAGTATGATACACTTTCCCTGTAAATAATAAACAAGGGGAAACGCCGTGAAATACAGAGAAAGAATGCGCAATTTGAGAGAGGACAACGACCTTACTCAAAGAGAGGTTGCGAAGATCATAAACAAATCACAACAGGGATATAGCCACATTGAAGAAGGCAGGGCGGAGCTTAAGATCGATGATATGATCAAGCTGTGCAAGTTTTACGGCGTAAGTGCCGATTATTTTGTGGGGATAACTGATAAGAAATAAAAAGAGCACCCTCGTGGTGCTCTTTGAACAACTGGATTTTGCCGCGGGCGGCAATATTCCACACCGCTGCGCTTATGAGCAAGCTCAACGCGCCGGGCGGCGGGAATGCAGCATACCGCTTGCGGTATCTTGCCATGCGAGCATAGCCGAGTATAGTTTGAACAAGGCGGAACAATTAGAACGAATTAACCGCGAGCGGCAATACCAGAATCACGCGCAGAGGCGCGCGAGCTGATCGCTCCGCGCTTCCGACAAAACAAAAAAGAGCACCACAAGGGTGCGAGACAACTGGATTTTGCTATTCGTCGGTCGGACACGACGAATTACGCAATATACCGCCCTTGGCGGTATGCGAACCAGAATCACGCGCAGTGGCGCGCGAGCTGATCGCTCCGCGCTCCCGACAAAACAAAAAGAGCACCACAAGGGAGCTCTTTTTGTTTTGGTGGAAACAACTGGACTCGAAGCAGTGACCCCTTGCATGTCAAGCAAGTACTCTAACCAACTGAGCTATGCTTCCGTAGGGTACGCATGATATTATACACAACTTTACTTAATTTGTCAAGATGAATTTGAAAAATCAAGCACTTTATCTATAAGTGCAAAAAGCATTTTTCTTTTTGCATAGAATATTTTTATGTTCCGCGGGAAAAATAAGGAAAAACGAGAGGAGGGCAGGGGGGTGTCAGAAAAGAAGCTTGACAGACGGTACGGGCCGGTTATGGCAGTATCGATGGTCGTGGGGATAGTCATCGGATCGGGAGTTTTTCTCAAAGCAAGGGACATTTTACGTAACACGGGTGGTAGCTTCGCCCTCGGAGTGCTTGCTTGGATCATCGGTGGCATCGTTATGATGTTGTGCGCGTACACCTTTGCCGGATTAGCTACACGATATGAGCGCTCGGGCGGGTTGATAGACTATGCCGAGATGCTCGTTGGTGAGAGATACGCATATGCGGTTGGTTGGTTTATGTCTGTGATATATTACCCCTCGATGGCATCGGTCGTTGCGTGGAGCGCGGCAAGATATACGCTATCCCTTTTTGGGAACAGTGATTCGGCGGGTGGATTGTGTATCTCACTTGCGATGCTTTACCTGGTGCTTTCCTATGCTATAAACGTGCTTTCGCCAAGGATTGCCGGTCGGCTTCAGGTGGGAGCTACCGCGGTTAAGCTTACCCCTCTTGTTGTTATGGCTGTTGTCGGTACTGTCGTCGGAGTGGTGCGAGGCGGCGCAAGTGGGTTGACTGAGCCTGACGGTGGAGGTGCATCGGGCATTTTCGGTGCGGTTGTATCGGCGGCCTTTGCATACGAGGGGTGGATCATCGCGACATCGATAAACACCGAGATACGCGACTCCAAGCGCAACCTTCCTCGCGCCCTGATTTTTGGCTCGTTGGCAATAATTATTGCATACGTGCTCTTTTTTGTTGGACTTTCCGGTGCGGCAACCGCCAATGAGCTGATAGAATTCGGTGTAACCCGCGCGTTTGTAAACATCTTCGGTAATGCCGGCGGAACGGTGCTTAATACACTGATCGTGGTATCCTGCCTCGGCACACTGAATGGCCTGATGCTGGCATCAACTCGCTCGATGTTTGCTATTGCGGTGCGCGGTAGGGGACCGGGCAGAGAATTGCTTAGCGAGGTTGCGAGCAGCTCAAATATGCCGGTCAATTCGGGAGTCGTGGGGCTTGTGGTGACGGTGGTCTGGTTTTTCTACTATTACGGTGCAAACGTTGTTCCGGGTGGATCGATTTTTGGGCTTTTCGCTTTTGATTCGTCCGAATTGCCGATAGTGACCATATACGCGATATATATACCGATATTTGTTGCCCTTATAATCAAGGACGGGCGGCGCTCTGTAATGAGCAATACAGTGATGCCGATACTTGCGATACTGGCGTCGCTTTTTATGGTGTTTGCTGCGTTTTATGCCCATGGAATTTTGCCATATTTCTCGGCAAGGGAAGAGGGGAAATTTGCCTTTCCTGTATTGTTTTACGGTGTTATCCTTGCTTTAATTATGATATTCGGCATGCTTTTTTACAACCCGAGCAGAAAAGTCGAAAATGACGCACAACACTCTAACGAGCACCCCCGTGTAAAGTTTTAAAGAGAAAATAGCTTGCAAATCATCGATCTGATGCGAAATTCCACGTCGCGTGGATTGATTTTTGGCACCGCGCGGTATATAATTGTTGTTGAAATAGTATTGCGAAAGGATAAAGGTATTTATGGATCAGGTCAAGATCGGTAAATTTATCAGAGAGCTTCGCCTTGGTATGGGTATGAAGCAACGCGACCTAGCCGAGCAGCTGGGCATAACCGACAAGACGGTGTCTAAATGGGAATGCGGAAACGGTTTACCCGAGGTTGCCCTTATGCTTCCTCTTTGTGCCATTCTTGGCATCACGGTTAACGAGCTGCTTTCCGGCGAGCGCCTTGAAAATGAGAATTACCGCGACCGCGCTGAGGAGAACATCGTAAATATTATAAGAGAATATCAAGAAGCCGGAAAAAAGCACGTGCTGTCGAACGTCGTCGCACTCCTTGGACTGTTGTCCGGCTTTTCGCTCATACTTGCAGCGGGATTTATCGAGATGGAAGCATGGGTGAGAATTTTGTTTATCGCAATTGGTTTTGTTGTGTTGCTCGGCTGCATTTTCGTTGCTTGCGCACTCGACAGTGATGCCGGCTCATTTGTTTGCCCTATATGTGGCGCCCATATTGTTCCTACTACCAAACAGTATATCAACGCGCCACATGTCGGTAGCAAGCGCTATCTTTTTTGCCCTGATTGCGGTAAGCGCCGCTGGTTCAAAAAGCACCTCCCGAAGCCAGATAAATAAGAAAACGCCACTTACGAAAGTGGCGTTTTTTATTCTTCTAATCCAAGTATGTAATCAGCACTGACTTTGTAGTATCTGCATAGGGTCAGAAGGTGGTGTATAGGAAGCTCGTTCGCGCCGCGCTCATAACGTGCATACATTGTTTGCGAGGTGCCGAGTACGTCGGCTATTTCCTTTTGCGTTTTGTCGTGATCCTCTCTCAGGTCGCGAATTCTTTTAACGTATTTCACCGTTCCGCCTCCCATGTCTATTTCTGTTTTTATTATATCAAGTAAACAAGTTTACTATTGACATTAGTAAATAAGTTTACTATAATAGAAATAAATAAAAAAGGAGGGTTCTTGTTATGAAACCACATTTTAAAAGAAGGATCGCATCATTCGTAGTGAGTGGCATTCTTCTTGCTTTGGCTATGTTGCTTGGCTTTGCTGACATTGAGAACTTTTGGGTTCCGATGCTTTTTGGCATTATCGCTTCCGCCTTTGCATCATGCCTTATACTCAAAAACAACTTTGTCCCTGATATGGTGCTTGAAATATTCAGCTGGGGATTTGTGCGTATGCCCGGCTTGATCTTCACGCTCGACCTTGATGGCATTATTTGGCTCCTGACGGTAAAGCTTTTGTTCTGGGCGATTGGAATTTTGCTTGCACTTATTGCAGGTATGCTTGCTATTTTGTTGGGTGCGACTGTCTCCGTATTTGTATATCCTTTCGCAATTGTGAAAAATTTTCAAAATCCTTATGAAAGTGAGCTTGTATAATGAAAAGTAGATTTTTACTTCTGATTTTTGCGCTTCTTATTGCTGTGTCATTACTCGCTTCGTGCGGCGGTGATACCACTGAAACTCCCTCGGGTGGCGAAACCGGCGGGGAAACCGGCGGGGAAACCGGCGGGGAAACCGGCGGCGAAACTGGTGGCGAAACCGGCGGCGAAACCGGTGGCGAAACCGGCACAACCACGAATTATACCATCACCTGGGTTGATGAAAATGGCACTACTTTAACTACCACTACCGTAAAAGAGGGCGCGACTCCCTCTTACACCTACAACAAGGCCGATACTGCAGAGTGGGATTATACCTTTGATGGCTGGTGTGCGACCGCAGGCGGAGAGGTACTTTCGACAATTCCTGCCGCAAGTACAGACGCGACATATTATGCAAAGATTTCAAAGACCAAGCAGGTCTATACCGTTTCTTTCTCTACCGGTGACGGCTCTAAGATAGCTTCACAGAGTGTTGAATACGGTGGTGTGGCAGTTGAGCCTGAGACTGCCCCTGTGCTTGATGGCTTCCGCTTTGTTGGTTGGTCTACCACTGCAAGCGCTAACGTAGAGGTGGATTGGACAACCGTTATTACCGGCAACGTTACATACTACGCGGTGTGGAACGAAAAGGTTGGAATCGGTGATTACCTTGCCGAGCTTCTTGATAGCTATTCACTTAACCCCTATTCTTACATCCCTGAATCGATGCAGCCTGCTTATTCAGCAAACCTCATCAATGCTGCTGATGCATCGATCGATTATTCCTCGTTCGTTAACGTAAATGATATCCCTACTCGTGGATTTGGTGAGCAGTGGAACATGGTGCTTGACAATATCCAGCAGTCAATGACGTTCTTTAACGTGCTCTCGGTTGTCGACACTCTTGCTACCTCGTCTGTTGTGGCTTTTAACAACTATATCGACAGCAATCCCGCAGATACAGCAAACCACAGCTTCTTAAACGGTATTTATTCGGTAACCATTAAATACGACGGTAGCTCGATATACTATGTTCTCGATTATACCGCAACGATACCTGCGCTCGGTGAACAGAGCGTACAGATCGCTCTCGATATGAACGTTGCAACCAAGGTTAAAAACGTAAGAATTCAGATTGGTGATGCCAATGCACTTGCATACACTATAAGCGAGGATGCTTACGATTTTGCTATAAAGTACCTTGGTGTACGCCGTGCATATTTTAGTGTTGAAAAGAACGATGATGGCTCTGTTGACGGACACATCTATGAGTACATCGTTGTATCCTCTGTTGAGGTTGCGAGTGCCGCAGATTTCTACATCAACGGCGATTACGTAAGTGCGGTCGGTAACAAGGCCGACGGAATGATTGGCTTTACCGGATACATTAGCGAGCTATACAATGCCAAAACCGGCAAGATGATAGGATATGAGGTTGAGGAAACCCTTAAGTCTATCACCTATAACACTCTTTGGTTTGATCTTAGCGACGTTGACGGCATTAATTCCATTAAGTATGTTGCCGGAACTGAGGACGAGGAATCTAAGCTTTATGTTAACGGCTCATCAAGCGAGTGGGAGCCTACATATGTTGGCGGATTTTCTTTGAAGGCGCTTTCCCGTCGTTTCGATATAGAGTTTAGAACACAGTATTTCTATTCTTATGATGCTGCAAATGACACGTACGTCAAGTATGCACTTTCGATACCCATGCTCTTTGTACAGGAAGAGAACTACGACACTCTTGTTGATGACGTAAAGGCAGAAAACAAGGTTACCATATCAATAGATGTATCGACAAATGATTTTAACAAGCTCCTTGACGATTACGATACACTCATCGATGCACTCATCGCAAACAAAGAGGGCTTTACTGTTGATTTCATTATCGAAAGAATAGGAAACAAGATCACCTTTTCCTGACGATGCAACAAAAGGGGTTGCCCGGATAGGGCAACCCCGAAATGTCAAAAAATAATTTTTTCAATTATTTTTCAAAAACACTTGACAAATGTGAAAAGTTTTGGTATAATAGTTGAGCGTCAGTCGGAAGGTTAGCTCAGTTGGGAGAGCATCTGCCTTACAAGCAGAGGGTCACAGGTTCGAGCCCTGTACTTTCCACCAAGGCTTTAGCAATAAGGCCAAATGACCTGAAAAGGTCTTTTATCGGGAATGGCTTGGTAGCTCAGTTGGTTAGAGCGCTAGCCTGTCACGCTAGAGGTCGTGGGTTCGAGCCCCATCCGAGTCGCCATCCCGATATGCCTCTGTAGCTCAGTTGGTAGAGCAGGGGACTGAAAATCCCCGTGTCGTTGGTTCGATTCCGATCGGAGGCACCATTT
>JAZOWT010000031.1:0-29641 GCA_045659365.1 Eubacteriales bacterium | reverse complement strand
CAGGGCCGCCTGCGGCGATCTGCTTAGTGAAGAGGGGGATAACGGAGCCGTTAGAGCCGAGGACGTTGCCGAAGCGGACAGCGGCGAATGCGGTTGCGCTATCCTTGCGGCACTGGATGACCATTTCGCAAAGGCGCTTGGATGCTCCCATTACGTTAGTGGGGTTTACTGCCTTATCGGTAGATATGAGTATGAACTTCTCGGTGCCGTACTTCTCTGCCATATCGGCGGTGTTGTAGGTACCGAGAATATTGTTTTTGATAGGCTCGGCATTCGAGTGCTCCATAAGCGGAACGTGCTTATGTGCGGCGGCATGGAACACCACCTGGGGACGGTAGTATGCAAATACTGCATCAAGGCGAGCACGGTCGCGCACGGATGCGATCTCTACACAGAGATCAAGCGCGCCCTTATACTTGCGGAGCAGCTCCTGCTGGATGTCGTATGCATTGTTCTCATATATATCGAGAATAATAAGCTTTTTGGGTGCGCACTGTGCCACCTGACGGCAAAGCTCACTACCTATCGAGCCGCCGCCACCGGTGATAAGAACGACCTTGTCCTTATAGTAGTCGGCAGCCGCGCTATCGGTAACCTTGATAGCATCGCGGAAGAGGAGATCCTCAATTCGTACGTCACGAATCGCGCGCTTCTGTCCCTCGGATTCGTTGTCCGCCTTGATCGGGAAGTCGTAAATCTTCACCTTGCAGCCAAGAACGGTATAGAAGTCATAAAGATCCTTGATCTTCTCTTCGCTGATGTCGGAGATCGCAATAAAGACCTCCTTTACACCGACGGAGTGCAGTCTTTCTGCAAGCTTATCATCGCTTGCATAAACGCGAAGACCAAGCAGACTGATACCGACCTTATTCACGTCCTTGTCGATGAAGAACATGGGGGTGTACTTGGAGTTCTTGTCGTAAAGAAGCTCCTCTGCAAGAAGGCTGCCTATCTGACCGGCGCCAAGGATAGCGACGGGTATCTTATTCTCTGCAGATTTGTTGTGTGCGATGTTCTGACTACGGTGCGCATGCTGATATACAAAGCGAGATGCAAGAGTCATTATGCATGACATACTAACCAGCGCACATGTACGCCAGCCGCCTATATTAGCCGGGGACACGAAGGACGTAACGGCAACAGCTATACCACCACCAACAAAATCGGCCAAAATCAAGCCAAGAGAGGTGATAGCATTTGCATAGCGCCACATATTTGAGTACACACCTATAACGAGGCGGGCCGCAAATACACATACGTATACCGCAAAAGCATTATATGCATATCCGAGCACAGAAAGTCTTACAGTCTGTGTGAACGAAAGAAGCACACAAACCAAAAGATACACTGCCAAAAATATAGTCAGGTCGATGCCTATGAGTGACAGTCGGCGTTTGTTTTTAAGTGAAGTCATAAAAGCTCCTATAATATAATGCGCGCAAAATATGTGCGCGTTCGTTTTATTATAACACCTTAACCTCCTTTTGTCAATAGCACACGGATATTTGTAAGCCTACAAAACGGCAAAGTTTGATCAGCGTTACAAAAAGCGGTGAGAAAACAATAGATTTTGCTTCAATTTGTATCAAATAAAGTTACACGGGGTGCGGCTTTGCTATTAAATTTGCAAATTTATCTTTCCATACGAAAAAGAAAAAAGGGCAGACCGAGGTCTGCCCTTTTGGGTTTTTTGCTAATAATTTTTGCGTTACAGCTTTAGCGATAAAGCATTACTGTGCCTTCCACTCGTAGCTGGAGCTCCAGGAGTTCTTCTTGGATGCAACATACTTTGTACCCTCGAGGGTTACTTCCATGTTGATCCAGAAGGAACCTGTAGGAAGGTTAGCTGCCTTGATAGCAGGGCTGTTAGTAACTACAAGCTTCTTTGTGCATTCAAGATGGTTAGTACCGTAATCTGATCCACTGGTAGAGGTAGGCTTGCTAGCGCCTTCTACACTGGTTGCGGGAACGTCGGTAGACTTAAGATCATCGATTGCATAGTAAAGGTAAACCTTTGCAGCGCTGGAATCCTTAGCTGTGATAGTTTCGGTTCTAACACCGTTGGAAACGGTTGCCTCATACTGTTCGATATGGAAGTTGTTGATGTAGATTTCCTGAGGAACATAGGTAGCATCGAAGCCGTAGTACTGGTTCTTGTACGAGCCTCTGAAGATGGTAATGAGGTCGGTCTTACCCTTACCATATCTTACAGTAAGACCGTCAATGTACACGTTGCCGTGCCAGTTTGAACCGTAGTCATCACGAAGATTGAACGCAAAGCCAAGGGCTTTGCTACCGGTAAAGATGCCGGCATTATAGCTCTTAACACTGTAAACAGAGGTGTAGATGATAACGTTATCAATAATGATGTCACCGCCACCAACGAAGTTCATATGCTCAATGGTAGAGTCCTTGATGGTTACGTTGTGTGCGCCGGTATGTGCGTCGAAGGAGTTGAGGTAACAGTCCTCGAGATACATGTTACGCATACGGTTGGTACCGAACAGACCTCTGTAAACAGGGTATGCAATTACACCACCGTCAGTAGAATTAGAGAACATGTTCTTAGTTCTGCAGTTGATCCACTTAGTTGCGTTAGCATCAGTACCGTCAAACTCGTAGGAGCCCTGGCTGGTGCCGGAAGCACCCTTCTGGCCGTTGTGGTTGAGAACAAGCATATCCTTAATGGTTGCATCGTGGCACCAGGTTGAGGTTATGAAGTTGTAAGCATAACGTCTGTTGCCGGTCTCGTAATTGTCGGCACTAGGCTCCTCGGTGAAGAAGCGGTCGATACCCTCAATAGTTGCGTGAGAGCGCTGGATGGTGATATCTCTGTTACAGGTAACGTAATGAGGAATGGTAATTTTAGTGGAGTTGTTAACGTAGGACTCGTAAGAGGAGTTGATGTTTTCAGAGCTGTCAAGACCGGAGATCTTTATAGGATCGGTATCAACCGCGTATGCTCTTACGGTAGTAAGCTTGGTGTAGGTCCACTGAACGGGAGTAGAGGGATCTATGTTACCAAACTCGTCAACAAGAAGGATCTCGTTGATTGCAACACCGTCGCTTGCGTTAGCACCGTAACGGTAGTTGATGTATCTCTCTGTGCTCTGTACATATATGAGCATAGCGCGACCGGGGGCATAACCGATATTAGTGTCACCGGGCTTAAGAGAGGAGATCTTACCGGAGAGGTTTTCAATAACGTTTTCCTTACCGTACTCGTCTATAATAAAGATAGACTGAGAGTGGTAGTTACCATGCTTTCTCGAAACGCCGAGATCATTGGTACAGGTACATCCGGAGGTGTTACAGATCGAGTCGTCATCGATGATCCAGTGAACACCGTTCCATGAGGTATCGGTTGCGATGGTGATAGAGCCAAGGTTCTGGTTAAGCTTGTGAGCGGAGCCATTTACCTGGTAAACACCCCTGCCCTCGGGGAGGCTAAGGTAGTAGTACTTAGCCTCGGAGGGGTTGGAGTTACCGACAACTGCAACGTTCTTGCCAAGGGAAAGATCATCTCTATCCTTCCACTCGTTAGCATTTGCGTGAGTCCAGTAAATAGCCTCGTAGTCGTTAGTACCGGACACGTGAGTAGCACGGGTACGGTTGGTCTTGCCGTCTGCAACTGCTCCGTAATCTTCATAGTAGAAGAGCCAGGAGTTACACTTGTTGCAAAGGCGGGGCTTGAAGTTGTAGTTGCCGTCAACAACAGTTGCCTGAGCAACTGCGCCGGCGTGGTCACAGCTGAAGAAGTCAGCAACGTCCTCAGCAGAAACCTTTCCATCGGGATACTTGTAAGCGATGGTGGAGTTAGCGAGTGCAACAACGGACTTCATGAAGTCTGCTACTGCAGTACCCTTACCTACCGCATTGTAGTACGCCTTGAAATCAAAGGTACCGGAAGCGGTGGTGCCATCAGCCTTAGTGAATATGATGGTGAAGGGCTGAGTGATGTTGTAAACGGGGATATTGTTAGTGTATGCGGAGATGATGTAGCCGTTTGCATCCTTGGTAGCCTGCTCGATACCGTAGGTCTTGGGACCAAAGTTGGTACGGTCGGAGTAAACGCCACCGTGGTAACCGTCAAGAGTGATCTTGATATCAACTACCTTTGCAGAAGCATCAAGAGTGAACTTCCATCTGGGCTCGTAGCTGGATGCCTCGTATGCGATAGTAGTGCCGGCAAGCTCAAATACGTTGGTGCCGGAGCTTACCATCTCACTGTCGGAGGGAAGCTTGGAGCAAAGAGCAGACATCTTGTTGTAGAGAGTGGTGAGCTTCTCGTTTTCAACATTTGCATACTCGGAAAGGAGGTAAGAATATCTTACAAGGTCTGCAACTACGTTGTAAGCTGCAGTGCTGTACTGGTTGCCACTGGTGAGAGTAGAGTCGTTGTAAACAGCGTTTGCATACTTCTCGGGAGAGAGTGTGTAAACCTGCTCAAGGTTAATGCTGCCATTTACCTTATACTTAACTACAACCTCGGTGGTCTTAGTAAATTCTACTGCGCCAACCTCGTTGATCACATACATATTGTAGTATACGGGATCGCCCTTGTAGTCACGGTAAAGAACAAGAGTACCGGTAACTTCTCTGGAGCCTACGTATACGCCAAGGATCTCAACGTTGTCGGGAGTTTCGGGAATGTAGAAGTTGTTACGGATCGCGCCGGTGGTAGAAAGGTTATACATTGCTGCGGTGAGGTATGCGCTGATCTTGCCCTCGTTAACCTGAGGATAAAGTGCACTATCCTTAGCGAGGTCAACAGTAGTAAGGTCAACTGCATCAGTACCGCCAAGGAAGGAGGTCCAAGCATTTGCTACGTAGCCGCCGATCTTATACCAGCCGTTGGTAACACCGCCCTTGCCCTCGTATTCGGGAGCAATGTCGGAAAGCTGGTTGAAGCTGCCGTCAATCTTATCAATCTTGATTACCGCACCGGTCTCATCGTACCAGGTTACGTACATGTAATCAGCTACACGGTCAAGCTCGTAAGTAGTGCCGAAGATATTAACTCTATCGCTTGCAGGCTTAGAGTAAACGTAAGAGTTTGCGAAGGTGGTGTTAGTAAGAGTTGCGCTGGAAGAGAAACGAGTGCCCTCGCCGAGAACGATGTTAGAAGCGGGACAGGTCTTTACGCTGTAGGATACGATCTTGGTGGGATCGTACTTAGAACAGCCGGAGTTGTCACACTTGCCGTCACCGGTAGTGTCACTGAAGGACTCACATGCACAAGCAGAGGGGCTGGAGATGAACTTGCCACCTGCGATGGTGTACTTGTAGGTGGTGTCAGAAGAGTTCTTGGTAGGAGTAATGCTACCGAAGATGTTACAATCGTTGAAGTAGATCTTAGTAAACTCGTTTGCCTGACCAACAACACTCTTATCAGCGGTGGGAGCGATAATGTCACAGTTGTTGAAGGTGAAAGTAGTGCTGATCTGGTTCTTGAAGTTGTCAGCGGTGTAGGAGCCGCCGCTAATGTTCGCGAACTCTCTGTAAGAGGATGCACCTACAACGTAGTCATAGTTTACGTAGAAGGTTGCATTGTTTACAGTTGCGGTGATGTCTGCCTGACCTGCGATGAAGCCTGGGGTGTTAGCATCACGCTCGCTGGTAAGCACGTGAACACCACCGTTAACGGTGACGCTATATCTGTTACCGTAGGAGTAGATGAGAGCACCGATCTCAGTGTTTACATTGTTGAAGGTGACGTTAGCGCCATGGGTGGAAACCTGAACAACAGGAGAGGTCTTAGCGTCGTGTTCTCCGTTGTTGTACTTGAAGTCCTCGTGAGAAACAGCAACGATGTTACCGTTCTGGAATACTACCGCGGAGGTGGTAGAAATCTTGAAGCCACCGTTCTTTGCATGCATCTCAATGGTAAGAGTGCATCCGCCGAGGTCGATAGTAAGATTCTTGTTGATAGTAAGAGGATGAGATTCCCAGTCATTGAGGTTTTCTTCCTTCTTGTTGCTGCCGCCGGGGAAGTAACGGTCGGTAACCATTAAGTAATCCTGAAGGAAGGTGATGGTAGAGCCTGCGGGTGCAGCTGCTACAACGTCATCAAGAGTATAGGAGCTGTTGTAGTAGGTAGTGCCACCGCTGGTAGTGATCATAAATGCAAAGCTGGTTGTATCAACTACCTCATATGCAACGGTGAAGGTTGCGGTGCCGGGAGCGGTGGGGAATACGAGAGTTCCCTGCTGGATGGTACCGGTGATAGCGTACTTATCGTAGCTGATGGTTGCCTTATCCGAAGCAATTGCAAAGAATGCATAGCCCTCGGGAAGAGTGGGATCAATAGCGCCGCTCTGATTGGTGTTGTACCAGGTACAATCCTTATCGAAGTGGAGGTTTGCGGAAGTGAAGCCGATCTCGTCGTTATCCTTGCAGACGGGCTTTACAAATGCTCCGTAAACGTCAGAATCCTTGAAGTATACGAAGGTCTTGCTGTTTGCAACACGGATAATCTGGTTTGCGCCGCCGGTGAAGTTAACCTTACAGCCCTCATAGGTGAAGGTGGAGAGTGCCTTGCTGTAGTCAGCCTCATTTGCGGCTGTGCTTACAAGAAGAGATCCGCACCAGTCAAGATAGATGCTTGCATTCTTGAAGAGAACAGTAATGTTTGCCTTGGATATTACAAGGGCGCGGTTGTAATAAGTTTTCTCGGGATAGGTAATAGCAGTCTGCTGGTGGTAGCCGCCGTTAACAGTGAACTTAGAGCCGGAAACAGTGTTGTAGAACAAGCCTGCGGAGTAAGTAGAAACATTGTTAAAGGTAAGGTCTACTGCAACAGTTTTTGCAACGAAGAGAGGCTCACCAACGTCATAGTTTAAGGGGATGGTGGCAAGAGTTGCTCTATAATCAGGATCTGCTGCACAGGAGATACGACCGTTGGTAATTACAACAGGAGAGGTGGTTGCGATAACGATCTGACCGCCTGCTGCGTACTGAACAACCTGGAGGTGGTATCCGCCAAGGTCGATGGTAAGTGCCTTATCGATGGTTGCGATAGCAGCATATGCATCGATAGTAACGTCCTTAAGGAGCTTGATGGTTGCGCCTGCGGGAGCATTTGCAATCGCATCTGCAAGAGTGCCGTATTCGCCGGTGGTCTGACCGCCGACAACAACGTTGAAGAGGATCTCGGTTTCACCTGCTGCGCCTACAGTCATTACTACACCGGATGCAGTCTTGGTGCCGTATGCAGTGTCGCTGAATACAACCTCGATGGAGGTAGCATCACTACGACCGGGAGCAACCTCGTAGGTTACGTAGTTAAGAGTTGCACCGTTGATATAGCTTGTGTCCATACCAAAGATGATAGAACCATCCTTAGGACCGTTGACGGAGCTCTCAAAGCTATGCTTTATAGGATTGATAGAACCAACTATCTTACAGTTGTTAAACTTAAAGGTAGTGAACTCGTTAGAGTTAGCGATGAGATTCTTTGACAAGCTCTCTGCATAGATCTCACAATCTGTGAAGGTAAAGCTGGATGCCTTATCACCGCTGGTTGTCTTGTAGCTCATGGAAGTTACAAGACCAGCGCTGTTACTAGAAACATAGAACTTAGCACCGGTAACGGTTACAGTGGAGTTTCCACGGCATTCGATAAACGTACCACTTACGTTCGCGTACTTATTGGTGAGATAATGCTCACCGCCCTGAACATTAATGGTAGCACCTGTAGCATCCTGGTTATAAATGAGGGTGCCGCCATAGGTATTAACGTTTATAAGGTTGAGACCTGGTGTTGCAGTACCGGAGCTAAGCTTATTCATACGAATGAAGGGATAGCTCGTATTGGTTTCGTTACCCTCTGCATCCAAAAGAGCGGTTCTGATAGTACCGTTCTGAACAGTAAGGGTGGCGGTTTGAAGGACGATGAAGTTCTTAATGTAGTTGCTAGTACTGTCGAATGTCTGCTTTACGGTAAGAGTAAAGCCGCCAAGATCGAGAGTTAAGTCATACTGAGGAGACTTATTCTTAACTCCGTTCCAGGTGTAATCCTTAAGAAGCTTGATGGTAGAGCCTGCATCAACCTTGTCAAACAAGTCGATGAATGTATTTGCGTCAGTTTCGGGAGTCCAGTAGGTCTTGCCGTCCTTTACGTACTCAAATACGAAGTCAACACCGGTAACAGCAGTTACGTCAGCGAGATTGTAGGTGACGTTCTGAGTTGAGCTGGAAAGAGTAAAGCCGGAAAGGTTCCAAAGGCTGGAGGCCTTGTTAGAAGTAAGAGTCTCGGTCATGTCAGCATCATAAAGCTTGATGCCGTCAGCAAGAACTACAACACCGCCAAGAACATTGTCGCTGAATCTACAGCCGGCGCCGATAACGATAGCACCCTTCTCTGCCTTTACAGATGCGGAGCTATCCATACCGGGCTTAGCGGTAGGATCGATCTTACCAAAGATATCACTGTTAGTAAATGTGATCTTGGTAGTATTGTTCATGTTAGGAATGATGTTGTGAGTAGCACTGCTAGCAACGATAGTACAATTGTCGAACGTTGCAACGCTGGACTTAGTGTCGCCAGCCTTATAATGGCTAAGCATTATAAGATTAGCTGCGGTGCTTTCAAGATATATAGTAGCATTCTTTACTTCTGCGGTGATATTGTTACCGCCACATATCCAACCTGGGTAGGACATGTTGGCTGCACCCTTAGCGTTTACGTGGTGTTCACCACCGTCAACGTATACGCTGTACGCATTACCCCAAGAGTAGGTAATAGCATAACCGTAGGTATTAACGTTCTTGAAGTAAATCTTTGCACCGTTGCTGGGCTGAACGATAGCAGAAACCTTCTGATCGTTCTTATTGTTGCCGTACTCGCTATTTGCAGCAAGCATGATAGTACCGTTCATAAACTTAACGGACTTGCTGGTAACGATAGAAACAGAACCGTTTATAGCACCTGAGTCGTTGTAGACAGGACCCTGCTCGATGTACAAGGTATGTCCGCCAAGATCGATGGTCAAATCCTTGCTAATGGTAAGGCTAGCAGAAAGGTGGATCTCAATATCCTTGAGAAGTACGAGGGTCGCTACGTCATCGGTAACGTCGGAGTCAGTCGCTGCAATATCGATAATGCGCTTGAGAGAGTCCTTGGTTCCTGCAGGGAACATATAATAATAGGTAGTACCGCTCTTAATAATCTTATACCATGCATCTGCGGTGCTATCGCTCACAGTAATGGTTGTACCTTCGATGGTCTTATCGTAGTCAGAATCTGCGAAATCGAATACCATAGAGGAGTTAGGAGTGTAGAGCTTGTAACCAGCGTTTGCGTCAACTGCGGTATTGAAGGTGGTACCGTCCATGTAGGTAGTACCATTGATAAGCTTGAACGAACCGGCAGTGGGATTAGACAAACTGCTATCCCAGCCATTCTTGACGGGCTGAATCTTACCGTAGATATCACAGTTATCAAACGTTGCAGTAGTGTAGTTGTTAGCATACTGTACTACATGCTTATCGACTGCAGTCTGAAGAATCTGGCAGTTGGTATAGGTAAAGCTGGAGGCCTTGTCACCAGTCTCCTGCTTGTAGCTACAGGAAGCAAACAAGCTATAACCACCAAGGTAGAACTTTGCATTGTTTGCCTTGAGAGTAATGTTTGCTCTGGACTCAATGTAGCTCGCGGTGAGGTTAGTAGGCTGGTAAACCATATGATGCTCACCGCCGTTAATGTTAACCTGAACGTTATTGCCGGCATAGTTACGGAGAAGCATACCGGTATATGTGGTAAGGTTATTGAAGTTAACAACTACTCCGGTAAGAGCGCTGTAAACATCCATGAATGCATGAGTAGTATTTGCACCTGCATGCTTATAGGTAAGAGTACCATTTGCCAGTGTGAAGTTTACGTTGGCTGCATCAATCTTAAGAATATAGTTCTGACCGCTGTTTTCAGCGCTCATGGTCTTACCGTTAAGATCAATAGTAAGGCTCTTTTTGATAGAGATAGTTCCAAGACCGGTAAGGCATACGTCATCGTGAAGCTTAATGGTCGTGCCTGCTTGTGCGTTTTCGACAACGGAAGCAAACGTGAAGTTGTCGTCGAGAACTGCATAATGGGTTTTACCGCCCTTCACGTACTCAACGTCAATGTCGCTTGCATTGAGAACTGCAAAAGAGTAGGTGAACTTCGAACCGGTCTGAGCACTGGTCTTGAAGGTGTTTGCAGAGGTATCAGCAAACTTATCAGCAGAGGTAACCTTAAGGAAGTCACCGGAAGCGTACTTCTCGTACTTAGTAGACATACCGTTGCTTATGGTGTAAGCATTGTAGCCTTCTGCTATTGTGAAATCAGCAGCAGTGAAGTTTACGTCTGCCTTGTAGTTTCCTGAATCGGGAGTCTTGCCGCTGGAGCCCCAGAAGCTGCCTTCACCGAATACAATGTTAGCACCGGTGTAGGTGCCCTTGTTCTTCTCCTGTGCGAACAAGCCGTATACGTAAGAGTCATTGAAATAGAGGTAAGTATTAGCGTTAATATCTCTTACAAGAGAGTGTGTATCACCACTCTGAACGATATAACAATTGTTATACGTAAAGGTAGTAAGCTTGTTGGTCGCGGAGGAGTCACTGTGCGAAGAGTAAGCGAGGCTGTTCAGGTAGGTCATGTAGATCTTCGCATCGTTGAATACTACGGTAGTATTTGAACGTGATGCTACAAGACCGCGGCTGTAGGTATCACGGGTAATAAAGATACCGTAATGCTCACCGCCGTTTACAGTAAGCTTTGCACCGTCGCTAGCGCCGTGGTGGTAGAAGATAGCACCGGTACAGGTGTTAACGTTATTAAGCACAAGGTCAGCGGCCTTAGAGGTTCTGAAGATAGGATAGCCTCCACCGTAGCTGTTAGTGCTAATATTCTTGTTATCAGATGCAACGATCATACCGCCATTACCGTTAACGGTAACGGTTTCGGTAGTATTGATAAGGAAGTATGCAGTCTTGTCAGACTGAGAGACACCAAGGGTCTTGCCATTAAGATCGATGGTGATTGCCTTATCAATGATAGCAACGTTAGACGCGGTAACGATATAGTAATCCTTGTTGAAGGTTACGGTAGCGTTAGCAGGAGCGCCTGCGATTGCATCGAAGAGATCGTTGGTATAGTACTTATCCTGACCAACGGTAATAGTGAAGTTGCAGCCCTCTGCTGTATCAGCAGTAAGAAATACGTCACTGAGGTTGCCTGCATAAGCTACTCTGTCATAAGCAAGAGTGATGGTCTTAGCAGTGGTAGCAGGATTGTAATCGTAAGGCTTTGTAGCATCGGCATTAACTACGCCGGTGTCTGCAACGTCGTTAATGGTGATGGTCTTGCTCTGGCTGTAGGTCAAGGTACTGGATACAGTGCCGCTTGCAAGAACGTGGCCTGCGGTAACCTGAGCGTTAGCATAGGTGGTCTTGCCCTTGAAGATTACGTTCTCAGCGGTTATACCGGTGAACTTAACATGGAGATTTGTATCAGACGAGCTGAGAGTCGTGTTAGTACCTGAGGTCGACTCAAAAGACAAAGTACCGTAAATGTCACAATCAGTAAACGTTACGGTAAGGTTCGAGGGAGCTTTGTTGAACAATTTAGCTGCCGCACCGGTATCGTCATATCCGATAAGAGTGCAGTTGTTGAACTCTGCGTAATACGGATTAAGTGAAACTACTGTATCTCCGGCATCGTTGGTTGACTGAGTTGCCTGCGCATAAGTTGAATTAAACGAAGCAATACGAGTCTGACCGTCGGTAAAGAATGTAGCATTGTTAGCTACAAAATTTACGTTAGATCTGGTATTAAACCAAGCCGAGTCTGTGCCACGGTTGTGGAAAACAGCACAGTGTGTACCACCGTTGATAGTAACAGTACCACCCTTCGAGCTGTACGAGTAAATAAGGGCACCCGCATAGGTGTTGAGGTTGTTGAAGGTGAGGCTAGCGCCACTGCTCAAAGAGAAGAGCGGGTAAGTCTGTCCATTCTTGCCGTAGCTATCGTTGCTGCCGGCATCGGGAGAGGTACAGATGAGGTAAAGTGTACCGTTCTGGACAGTAAATGACTTGCCGACAGTAATCTTGTGCTCGGTCTTTTCTGTCTGCTCAACAATCAACGTATGATTGCCAAGATCAAGAGTGCAAGCATTTCCAAGCGATGCAAATACTGCTGTCGTACCAGTGAGCTTAATGTGGGCATCAGCGGTAAGGGTAATAGTGGTATTAGCCTTAACGTTTTTGAGAGCCTGTGTAAGACCCGCCTGGTCTGCGTTAACCGTTACCTCCTCTCCGGAAGTTTTGTCCGTATAAACGAACGTAGGGGTTTCAGTTCCGGTTTCGCCAGTAGCTTCCTCAGCGAACGCTGCGATAGCGAAAACACCGCAGATGAGCGCGAGTGAAAGTACGAGAACCAGAAGTTTCGTGAGTTTTTTCATTTTGTCCTCCCAAAATTTATATAGTTTTTTTGTGTATTTTTCACAAAAATTAATTGAACCTTTTGTGTAATATTGGTTCAATTACAATTATTTTAGCATAATATAATATAGCGCGAGAGTTCTAACCTGTTTTAGGTTAGTAAAATACTTCACAATTTTTTTGTGCAAAATTAACATTTTGTATACTTTTGTCTAATATTTGGGCAAAAAACGAAGGGGATTTTGATGGGTTCCCGGGAGGTCGTTTTTTTGCGGGACGCCCGGGAGGTCGTTTTTTACGGGACGCCCGGGAGGTCGTCCCCTACATGGTCCGGGGGTAATCGCGGATTGCCGGGACGTCGTTTTTTTGCGGGACGCCCGGGAGGTCGTCCCCTACGGGGGAAATTTAATTTGTAGGGGTTGACGTCCTCGGCAACCCGACGTGTTTTGTGACGGTGTTGACATTTGCATGGGAATGTTGTAGAATGAGATAACAAAAAGCGCCACGGTGATCGTGGCGAAGGATGATAGAATTATGACTTTTGCAGACAAAGAAAAACTTAGGCGCCTGAGGGAGACGTTTGACGTCAATTTCAGGCTAACGAACATGTATGCCCAGTACCTTGAGAGATACCCTGAGGTTATTACCGAGGAAATGATACACGAGCTATGCGACGGAACAGATATCACCGTCAAGGAGGCGCTCGTGGCACTTTTGTGCGAGATATTCGGGCTTGACGATGCGAGGGGCGGTGAGGACCGCCGTTTGATACGCGAGTATATCACACCGTCAGTGCGAGTGCTTGACACTAAGAGGTACACCGAGAATCCATACTACAAAAATGTGGCTCCGGAAGCGAAAAGAATGGGGGCGTGTGAAATTAAGTGGGAATATTACCCTCCTTTTCGTGCAGCAGTATGCGACGATATGATCATCAACGATGACTTCAGTGAGGTGGCGCCAATCGGCTTCTTTACCGAGGGATTTCACTTCCCTGCCGTGCTTGAGGACGGAAACGAGTGGATGACACTTACACCGGTGGACCTCGACACCTGCGACGAGGCGATAGATGAGGCGCACGGAAAGGTGGTAACATTCGGACTCGGACTTGGATATTATGCATACATGGTTTCCGAGAAAAATGACGTCGAAAGTATCACCGTGGTCGAAAAAAACGAGAACGTTATCGAGCTTTTCATGTCACAGATGCTTCCAAGGTTCAAAAACAAAGACAAAGTCCGCATCGTTCGTGCCGATGCTTTTGAGTATGCCGAAGAGGTTATGCCGGGTGAAAAATTCGACTATGCTTTTGTTGATACGTGGCGCGACGCATCCGACGGATTGCCGATGTATGAGCGCATGAAAGCGCTCGAGCATTTGTCACCTGATACAAAATTTTCCTACTGGATCGAGCGATTCCTGATCTCCCGCAGACGTGCGCTTCGCTTTGCAGATCTGTGGGAAAAATACGAGCGCGGTGACGAGGATGCGCCCGATAGCTACGATGAATTTATACGGAGGCTTACCGAGTAATGGGAGCGATACAGGAATTTGAAAAGGAAAAGCTCGTCATCGGTGTAATATACCACGATCCCGAGGTGCTAAAGTCAGCGCTTGACGACCTGGTTGCAGAGTTTGGTGAGTGGGATATGGTAAGCGAGGAATTCTCGTTTTCCGGTGAGTACTCGACCTATTATGACGAGGAGCTTGGCGGTGAGGGACTCAGACGTATTTACAGCTTTGAAAAATTAGTGGATCCGTCCCTCCAGGCAGAGATAAAAGAGTTCACAAATGACCTTGAACGGCGCTATTCCGGTGACACGGGTAGGCATATTAACCTCGATCCCGGTTTTATGAGCCACGGCCGCTTCATGCTGGCGACTACTAAAAACGCGAGCTTCAGAATTCCCTTGAAGCGCGGAATTTACACCGAAATGACTCTGTTTTATGCACGAGGAAAGTGGCAAAAGCTTATATGGACGTATCGCGATTATCAGTCTGAGCGAGTGCAAAAGTTCCTCGAAAAGGTGAGAAAAAAGTATCTCGGTCAGAGGGCTGCCGACAAATAATAAAAAGGGCGATATCGATGATGCTCTCTGCATCCGATCGCCCTTTTTGTAAAGAAAAAAACGCAGAGAGGCGAGCAGGTCGCACTCTCTGCGTTAACTTTTAGTAAGGTGAAATTACTTAACTTCAACTTCTGCGCCTGCAGCCTTGAGCTGCTCAGCGATCTTCTCTGCCTCTTCCTTAGCAACTGCTTCCTTGATGGTCTTGGGAGCAGACTCAACGAGGTCCTTAGCGTCCTTAAGACCAAGGCCGGTGATCTCACGAGCAACCTTGATTACTGCGAGCTTGTTAGCGCCAGCGGACTTAAGTACAACGTCAAACTCGGTCTTCTCCTCAGCTGCGGGAGCTGCTGCTGCTGCACCAGGAGCTGCTGCTACTGCTACGGGAGCTGCGGATACGCCAAACTCCTCCTCAAGTGCCTTTACGAGATCTGCGAGTTCAAGAATGGTAAGACCCTTAACGAGGTCAAGAATCTGAGTAGTCTTTTCGTTCATTTTAAATTCCTCCAAAATTATTACAAATTTTAATTAAGCAGACATTAAGCCTCTGCTGCGGCTTCTTCGGTAGCTGCTTCGCCACCTTCGTTTTCCTTGTCGATCTTCGCCTGAAGAACGTAAGCAAAGCTGTAGAGAGAAGACATAAGGCTGCCCATCATCTTTGCAATGAGAACTTCCTTAGAGGGAGTTGCTGCAAGAGATTCAACACCTGCCTGATCAAGAACGCCGCCGTCAACAAAACCTGCTTTGATCTCAAAGCACTTGATCTTGTCTGCGTATTCCTTCTTGATCTTTGCAGGAGCGATGGGATCGTCCTGGCTGATCGCGATTGCGGTCTTACCGGAGAGATAGTGCTTCATGTCACCGTAGCCTGCGATGTCGCATGCACGACCGGTAAGAGTGTTCTTCATTACCGTGTACTCAACGCCTGCCTTACGGAGAGCGTTACGGAGCTCGGTGTCTTCTGCTACTGTAATGCCTTCGTACTTTACGAGAACGCCTGCTGCTGCGCTCTGCATCTTGGATGCGAGAGTTTCAACAACCTGCTTCTTCTGTTCAAGAACCTTATTGCTGGGCATTAGTTTTCACCTCCATAAAAATTACAAATAAAAAATCCTTTTCCGATAAGCATGGCTCACCCGAGAAAAGGACAAAATTATCACAAAAGATTAAATTGTTCTCACCTCGGCAGGAAAGCTTGCACTTTTACCGGAACCTGCTGTCTTAGGATACTTGAAACATTATACACTATCGATCACCGTTTGTCAAGGGGTTTTCGAAATTTTTTTGAAAGTTTTTTTGATATGGGCAAATAAGTGCGAAAGGCAAGGCACCGCGAGGGTGCTTTGCCTTATTATTTGTACAAATTCTTTTCTTTGACCGTCTTATATATAGAACGGTAGGATTCAAGGCGCGTTGTGGGAATTTCCCCCTCACTCACGGCACGTGCGACTGCACATTCCGTTGCCCCCTCACCCACGTGGGCGCAATCGGCATAACGGCACTTGCCTACGTACGGCACAAGCTCACGGAACGTGGAAAGCACCGCATCAAGCGGCATAAAATCGAAGCGCGCAAAGTCGAGCAGGGAGAAGCCGGGGGTATCAGCAAGGAAGCCGGTATCGGCAGTGTCAGAAAGCTCGAATATTTCAACGTGTCTTGTGGTGTGGCGACCGCGCTGGATCTTGCGCGAGATCTCGGCAGTGGCGAGTGCCATGCCGGGGAAGAGTGCATTCATCAGGGTGGATTTGCCAACACCTGACGCACCGGCAAAGGCGGAGGTTGCACCGTTTCTTACATTAGCATTTATGTAGTCGGAGAGCTCGGCAATTCCCTTTCCGCTCTCGGACGAGGTGACGAATACGGGAATACCTGCTTTCTCATATATTGCGCGGTATTCCTCTGCCGCATAGGGTGCGATGTCGGCCTTTGTTATAACGACTACCGGGGTGATGGAATTATACTCAGCGATCGAAATAAGCTTATCAACCGTTTCAAGAATCGGGTCGGGGTGAGCGGCGGCAAACACCGCAAAAAGAAAATCGAGGTTAGCCATAGGGGGACGAATGAGCGAATTTTTACGAGTCAGGACCTCAGAGATAACGATACCGTCAGGAGTGTCGGTATCCACAGTTACACGCACGTTATCACCTATGAGAACCTTTTCCTCATCGCGCTTAAGATTACCCTTCGCGCGGCAGGAAAGACGCGAAATTGCACCGTTTTCTACGATACGTATGTCAAAAAGTCCGCCCAATCCCTTTACAACCTTGCCATATTTTTCGCTTATCATTTGCTCTCCTCCTTTGCACCGAGGTTGGAGCGACGGAGCTGACCGCATGCCGCATTAACGTCTGCACCAAGACGGCGACGAACGGTGGCGGTTATTCCCTGCGCTTCAAGGAGACGGGCAAACTCGTTTGCACTTTCGGTGCTACCCTGTTTAAATCCGGTTTCCTTTACCTCGTTAACTCGTATGAGATTAACGTGAATGGGCGCTGAGATAGGCCGGAATACAGAGTTAAGGAGCGCACCAAGCTCGCGCGCATCGGCAGGAGTATCATTCTTGCCACTGATGAGGGTGTACTCAAACGAAATACGGCGGCCGGTTCTTGTGTAATAATATGCACAGGCATCGAGAAGCTCGGCAATTTTCCACTTGTTGTTGACGGGCATTATTGCACTGCGCTTTTCGTCATTAGATGCATGCAGAGATATAGAGAGGGTTATCGGGAATTCCTCCTCAGCAAGCTTGCGGATGCCGGTTACGACACCGCAGGTCGAGAGCGAGATATGGCGGTATCCGATGTTAAGGCCGGACTCCGCATTTACAAGCTTCAAAAACTTTATTACGTTGTCGTAATTATCGAGCGGCTCTCCGATTCCCATCATTACGATATTGGAAATGCGCTCACCCGTGTCGCGTTGTGCGGCTATGATCTGACCAAGAAGCTCGGACGGAAGAAGGTCACGAACCTTGCCACCGATAGTGGACGCGCAGAAGCGACAGCCCATTCGACAACCGACCTGGCTGGATATACAAATGGTGTTGCCGTGCTTGTAGCGCATGAATACACTTTCGACACACGCACCGTCATAGAGGGCGAAGAGGTACTTGATCGTACCGTCTATTTTGGATACGAGCTTTTCCTCGACCTTGGGTAACGTATCTATGGTTTTTGCCTCGAGCTTTTCGCGAAGAGCCTTTGACAGGTTTGACATCTCAGAAACAGGCGTACCTAGTGTGAGCCAGGATGCAATCTGCTTAGCTCTGAACGTAGGCTCACCGATCGATTTAACAAAGTCGGTAAGCTCGGAAAGATCAAGGGAATATAAGTCAGTTTTATCGTTTAAAGTCATTTATTTTTCCTCAGCTTTGAGATAAAAAATCCGTCCGTGTTATGAATATGTGGCCACAAAGTAAGCATACCGTTATCAGATTTCAGCGACCCGATCTCAAAATCAACGGTTGTAAAGTCGGGATTTTGCTCGATGAATTTCATCACTACCTCGGCATTCTCACGCGAGTTAAGAGTGCAGGTTGAATACACGAGCTCACCACCTGACTTGAGATAACGCGACGAGGCGGTAAGTATGTCGAGCTGGAGGGGTGGGAGATCAACGGTTGCGGAAATATCCTTATATCTAAGGTCCGGCTTTTTAGCGATGACACCTAGACCGGAGCAAGGAACGTCGCACAGGAGCTTATCCACGCGACCAAGAAGGGATTCATCAGGCGTGAGAGCATCGCGCACGGTAGCACAAACCGATTTCATGCCAAGACGTGCAGCGGTATCGGTGATAAGCGAGAGTTTACTTTCGTGCAGATCGTAGGAATGTATCTGTGCCTCATCGGATGAGAGGATCGCCATAGCGAAGCTCTTTCCACCGGGGGCGGAGCAGGTATCGACAACTACGTCACCGGACTTGGGTGAGATAACCTGTGCCGCAAGGGCGGAGGCCTCATCCTGCACGTAGAACCATCCCTCGTCAAATCCCTTGATATTCTTAGGATTTACAGGCTCGGAAAGTCTGACAGTGATAGGAGAAAATGCTACACGGGTAGCGGTGTACCCTTGTTTTTCAAGCTCGGATATAAAATCGTCAACCGATATTTTAAGTGTATTTACAGTAAGGGATATGGGCGGGTTCTGATTGAAGGTTTCAAACAGCTTCACTGCCTCATCCTCGCCAAGCTCGGCTATAAAATGCTTTACCGTCGGAAGCGGGAGAGAGTAGAAAACCGAGTAATAGCGCGCGACATTCTTCTCCTTTTTAGGAAGCGGGAGGGAGTCCTTTTCTCTTGCGGCACGGCGAAGCACTCCGTTTACAAGTGAGCGCTCACCGGGATTTTTTGCAAGCTTAACGGTTTCGTTTACCGCGGCAAAGTCGGGAATATTATCCATATCGACTATCTGACAAATTCCGAGTCGCAAAATGCACTTGGTATGGGTGGATATTTTGTCAAGACTTCTGCCGGTAAGTGCGGCGATATAATAATCGTACGTAAGCTTGTGTTCAACGGTAGTATAAAGGAGAGCGGTAAGGCGTGCACGGTCTTCACCGGTTAAGCCGTCTGCAATATGCGAGCTTAAGGACAGGTTAACATACTTTCCGCATTCTTCATAATCAATAAGAAGCTTAAGCGCTATCTCACGCAAATTCATATATACTCTCCTTTCGTTTTATAATCAGTTTAATACGTCGCCCTTGGCGATCTTGCGGCCTCTGATGAAGTCGCCAGCAGTCATAGCGCCCTTGCCCTCGGGCTTTACAGAGGTGACAAGAAGCGCACCCGTGCCACATAAAACGGTGAAAGAGCCGTTGCCAACCGAGTCTGTATCGACTACAAGGCCGGGGGTATCACCCGTTTTGTCGGTGGGGGTAGCACGAAGAATTTTAAGCATTTTGCCACCAAGATAGCAGAATGCACCGGGAATAGGTGTAACACCGCGGATACGACAATCAAGGGTTGCGGCATCGAGTGTGAAATCTATCTTACAGTCCTCTTTTTCTATCTTTGCGGCATAGGTTGCAAGCTCGTTATCCTGGGGTGTGCGTGTGGCGGTACCCTCACCGAGCTTGACGATAGTTTCAGACAGAAGCCTTGAGCCAACAGCGGCAGAGCGATCGTGGATCGCCTCAAAGTCATCATCGGCATTTATCGGGAACTTTTCGATCTCAATGATGTCACCGGTATCAAGGCCAACGTCCATGTACATTATTGTGACTCCGGTCTCGCGCTCACCGTCCATTATCGCGCGCTGCATGGGTGCGGCACCGCGGTACTTGGGCAGGAGGGATACGTGGAGATTTATACATCCGAGACGGGGGTAATTTATTACCTCGGCAGGAAGTATCTTGCCATATGCTACAACGGCAATAAGATCGGGCTTGTACTCATCGAGCAGCTTCATAAACTCACCGTCACGAAGTGTTGTGGGAGTGTACACGGGAATGCCGTTTTGCTCGGAAAGAATCTTCACGGGGGTGGGGGTCATAACGTTTCCGCGGCCGCGAGGCTTGTCCTCTCGAGTAACTGTGGCAACGATATTATGACCGTCGTTTATCAATTTTTCAAGGCAGGTCGCGGATATTTCCGGAGTGCCCATAAACATTATTTTCATTGCTTTTGCAGTGCCTCTTACTCTTCTATCGCTTTTATCTGCACGTCGGTATAAAGCTTTCCGTCAAGGTGGTCACACTCATGACAAATTGCACGTGCGAGAAGATCGGTGCCGCGGAGCTCATACTCATTGCCGTGACGGTCGGTGGCACGTACGGTAACGGCCTTGGGGCGCTTGGTAATACCGTAAGCACCGGGATTGGAAAGGCAGCCCTCACTCTCGCGCTGCTCACCGGCATAGGCGACGATCTTGGGATTGATAAGCTCGTATACCTTTCCCTCCTCTATCTCGATAACCGCAATACGGCGAAGAATACCGACCTGGGGTGCGGCAAGTCCGCATCCGCCGGCAGCTCTCATCGTCTCTATCATGTCGTCGATAAGAGTAACGACACGGGGAGTTATCTCGGTCACAGGTCTTGCAACCTTGCGAAGAGTAGGATCACCAAATTTAACTATATTAAGCTTTGCCATAGCAAAAATTCCTTTCTTTGTGTGTTTTGCGGCATTATACCGTCAAGGGGTTAAGGTCTATTGCCAAGGAGACGTCTCTCTTTTCGGAGAAAAGGCAGAGAAGCTCGTGGAAAAGGCGACGCGAGTCGCGATTAAGACGGCATTTTACCACCATGCGCATTCTGTACTTCTCGTTCACCCTGTAAACCTGCGCCTCAAACGGGCCGAAAACAGTGAACGGAAGCGATGAGTACTCACCCTTTATACGCGATATTATCGCATTGGAAAGCTCGGCAGATGCGGCAAGCACCTCGCGCTCATTTGAGCCGACAACGGTCAATTGAACCATATCGCAGAACGGAGGATAGGTCAGCGAGCGGCGGATCTCGATCTCTCCGCGATAGAATTCATCGTAATTTTGAGTACACGCGAGCTTGATTATCTCGTGCTTAGGTGAATAGGTCTGTATCACGGCAACACCGTTGTCACTTGCACGGCCTGCGCGACCGATTACCTGCGTAAGAAGTGAGAACGTCTTTTCGGATGCGCGGAAGTCAGAGAGGTACAGCGAGGTGTCGGCAAGGACTACACCAACAAGGGTGACCTTCGGGAAATCGTGTCCCTTTGCGACCATCTGAGTACCCAGGAGTATATCGTGATTTCCTGCGCGGAAATCGTCTATCATTTTGTCATACGACTGCTTTCCGCCCGTGGTATCGGCATCCATACGCATGACGCGCATATCGGGTAGATACTCAGTGAGTGCGCCCTCTACCTTTTGTGTGCCGTAGCCGAGGAAGGAAAGGCTTTCAGACGAGCAGGACGGACAGCTGTGAGGTACCGGCTCAGTATGACCGCAAAGGTGACACAAAAGCTTGCCACCGTTCGATGAGGAATGATATGTCAAGGACACCGAGCAGCGCGGACAGGTAATTACCTCGCCGCAGGACTTACAGCTTATCTGACTGTTGTAGCCTCGTCTGTTAAGAAAAAGTATAGCCTGTCGGTCATTTTCACGCACATCCTCAAGCGAGTGCAGAAGCCTGTCGCTGATGGGGGTGAGGTTGCCGAGACGCATTTCCTCGCGCATATCGACTATGACCGCATCGGGCAGACGGAATCCACCGTAGCGCTCGCGCAGAGGAACGAGTGTATATTTACCCTGCTCTGCCTTATAAAAGCTCTCAAGAGAAGGCGTTGCAGAGGCGAGCAGCATAAGTGCATTGTTTTTGCCGGCGCGGTACGAGGCCACATCACGAGCGTGGTATTTGGGATCGCTCTCCGACTTGTAGGTATGCTCATGCTCCTCGTCGATCACTATCATGCCGAGGTTCGACAATGGCGCAAAAACTGCAGAACGTGTACCGATTACAAGGTCCACGTCCCCACGACGGATACGTCGCCAGGCATCGAGGCGCTCACCCTGTGAGAGTGAGGAATGTATTACTGCTACGCGCTCTCCGTACCGCTTACAAAAGATACCTACGGTCTGGGGAGTGAGTGCAATTTCGGGCACCATCATAATGACGCTTTTACCGTCCTCGATAACCTTATCAATGGTCTTCATGATGACCTTGGTTTTACCACTTCCGGTCACACCGTAAAGCAGGGCGGCACGAGGTGCATGCTCAAGATAGAGCCCCTCAATAGTATCATACGCCGTCATTTGTGCGCGGCTTAAGACTATCGGCGAGGTATCCCTCTCATTCGCATAAGCGGAATAAGGATTGCGGATAAGCTCGCTTTCGGTTATTTCTATTATTCCCTTTTCGGCAAGGGCATTTATATTCTGCGAGGTAACACCCGGCAAGTCGCGAACGAGCATATAATCGGCAGATCCGATGTCCATAAGATACCTTATGACGTTTTTCTGCCCCTCGCTTCTTATACCGCTTTTTCCGGTAGCAACAAGCAGGGTTGCTGCGACTTCTTTATCGACCTTGAGGTGACAGGTGCGCGAATACTTCACGTTAAGGGTGTCTGAAAGCGCACCGGGAGCGAGGACTGTTCTCGCCGCCTCACCAAAGGTGCAGAGGGTGTATTCCTTTAAAAACAGACATAGCCCGAGCATTTCATCCGTCAGAGGGGGACGGTCGGCAAGAACCGAATGCACGGGCTTGATGCTTGCGCCCTCCGAGTCCTCTTTAACGCGCCATACCACTCCAAGGCGGAGCTTATCTGCACGTCCAAAGGGAACTCTGACTATACTGCCGCGCTCGGTATCGGGTGTGGCAACGTAGTCAAAAGCGCGATCGATGTGATACGGCGCGTCAAGTATATAGACCTCACAGTACATTCCGTATCACTCCTTTTCAAAAATTTGTAGGGGACGCTACGGCTTTTTGCCGACGTCTCAAATTACTCGCCCTTGTTTAAGGTGCCGGGCTTGTGGAGGCTGAATCTGCCGCTCTCAAGCTTTGCAATAGCGATCTTAACAGCCTTCTGATCCTTGTATTCGGGATCGATGAGTGCGGAAAGGGACTTCTCGGTCATGTGATTCTCGATAAGCTTTTGTGCCTTTGCTCTCATTTCTACGTACTCGTCGGTAACGATACGTGCGCACTTTGCTACGCCGAGGACTACCTCGTAGCGGTTGAGCTCGCCGTGTGCAAGAGTTTCAATGGTAGGATGGATCATTTTTCTATCTCACTTTCAATTATTAATCTTCGGGATCTTCCTCAACGTCGGCAACGTCACTAGCCAGACGGTTGGTGATTGTTTCAGCCTGGATGGCCGAGAGAATAACGTGGTCGGAGTCGGTTATGATAACCGCTCTGGTTCTTCTGCCACAGGAAACGTCGATAACTCTATCGTCCTCCTTGGCATCCTGAACGAGTCTTTTAATTGGTGCGGAATCGGGACCTGCTATCGCGACTATGCGATTAGCCGATACCATATTACCAAAGCCTATATTTATAAACTTCATTTTCCCTCTCCTTACTCGATATTCTGAACCTGCCCACGGATCTTCTCAAGCTCGCCCTTCATATCCCCAACTATACGGGCAATACGGGCATTGTTCCACTTGGAGCCGATGGTGTTGGTCTCGCGGTTGAGCTCCTGCATAAGGAAATCAAGCTTACGGCCGGAGGGCTCGGGGAGTGCGATTATATCGTAGAATGCACCAAAGTGCGAGCGAAGTCGTACAAGCTCCTCATCTATGGCGATCTTGTCAGCCCATACGGCACACT
This sequence comes from Eubacteriales bacterium, assembly GCA_045659365.1. Lineage (GTDB taxonomy): Bacteria > Bacillota > Clostridia > Oscillospirales > CAG-272 > UBA1740. The sequence goes on along the minus strand of JAZOWT010000031.1, from coordinate 5,888 downwards.
CGGTCAAAAGACGGTTTTCATCAATAGCTACTGCATTGTCCGAAAGGATGTTGCGAAGTCTTGCCTCAAGCTTATCGCGGTATCCGACAGTGTCATCGTGCGAAATTTGTTCAACCGTATCTGCATATCCGCGCACAAGCTCGATCTTGGCGGCAATATCACGGCCTGCCTTCTCACCCTCGGTAGTACGCATATCAACGAAGCCCTTGATAGCTCCGTCCAGCACGTCACGGAAGAGTTCCCACTCTGCCTCGAGGTCGGCCTCCGGCTTTTCATAAGTGAATATATCGCGGTTCTGTGCGACGGTCATGGTGCTTATATCGTCCTTAAGTCCGAAGCGGGACTGAAGATCGCGCAGGGCGTTTATATAGCTTTCGGCAAATGCGGCATCGATACCGACACTGCCAATGCCCGAGGTATGGTCGTCAACGGTGATATAAACGTCAACCTTGCCGCGTGCTATCGCGTTGTGCTGAACGTAGGCCTTGATGCGCTCTTCAAGGAATGCATAAGCGCGGGGGAGCTTTACAGAGCAGTCGAAGAAGCGGGAGTTTACACTTTTTATCTCTACCGTTATGTCCTTATCGACACCCTCTTTTTTAGCTCGACCAAAGGCGGTCATACTTCTAATCATATCTACTTCACCCTCACTTGGAGGCTTTCTTTTTATTTTCTCTGTTGATCGCGCGTATTTCCTCTGCAAACGCATCAAGATCCTTGAACTCGCGATACACGGATGCGAAGCGTATGTAAGAAACTATATCGCGGTCGCGCAGACGGTCAAGAACCATCTCGCCGATATCGGCAGACTTGATCTCGGTTATAAGCGAGTTCTGAAGCTCACTCTCGATCGACATAGCGATCTCCTCGGCATTGACCGAGCGCTTCTGGCAGGCACGCATGATGCCGACCTCAAGCTTATGCTTATCGAAAAACTCATGGCGTCCGTCACGCTTGGTAACGGTGATCGGAACGGTGTCCACAACCTCGTAGGTGGTGAAACGGCGACCGCAGTTAGGACACTCACGGCGGCGCTTTATGCTGGCTCCGTCCTCGACAGGACGGGAATCAAGAACTCGGGAATCGGGGAAATTGCAAATGGGGCATTTCATATCTGCCAAAATCACTTTCTTAATGCGGATTACGCACATGAGTGCGCATAATTACATGTAATTATATCACAAATATTTAAAAAAGTAAAGAGCTATGGAAAATTTTGTGGATAAAGAAAAGCCCTGTTATTGTGACAGGGCTTTTGTTGGTTTGATTACTTTTTGCGGAATACGGAAACGACCTTCGAGCCGAGGCGGTCGAGGGCGGGAATACGAAGCTTTGCAAAAAGCTTAAAGGTAAGGGGCCACACGGCACCGGCGAAAAGAACGATAAGAAGATAGCGTACCATTCTCGCGGTGTACTCGTTTCCGAAGAGGGAGACAAGCGGAGCGGAAAGACCACTCTTTATCAGCAGAACACCGCCAAGACCGAGCGCGAGCTTGATTATCTGGGCATACCAGGTGGCACCCGTGTCAAATTTTATGAACGTTGAGTCGATAAAATAAACTATCGCAAGACCGACGGTGCAGCCGGTAAGCGTATAGGCATTTTTCATACCGCTTGCAAGATTTGTGGCATCGTGGACGGAATTTTCAGCAAAAAGCGGGAAATACATCATAAATGCCGCGGTCAAAACCAGGCTTATACCGATGACCAATGGCATGAATTTTTCGAACCGTTCCTCATTTTTGAAGACAGGATAGAGCAAAAACGTGAGAGCCGCACCGATCAGAAGTGACACACCCACATCAAGCGGAGTATGTACACCGAGGTACATTCTCGAGAACGCGACTAAGAGGATAATTACCGCGGTAAGGATTCGCACGGGTGTGCGCTTTGAGTACCTTCCGATAGATCCGAAGGTACCTGTAACGTTCTGCGTATGTCCGGAGGGAAATGAATATCCCGTCGCCTCCTTTACGGCACTGTCGACCACCGTGAACGATGGGTCCTTTACCCAAGGGCGAGGAATTGCAAAGACAAGCTTGAGCACCTGATTTATAACCGTGCCAACAAGACCGACGGTAAGGATGTAATACCCTTCCCTTTTGTTTACACACCAGAAGAAGAATATCGCAAGAACAAGGAAAACAGTTTCCTCGCCTATGTGGGTTACCGTACCGAATATGAAGTCAAGGACAGGGTTTCTTATGCTCTCAAGAAGATAAAGAAATTCCATATTACTCCTTTTGATCCACCAAACTGGCGGCACTAAGAATGTGTTAATCAACGGCTGATATGGGGGACGTCGAGCATATGACCGAAGTCCTCCGTATAAAGCTTTCGGGTTGCGATGTCGCAACCCGAAGAAAGAAATTTATGCAAGGATCTTCTCTACGCAAGCCTTGATGCGATCGCACTTGCAGTTAGCGTAGAAGAGCTCAGCGAACTTTGCACCGCCAAGAGCACCCTTTACGAGCTCACGGTCAAGGTTCTCAAGAATGTAGCAGATGTCGGTGTGAGTAACCTTCTTAACCTCGTCGAGGATCTTCTTGTTTCTCTGCTCGGGAACTGCTCTCTCACGAGGATAGCCAAGACCCCACTCGGAAACGAAAAGCTTCTCAAACACGTACTGGAGGTTAAGCTCACAACCCCAGCCCCAACCCTTTGCAAAGGGCATGGAGATCGCGTTACCGTTGTTGACCTGAGTGAACTGGTAAGCATCGGTAGGATCAACTACGTGACCGCAAAGAACACCGGGGAAGGAGTTACATGCGAGCATCGCGCCCTCACCGGTACCGCAACCGGTAATAACGAGATCGCAAGCGCCGGAGTTAAGAAGAGTTGCAGCAAGGATACCGATCTGAACGTAGGTAAGCTGCTCCTTATCCTCTGCAGAGTACATACCGTAGTTATGCACCTCGTGTCCGAGGGGCTCTACAACACTCTTAAGAGTATCGCAGATAAGGGCATTCTTTGCTGCCTGGCTATTTTCATTTATAAGTGCTATTTTCATAGTGTTTTTTGCTCCTTAATGGTTGAATTGTTATATTTTTGTAGGTTTTCGATTACGGAGTGAGTCTGTTAGGACCTCTGAAGAGGAACTGAACTTCCTTAATAGAGAGGTCAAGGAAGAGCATGGTAAGTCTGTCGATGCCAAGACCGAAGCCACCGTGGGGAGGGCAACCGTACTTGAAGAACTCAAGGTAGAACTTAACGTCCTCTTCAAGTCCCTTCTCCGCCGCCTGTGCCTTAAGCTGCTCGTATCTGTGCTCACGCTGTGCACCGGTGGTGATCTCAACACCGCGCCAGATAAGGTCGTATCCGCAAGGAATACCGCGCTCATCTCTCATGTGGTAAAATGCTCTTTCCTTCGCGTTGTAATCAGTAACGAAAAGGAACTCGTGATCGAACATATCCTTAGCGAGCTGCTTACACATACGCTCTGCCTCGGTGGTAAGGTCGCCCTTAAGCTCATCGGGAACGGTGTAGCCGTAGCGAGCCTCAAGCTCTGCATATACATCAGCAAGCTTCATTCTGGGGAAAGGAAGCTTGGGAACGATCACCTCTTCAAAGCCGAGTGCCTTGATCTCCTCGCCGTGTGCTGCCGCGATCTTCTCGAACGCGTAAGCAAGGATCTCCTCCTCTATCTTCATAACGTCCTCGAAGCTCTCAATGTAGGAGAACTCAAGATCGAAGCCGGAGAACTCGGTTGCATGCTTGTTGGTGTAGGACTTCTCTGCTCTGAACACAGGGCCGGTCTCAAAGATACGCTCAAGGCCTGCAGCCATAGCCATCTGCTTGTAGAACTGGGGAGACTGTGCAAGATATGCAGTGGTGTCGAAGTACTTAACTGCAAAAACGTCGGATCCGGACTCACTTGCCGCTGCGATGAGCTTAGGAGTGTGGATCTCAACGAAGTTACGGTTAATAAGGAACTCACGCATTGCTGCGGTGAGTGTGGTCTGAAGCTGGATCATAAGGCGGTTCTGATCACGGCGGAGGTCTATCCAACGGTAGTCCATCTTAACGTCGATCTCGGAGTCGTACTTGATAGGCATAGCCTCTGCTATGGACTCGATCTTCATTGCGCTGGGGGACATTTCCTTACCGCCAAGCTTTACGTAATCACTCTCAACAACCTCACCCTCGAAGGTTACTACCGACTGAACGGTAAGGGTATCGAGCATTTCGGTGAATTCGGGGTGCTTTTCCTTTTCTATTGTGACCTGAAGCTTTCCGGTGATATCCTTAACTACGATGAATGCCATAGTCTTCTTGTTACGGAAGTTTTCAACGAAGCCGGAAACCTTGCAAATGCCGGGGGTCACGTCTTTTATATAGGTTCTTTCCATTTTAGGTGTCCCTTTCATATTAAAATTCTTTATATATTATAAACTACCGCGCGCGAAAAGTCAATAGAAAATTAACCGATAGTCTTTAAGAACGCGGCGGCATCATCCACCCATCCCTGTGCAAGAGGCTGGATATAATCAGGATTTTCTTTCCATGTTACCTTGGTTGCAAGTGAGATTCCGTGCGGACCGTAGGGATAAATGCGAAGTGACATGGGGATACCGGCCTTTACGTAAGCCTTGGCAAGGAGTAAGGAGTTGTACACGGGTACTGCCTGATCCTCGGCAGTGTGCCAGATGAATGCAGGAGGAGTTTCGGGGGTGACGTTGGTGTCTATGGAATAGAATCTTGCCTCCTCGGGTGTGAGCTCATCAACCTGCTTGCCGGTAAGATTATAGAACGAGCCGCCGTGAGTCGGGCAAAAGCTGCTGATTACGGGGTAACAATAGATAGAAGCCGTGGGGCGTGTCGCGTTTTCGGGGAGTCCGAGGAGCTTTTCTGCCTCCTTATGCTTGGTGGAAATAAGGCCGACAAGGTGTCCGCCGGCGGAAAATCCTACAACGTATACGCGGTCGGGATCAACCGAGTATTTAGCCGCGTTTTTCCTTATGTAGTCCATTGAGAGAGCGGCATCGATCAGATGCTCGGGGTACTTATATTCGGGGCCTACGCGATAATTGAGGACGAAGCAATTCATACCGTGCTTCATAAACGCATCGGCAATATCCCATCCCTCACGGTCATAGCAGACGTGGGCATAGCCTCCGCCGGGGATAATAAGCATCGCGGGGCGCGGAGTGTCCGAGGGCTCGGCCATTGCTTCAAGCCACGCGGCAGGGTCGGAGGGGTTGATCGAAATTCTTTCTCTTATCATTGCGGTTTCTCCTTGGTTTAAAGCTTTCACCCTATTATACTCCTATTATTTTAAAAAAGCAATAGGGAGTGTGTATTCCCTATTGCCAAAAGATCAAATATTATCTCTGCCAAGGTAAAGGTCGCGGCGCTCCTCCGGAGTGAGGGCATCTATATCAACACCGTTGCGCATAGCGGTCCATGCGCGATTGGGAACGGGTGGATTGAATGCGGGAAGCTCGATGCCGGGAGTGTTGATGCCGGGGATCGAAGCATTGTCACCCACAGGGCGCTCATTAGGGATTTCGACACTGTTATTTGTTGTTTGCTTTTTGTCCTTCATTTACTTATCTCCTTTAAAATGTTGCGGGTGAGATTATCTTTTCTTTTTTTACAGGCCAATATACGAAAAAAGATTGAAAACGTGACAAAAATATGATACAATCAAATAAAAACGAGAGGAGGGTGCGCGATGCTTTACCGCAATTTAAGCTCATATTTAAGAGAAGCGTACGGACGCCGGCTTGACAAGATATGTATCGACGGCGGCTTTACTTGTCCTAACCGTGACGGCAAATGCGGCATTGGCGGCTGCATTTTTTGCGGTGAGCGGGGCGCAGGTGAGCACATAGATCCCACCGCTTCGATAAGCGAGCAGGTACGAAACAGGCTCAAAAAATCGAATA
>JAZOWT010000030.1:0-51298 GCA_045659365.1 Eubacteriales bacterium | reverse complement strand
CCAGGAGGTGTTGCCGTAGTATTGGTCGATTATCTGAATGTAAACGAGAACTCTGTTCTCCTCCGCCCAGGCAAGCGATACCGCATCGTCGTACATCGAGCCGTCGGTGGTGGGTACACAGCCGTGAAGTCCTGCGTAGCCAAGCTGGGGGAACTTGCCGTAAACGTTGTGGTTTACACCGAAGGGAAGTACCTTGTCGCCCTGTGCGTTGGTGTATCTGATCTCGCCCGTCTTCGCATCGTTGAAGTGGAAGGAGATCTTGGTGATGCCCATGGGGTTCTCGTCAAGCTTATAAACCTTGTCGTTTATGATCTCGCGGTAGGGGGAGTCCTCAAGGCCTTTGACTGATACAAGCTCGAGATTTTCGGTTGCCGCCGCGAGCTTTGCCTCTGCCTCGGGGTCGGCGGGCAGGGGAGTGTCGCTCATATTGTCGAGTATGAGATCAATAAAGCCGGAATGCACGAGCGGACGCGCCGCAACGTTGTACTGAATGTCGGCATTTACAAGGAAGATAACGTCTTTATCGGGGAAGCAGACGGTGTCCTGCATACCCATGCCGCGGAACGAGAAGGAGTTGCGCTCACCGCGCCAGATCTGATAGCCGTAGCCCATATTCATATACTGGTTGTGTGCACTTGCGCGGTTGTCGACAAGCTTCGAGGTTGCATCGCGAAGGAATTTTTCGTTAAGTATCTGCTCGCCACCCCATTTACCGTAGTTCATTACGAATCTTCCAAAGGTGAGCATATCGCGAGGAGTGGACATAAGACCCGAGTCACCCCAGGCTACGTCGTCACGCGAGAGAAGCATATATCCGTTCTCGAATGCGCCTATTTTTTTGTAAAGGCGGTCGTAAAGGAAGTCGAAAAGGGGCATTCCCGAGAGTCTTTCAACGACTGCGCCGAGCATATACGAGCCGTCCGTATCGTAGTTCCAAAGGGTGCGCGTGGGACGAAGATTTGCAGCACGTTCGTTCAAATAAAGCGCCGTTCTGTCCTTTACGTTGGGCTCCGCCATCCACCATCTCTGGCTGTATACGGTGCTCATAGTGAGCATCTCGCGTATGGTCTGATTTGCAAGAGATGCGGGGGTGGGGGTGTTGATCTTGTCGCGGAAGATATCTACGAGCTTATCGTCAAGCGAAAGCTTGCCCTCCTGCTCAAGAAATCCGATCGCGATCGCCGCGTGTGTTTTAGTCTGCGAGTACATTCTGTGAATGAAGTCCTTGTGAAATGGCTTCCAGTAGTATTCAGCAAATATTTTGTCGCCCTTCAGCATAAGCACGTTATGTATAGCAAAGCCGAAGCGGTTGAGGTTTGAGATAAATTTAGCAACGTGAGCCGAGCTTACACCGGCTTCTTCGGGAGTGATCTTTTCAAACATACGAATACTCTCCTTGTGTGGAAAATTTTACTCTATTCTACATCAGTAGGATATAAAAGTCAATAGGTTTGCGGATTTTTATAATTATCAACCGAATACCTCTGCGGCGGCGATGATCTTAAGAATTTGTGGATCTGCCTTATCTCGGCCGTAAGCATCGATGAAGCGGTCGGTGTATTGCCAGGTTTTGAGATTGAACCACAACGTCCACGTGCCCCAGAAGATATCTATGTGTCGATCACTGACGCCGCCGTTACCGACGTCGATATATCCGGATAGCCTCCAGTTGTCGAGCATGATGTTTGGTAAACAGTAGTCTCCATGTATTAAAACGTCAGATTTAAGGGCATCCTTTCCGTCGCGCAGCACCGCGATAGCCTCCTCTGCACTCTTGTATCCGAATGAGTCGGGAAAGTGCGATGAGTCGAAATTGCCTGTGCGGTAGTTCTCCTCGGCAAATGCGAGATATTCGGAGGTTCGGTCCTGTACGGGGCACCCCGTGCAGCATAATTCGTGTAGCTCGCGCAGGCCTTTTGCTATGGTATCGCATAGTTTTTGGGGATTTTCAAGGTATTCTGCATATGTACAGTCCTCGCCCGGCACTCGTGATGTTACAAGCACGTCACGTCCATCACAGGTCGAGTAGCTTAACACCTCTGCTCCGAGCCCCAGACTGTGGAAATATCCGGTCATCTCGGCCTCTCTTTTTAGAGTACCGGGGGCGGAAGCTTTCAGATAGTATCCACCGTCCTTGTCGATAAAGTACACTCTCGCCTCGGGGGAGCAGGAGCTGTCATATATTCTGGCGCCCTCGGTAAGGCGGCAAAGCTCTTCCGGTATGGCAATCGGAATTTTTTCAATAAGTGTTCTTTTCATAACGGTGCGCTCCTTTTTTTGCTTCAATTATATTCTTTTTTTGCCCGTGTGTCAAGCAAGCGCAATATTCGGTAACTTTTTAACGAAAATGAGTATTGCAAAGCGCTTATATGTGCGATAAAATAGTAATGAATAAATTATTGGTGGAGGATGGAAAAATGATCCGTGTACTTGTTTACAATGAATTTTATCACGAGAGAACTCACGAGGCCGCAAAGGCGGTGTATCCGGATGGCATACACAAGGTGCTTGCAGGATTTCTTGCCGCTGACGATATACAGGTTAAATGTGTAACGCTTGAAAATGATGAATGCAACATAACCAAGGAAATGCTTGACGAGACCGACGTTCTCATCTGGTGGGGCCACGTAAGACACAACCTCGTTCCCGATGAGGTAGCAAGTCTTGTGCGCGATGCGGTGCTTGAGGGAATGGGTGCAATATTCCTGCATTCCGGCCACCACTCAAAGCCTTTTAAGACCTTGCTCGGCACAAGCGCAAATCTCTGCTGGCGAGAGAGTGGCGACTCGGAGATCCTTTGGGTCGTTGAGCCTAGCCATCCCATAACCCGCGGAATCGACCGATACTTCAAGCTTGACGCAGAGGAAACATACGGCGAGCCGTTCGTTATTCCTACTCCCGACAAGCTCCTTTTACTTGCCAACTTCTCCGGCGGTGAGGTGTTCAGGGCGGGATGCCTTTTTGAGCGCGGAAACGGAAAGATATTCTACTTCCAGCCCGGCCACGAAACATTCCCGACGTATTACGATCCCGACGTGCAGACGGTCATCAGGAATGCCGTGCGCTACCTTGCGCCCACCTACCGCGAGGTGACCGACTGTCCCCACGTGCGCAAAACCACCGACGAGGGAACCTACGTTATCTGACAAAATAAGCCACTTGACAAAATCTTTTTTTAATGATACAATATCTACGCAATAAAAATATGGAAGGAATATAGAAAAAATGAAGAAGATCATTTGTAAGGTTGAATACGATACCACTGCAAGCGAGCTTGTTAAGAAGGTTACCTCCGGTGTTTACGGCGATCCCGCAGGCTATGAGGAAACTCTCTATAAGACCGCAGACGGCAAGTACTTTATCTACGTAAACGGCGGTGCGGAGTCCAAGTACCCCACCGAGGATATCAAGAGACTCTCCGCAGCTAAGGCTGAAGAGTGGCTTGCAAACAACTGATTAAAATACATTAAACGGGCGGACAACCGCCCGTTTTTAACGGAGAATTGTAATGATAGAAAACGAAAAGAAAAGTGTATTTTCAAGGGCGATAGTTCTCGTGCTTGTGGCACTGTTCTGTTGTGCGCTTTGGGGAAGTGCTACCCCTGCGATAAAGACAGGATATAAGCTGCTCGAGGTTGAGGGTGTTGCCTCGATCATGCTTTTTGCGGGCATGAGATTTACTCTTGCCGGCATCTTTACCGTAATAATTTTCAGCATCGCAAGACGTAAGCTTCTTTACCCTAAGCTTGAGAACATTCCGCGTGTTCTGACTGTCAGTGCATTCCAGACTGTAATTCAGTACATATTCTTCTACCTCGGACTTGCCTACACCACCGGTGTTAAGGGTACTGTAACGAGTGGCTCGGGTGCGTTCTTTGCGGTAATTATCGCGAGCCTTATTTTCAGACAGGAAAAGCTCACCGTGAAAAAGGTGCTTGCCTGCGTTATCGGCTTTGTCGGTATCGTGGTTATCAACTTCAACGGCCTGACTCTCACCGATGATCCTATGGATATACTCGGTGTTGTGTTCGTGCTTTTGTCCACTATTTCATCCTCCTTCTCCTCGGTGCTTATCAAACGCTATTCTAAGTATGAGGATCCGGTTACACTCAGCGGATATCAGTTCATCGTCGGCGGTATCTTTATGTCTATCGTAGGTCTTGTCTTTGGCGGCAAGGTCAGTCTTGACTCCACCGGCGGAGTGCTTGTGCTTATATACCTTGCGCTTCTTTCTGCGCTGGCATATTCGCTTTGGGGACTGCTCCTCAAGTACAACCCCGTATCCCGTGTAACGGTATTTAACTTTATGACACCCGTTTTCGGTGTGCTTCTGACTATGCTTTTCCTCCCCGGAGAGAACAGCGCCGTTGCACCCTGGAACCTCGCTATAACTCTTGTGCTGGTTTGCACGGGTATATTCCTGCTTAACTTCAAGCCCAAGACAAAGGAATAAAACAAAAAAGCCTCCCCTGTGTAAGGGGAGGTGCGCTTTTAGCGGCGGAGGGGTTGTAAAATTGTTAAATCCACAAAAAACAATCCCTCACCACCTTTGGTGGAGCTCCCTTTGCACAAGGGAGCCTTTTTTATTTCAGAAGATTGTCGCTTTTGGATTTCTTTATCTTTCGCCAAGCGTGGATGAAGAGTATGAGATAGCAAAGCGTGGCGATTATCCAGGATACAGGGAAGCAGGTGTAAAGTCCACCGAGCGAGTTGAACATCTCGGTCGGGAACACAAGATAGCGCCATGTGATCCGGACTCCGCATATGGTTACAATCGCGATTATCATCGGTACGAGGGAGTAACCAAGACCGCGAAGAACACTTGACACAATACCCATGATTCCGCAAAGGAAATAGGTGGTAAGAATTACAGTGACAAGCTGTTTGGTCAGAGCCAATATCTCTGCCTTGTTCGGGTCGGTTGCGGAAATGAAGAGGCTTCCGATCTGGTCAGAGAACAAAAGGAATGATTGACCGGTTATAACACCGAATATCGTTGCCTGGATAAGGCCGTAGAAAAGCACGCGCTTGATACGGTCATATTTTTTAGCACCAAAATTCTGTCCGGCAAATACCATTGCCGCAGTACCGAATGATGTAGAGGCTATGTAGGTTATGGAATCTACCTGTGTGGCGATCGTGTTTGCCTTGACTGCATGATCTCCAAGGGTGTTTACACCGCTGACGAGCAGAACGTTTGAGAGGGAGAATGCCGCATTCTGAAGTGCCGCGGGTACACCGAGCATTAGAATTCTTTTAAGCTGAGATCTATCGAGGCAAAGCTTTTTAAATGAGAAGCCGTAGCATTCCGAACGTCTCTTCCAAAGGACAAAGAGAGATGCTATGGCGGAGAGATACTGCGCGCTTATTGTCGCAATTGCAACACCGGCTACTGTCATTCCAAATCCGCAAACGAAAAGGAAGTTGAGGCCTACGTTCACAAGACCGGTGCACATAAGGATCGTCAGGGGAGTTCTTGAGTCGCCGACCGACCGTAGTGTTCCGGCGGCGACGTTGTATATTGCCGAGGCGGGGAGTCCAAGACAAATAATGCGGAAGTAAAGCACCGCACCGTCAATAAGACTTTGACGCGTACCCATAAGTATAAGTACCGGCTTTGAAACCGCAAGTGCGATTGCCATAAGGAAAAGGCCGGCTATGAGCGAGAATGAGAGCGCGGTGTGTGAAACCTTTTCTACGAGCTTTTCATTTCTTGCACCGTATGCCTGTGCAACCGCAACGCTCGTACCGATGGATATACCGAGCATCAGGTTGAGCACAAGGTTGTAAAGCGAGGACGTCGATCCAACCGAGCCGAGGGCATTCGGGTCGCCTGAAAACTGTCCTACAACGGCATTGTCTGCCATATTGTACAGCGTTTGCAAAACACTTGTGAGCATGACAGGTATTGAATACCTGAGCATTTTCATGAATATCGGCCCATCGGTGATGACAAGCTGTTTTTTTGAAGCGATCATTTGATCATACCTCTACAGTTTCTTTTGATTCTTGTAAAGCTTCCTTTGGTGCACCGGTTATTTTTTTAACTCTGCGCCTTGCAAATATGTATAAGATAAGAAAACAGATAAATGCGATCGACCAGGAGATCGGATAGGAAAGATATATTCCCTCGATGGTGTTGAACGCTTCGAGAGGGAAAAACAGGTAACGCCATACTATTCTCACTCCGCAGATGCAGATCACGGAGATCATCATAGGCGCAAGCGAATAGCCAAGGCCCTTGAGCACTCCTGCCATAACGTCCATAAGTCCGCATACGAAATAAATGTTCAGAAGAAGGAGCAAAACTCCCTCGGTGAGGGCGAGTATTTCAGCGCGGTAGGGGTCATCGGCAGCAATGTACAGGCTTGATAGCTGATCGGAAAAGATCAACAGCAGCTGCCCGAATGCGATGCCGAACACGGTTACCTGGATAAGTCCGTATACAACCGTCTTTTTAACTCTGTCGAATTTGCCTGCGCCGTAGTTTTGTCCCGTGAAGGTCATTACCGCTGCGCTGAATGCGTTGCAGGCCAGGTAGGTGATCGCGTCTATATTGCCTGCGATCGTGTTGGCCTTGATCGCATGGTCGCCAAGGGTATTGATTCCGCTTACAAGCAGTATATTCGAGAGCGAGAACATTGCGCTCTGCAAACCCGAGGGAATGCCGAGGCGGAGAATTCTTTTGAGAAGTATTTTATCAATACATATTCTTCTGAAGCTGAAGCCGTAACACTCCGAGCGCTTGCGCCAAAGAACGAACACCGCTGTGATCGCCGAGAGATACTGTGATACGACGGTTGCTATAGCAACACCCTCGACCGACATTCCGCAAAGGCAAACGAAGAACAGGTTCAGCACTACGTTTACAAGGCCCGTGGATGCAAGTATGATAAGGGGTGTTTTAGAGTCACCGATCGAACGAAGGATGCCGGCGGCGAAGTTGTATACCGCGGTTGCGGGAATGCCTATGCATATTATTCGGAAATAAAGGACCGCCCCGTCAAGAAGTACCGGGCGAGTACCCATAAGCACGAGTGCCGGTCTTGAAACCAAAAGGCCTGCGATCATAAACACAATACCGCCGATAAGCGAGAAGGTGAGGGCGGTATGTACTGCGCGTGATACGACTCTTTCGTTTTTTGCTCCGTACGACTGCGCTACGACTACGCTCGTACCGATAGATATACCGAGAAGGAGCGTGAGTATCAGTGAGTTGAGCGTGCTGGTTGAACCTACCGCGCCCAAGGCGTTCATGTCGCCTGAGAACTGTCCGACGATGATGTTGTCGGCCATCGTATAAAGGATCTGTAATATTCCTGTGAACATTATCGGCAGGGCAAAAAGTATCATTCTGCCGAATATGGGGCCCTCTGTAAGCGGGAGCTTTTTAGTATTAGTCACTTTAGTTAGCCTCTCTTTGTTGTCGAGTGCGGTTTTGCTTTGTCATTTTGTATTATAATACAAAGATCCGGCAATTTCAATAGAAAATAAAATTTTTATTTTTATCTTTGTCTATTGACAATATGCGGCAAACTGATTATAATTAAAACGACAAAAGAATAAACACAGGGTATTGCACTATCTTTGTGCATTGTCGGGCCGCGACGGCGGCTAGGGGACAAGGGAAGACGGTGAGAATCCGTCGCAACAGCCATTACCGTGAGCGTGATCAGTCACGTAAGTCGGGATGCTTGTCACTCTGTGATCCGTAAAGACTTCTTGGGCAAGCGGGGAAGGTGGACGGGTGGCTTTTTGCCCCTTTTTTCTATCATTGACCCCGTGAAGGGGTTTTTATTTTATCCTTTTGAAAAACGAAAGGAGAAAAATAATGAAAAACATTATGAAAGTAACCGCTGCGCTTCTCGTGGCCGTAGTGCTTCTCTTTGCTGTCGGATGTGGCGAGGAAGCTCCCACCGGCCTTTGGGCTGATGCGACCTATACCGAGGATGCAACCGTCGGTACCGGTGCCAAGACCGTTACCGTGCTTATCACGGCAGAGGACACCACCGTGACTCTTACCGTAAAGACCGATAAGGAAACTCTCGGTGCGGCACTCTACGAGCTTGAGCTTATCAACGATGCATCCTTCTTCGATACCCTCAACGGTATGAAGGCAGACTGGGATGCAAATTCGGCTTACTGGGCATTTTACGTAGGTGACGATTATGCTATGGTTGGCGCAAACGAGACTGTAATTGCAGGCGGTGAGACCTATAAGTTTGTCTACACAACAATGTAATTCGAAAAACCGTACACATAAGCGCATATTCGAGAGCGTGCTTTTCGCTATGCTCGGTGCGATAATGTTTCTCGGCGATCTTCTTATGGAGGCACTGCCGAATATACATTTCGTTGGCGCGTTGTGTGTTACGTACGCGGTCGTATTTCGCTTCAAGGCTCTGATCCCGATATACATATACGTGGTTCTGAACGGATTTTATCTCGGCTTTTCGACTTGGTGGCTGCCTTACGTTTACATATGGCTGCCGCTCTGGGCTGTGGCGATGCTCATCCCCAGACGCTTGAATCCCAAGATAAGATGCGTTATCTATCCGATAATAACGGCGCTTCACGGCTTCCTTTTCGGAATACTTTATTCGCCGGCACAGGCGATAATGTTTGGCCTTGATTTTCGCGGAATGCTTGCCTGGATAGCTAGCGGACTTTACTTCGATCTTGTGCACGGAATATCGAATTTCTTTATGGGATTTTTGGTTTTCCCTCTGTCTGAATTGATGTTTAAGCTGCTTAAGAGGCGCCCCGTGTAACATTTTATATAAAAAGCTCCCGTATTTATATGGCTGACGAGCCGTGTAGGTACGGGCTTTTTATTTGCCGCTTTAAAAAAGTTGGAAAAAGTTTCTCAAAACCTATTGACAAACGAGGAAGAATAAGGTATAATTCTATATCGGTTAGCAGAGGCTAACTGCCCTAAGTTTCGCCAAACCCGGCGATAGAATGGAGATAAATATGAAAACTCTTCGCGATGTGAAGATAGGCGGATCAGCAAAGGTCGTGAAGCTTCACGGTGAGGGTCCGACAAGGCGCAGAATCATGGATATGGGAATCACCAAGGGCGTAGAGGTCTACGTAAGAAAGGTTGCACCCCTCGGAGATCCTATCGAGCTTACCGTACGCGGATACGAGCTCTCTATCCGTAAGTCGGATGCCGAAACAATAGAAATAGAATAAAAGGCGGCAGGGAACTGCCGCAAAAAAATCCACCGCGGTTAGCATTGACTAACCGAGATCAACCGAAAGGACAATTTAATGGGAATCACAATAGCCCTGGCCGGCAACCCGAACTGCGGTAAAACAACCCTGTTCAATGCCCTGACCGGTCAGAATCAGTACGTCGGCAACTGGCCGGGTGTTACTGTTGAAAAGAAAGAGGGAAAATTCAAGAAGAACCCCGACGTTACCGTCACCGACTTGCCGGGTATATACTCGCTCTCGCCCTATACACTTGAGGAGGTCGTTGCTAGAAATTATCTTGTAAACGAGCGTCCCGATGCGATACTCAACATTGTTGACGGAACAAACCTTGAGCGCAATCTTTACCTGACTACACAGCTTGCCGACCTTGGTATTCCGATCGTTGTGGCAATAAATATGATGGACGTAGTGCGAAAAAACGGTGACACGATCGACACGGACGTCCTGTCGCGCAAGCTCGGTTGCCCAGTTGTGGAGATCTCTGCACTTAAAAATGACGGTATCAATGACGCCCTTGAGGTAGCTATCGAGGCGGCAAAGGGAGTGGGCAGAGTTCCCTCACATAATTTCTCCGGAAACGTAGAGCATGCACTCGCTCATATTGAGGAGGCAGCGGTACACGGTCTGCCCGAGGAAAGACAGAGATGGTATGCAATCAAGATCTTCGAGCGCGACGAGAAGGTGCTTGAGGAATTGAAGCTTGATCCTGAGAAGCTCGCACATATCGATAAGGATATATCAAGGGTGGAGGCAGAGCTTGACGATGATGCCGAGGGTATTATTGCAAACGAGAGATACGTTTACGTAACCCACCTGCGCGAGCTTTGCTTTAAGAGAAAGGCTACCGGACGCAAAATGTCGGTATCTGACAAGATCGATAGCATCGTTACCAACAGAATTGCAGCACTTCCTATATTCGCGGCAATAATGTTTTTCGTTTACTTCATATCCATCGGCACGGTCGGTGACTTTACCGTTACGTTTATGAACGACGGTCTCTTTGGCTCGTTTGCCGATACATATCCGGATAGCTTTATGGCAAGCTGGTATTCCGTGCCCGAGCTTATCGATATGGCGCTTTTAGGTGACACGGGTAAGCCTATAATAGCAGAATGGCTCTATTCGCTTATCCAGGACGGTATAGTTGGCGGTGTTGGTGCGGTGCTTGGCTTTGTGCCACAGATGATAATCCTCTTCCTCTTGCTTTCCCTGCTTGAGGATTGCGGATACATGTCGCGCGTTGCATTCATCATGGATAAGCTGTTCCGCAAGTTCGGTCTTTCCGGCAAGTCGTTTATCCCTATGCTCGTTGCATCGGGCTGTGGCGTCCCCGGAATCATGGCATCGCGTACGATAGAGCAGGAAAGAGATAGAAAGATCACTATCATAACCACCGGCTTTATTCCCTGCGGTGCAAAGATGCCCATCATCGGTATGATCGCCGGCGCGATGTGGGGTGACAACGCACTCGCAAGTGCGCTCATCTCCGTATCCGCGTATTTCATTGGTGTTGGTGCGGTAGTAATTTCCGGTATTATTCTCAAAAAGCTTAAGGCCTTCGCAGGTGCTCCCGCTCCTTTCGTAATGGAGCTTCCTGCATATCACGCGCCTCTTGCAAGCAACATCCTGCGCACTACCTGGGATCGCGGTTGGTCGTTTATAAAGCGTGCCGGCTCGGTTATCTTTGTGGCAAGCGTGGTTATCTGGACTCTTAACAATCTCTCGTTCTCCGGTGGCTTCCACTTTATCACAGAGGAGTTGGGCGGCAGATCTATTCTTGAGGTGATCGGCTCGGCTATCGCGTGGATATTTGCGCCTCTCGGATTTGGCAACTGGCAGAGCGCGGTGGCAACTATCCTTGGCCTTATGGCAAAGGAGGAGATCGTCGGTGCGTTTGGTGCGATGGCGGGTAGTGAGTCGGGTCTTTACGGTTACGTGAACTCGGTTGTGTTTGGCGGCAATGCTCTTGCGGCATTCTCGTTCATGATGTTCAATCTTCTTTGCGCTCCCTGTTTTGCAGCTATGGGCGCGATCAGACGCGAGATGAATAACAGCAAATGGACAACGTTTGCTATCTTGTATATGTGCGTGTTTGCATACATTTCCTCGTTCTGCGTATATCAGATCGGTTCTCTTCTTACCGGTGCATTCTACTGGTGGGAGGGTGTATGTGCGGCAATTGCATTCATTCTGCTTGGCTGTGTTGTACATCTGCTCGTGCGCAAGGCTCCGAGTGTGAACGGCGCAAACAAAAAGGTATAAAATTATGAAAACTATTCTTACTATATCGGTTGCATCCGTCATAGCCGCACTTTTCGTTGCGGTCGTGGTCGTGATGATAATCAATAAGAAAAAGGGCAAGCACTCCTGTTCCTGCGGTGGCAACTGCGGTGCGTGTCCTGTTGGTTGCTCGTGCAACGTCAAAAAGTAAAAAGTGTGGACCCGTGTAACATTTTTACACGGGTCCCGTTGTTTTCTATAAGGGCAACACAGCCAACAGAAAAAACTTTTTGCTTTATATTAAATATTTTTATTGAAAGTTCCTTTTAAATGTGATATAATAAACTGTTAAAAGATAAGAAGGGAATTTAAAATATGTTCGAGGCAATACTTGAAAAAATCAAGAAGTATGACAGGATAATAATACATAGACACACCAATCCCGACGGAGATGCACTCGGATCGCAGATCGGTCTCAAAAATATAATACTTGACTCATTCCCCGGCAAGGAGGTGCTTGCTGTCGGTGACGACGCAGGTCGCTTCAGCTTTATGGAGGGCTCGAAGATGGATGAGGTAAGCGACGATATGTACAAGGGCGCGCTTGCGATAATCCTTGACACCTCGGCACCCGCGCTTATCAGCGATTCAAGATACAAGCTTGCGGAGTGTACTGCGCGCATAGATCACCACATTTTCTGCGAGAAGATAGCCGATATTGAGGTTACCGATACCTCCTACGAGAGCTGCTGCGGACTTGTGACCGCGTTTGCCATGGAGTCAGGCCTTACTGTCAGTGCGCTTGCGGCAAAGTCGCTTTACACCGGTATGGTTACCGACTCCGGCCGCTTCAGATATGACTCGACGACCTCGCAGACGTTCAGACTCGCGGCATTTCTCCGTGAGCGCGATTTTGACACCAACGGCATATACAGAAATCTCTACTCCGATGACTTCAAGTTTATAAAGCTGCGCGCACAGTTCGTGCTTAAGATCAACTTTACCGATGACGGTGTGGCATACATATACACCACCAAGGATGAGCTTGACACATACGGTGTTGACACGTTCTCGATCTCTCGCGGAATGGTTGGCACGATGTCCGAGATACGCGGAGTTGACGCGTGGGTAAACTTTACCGAAACCGATGCCGGTGTTCTTGCCGAGCTTCGTTCAAGCAAGTACAACATCAATCCTATCGCTGTGAAGTACGGCGGTGGCGGTCATGCCAAGGCGAGCGGTGCAACGCTCAAGGATCACGATATGGCAATGTCGATGCTTGAAGACTTAAATACACTTGTAAAGGGGAACTGAAATGCAGATCGAAAGAATAAGAGCGATACTTGACAAGATAAAGGAATACAACAAAATAATCATATTCAGACACAAGCGCCCTGACGGTGATGCAGTGGGCTCTACCATGGGTCTTCGTACCGTTTTGCGCACTACGTATCCCGAAAAAGATATCCGCGTGCTTAATTGCGACTACTCCGAGTATCTTAAATTCCTCGGTGGTGAGGACGAGAATAACGTGGCAGATGAGTTCTATTCTGACGCGCTCGGTATAGTTATCGACACCGCGACAAGTGACCGAATCTCTAACCAGAAATATTCTCTTTGCCGTGAGCTTGTAAAGATAGACCACCACATTCCCATACAGTCTTATGCTGACACCGAATGGATCGAGGAGGACTACTCTTCTGCATGCGAGATGATCGCAGAGTTCTGCTATGCGCTTCGCGATGAGTTGAAGCTTGATGCTATTGCGGCCAACTTTATATACACCGGTATGGTTACCGACTCCGGTCGCTTCCGCTTCCGCTCGGTTTCAGGCAACACCATGCGCCTTGCGGGTATGCTTCTTGACCTTGGCATTGACGTGGATACCCTTTATGCAAACCTCTATATGAAAGAGTATAAGATGTTCAAGTTTGAAGCCTATGTTTATGAGCATATGCAGATCACCGAGAACGGAGTTGCATACCTTTACGTTGATAAGGAAATGCAGGAGCGCTTCAATCTTTCAAGCGAGGATGCATCGGCCTCCGTTTCATATATGGACTCTATCAAGGACTCTCTTATCTGGCTTGCATTCATTGAAAACGGGGACGGAAGCACTCGCGTACGTCTTCGCAGCCGTTTCGTTACCGTCAGCCCCATAGCCGAGCGCTATCACGGTGGCGGTCATGCTTGCGCGGCAGGTGCTACCGTTTACTCTCGTGAGGAGGCAGATGCGCTTATTGCCGAGGCAGATGCACGCCTTAAGGAGTTCAAGGAAAATAACGAGGGCTGGTTATGAGAATACTTATAACGAACGACGATGGCATAGCCTCCCCCATTCTCCCTATACTCGCTCGAAGAGCACAGGAGCTTGGCGAGGTTACCGTTATTGCCCCCAAGGTGGAGCAGAGCGGTAAGAGTCATGCGATCGATTTCACCCGTCCGATCGAGATCAAGCGAGTTGATATTGGTGAGGGTATCCGCGCGTATTCAATGGATTCCACCCCTGCGGACTGTGTGCGCTTTGCGGTGTGCGGTCTAAAGGAGCACTTTGATCTTGTTATATCGGGTGTAAACCGCGGCTTCAACCTCGGCAAGGATATAGTTTATTCGGGTACGATTGGCGCGATATTTGAGGCGGCGCGCCTTGGAATCAAGGGTGTTGCGCTTTCCACCGACCCGAGAACCTTCTGTGCGGCAGAGGAAAAGCTTGATACAGTGCTTGAGTTTTTCACTAAGCACAACCTCCTTGAGCGCAATACCATTTACAACGTTAACATTCCGCTTGACGACAAGGGTGTCCTTGTTACAAGACAGGGCGGTATTTACTTTACTGATGACTTCATTCACCGCGATGGGGACATCTATATTCAGGTCGGCGAGATGGCTAAAAACGATAGCACAGATCTCACACTTGACACTGTTGCGGTAATAAACAACTACATTTCAATCACTCCGCTCATCTCAGAAAAGACAAATCTTCCTCTTTTCGAAGAGCTTTCAGATGAAATTAAGGGGTAAGGCTGTGAGGGGAAAGATCTCAAAAGATTTCACACGGGGTAGCATTCCTAAGCAGCTTTTGCTGTTTATGCTCCCGTTTATGGCATCAAATGCCCTTCAGGTGCTTTATAGCACCGTTGATATGATCGTTGTCGGTCACTACGTTGGTACTCCCGGTCTTTCTGCCGTTTCGCAGAGCAGCCTGATACTCAATTTTGCAACCATGGTTTGTCTTGGCATTGCTACTGCGGGCCAGGTCATGATCTCACAGGCACTCGGTGCGGGCAAAAAAGAGCAGATCAACGGCATTGTCGGTACTCTTTTTACCATAATTACCGCCATCGGACTTTTCTTCACCGCGGTTGTTGTGGCGCTCAGATTTCCGATAATGAACCTGATGAACATACCCGAGGAGTCATACGCGATGTCGGGCGACTACCTCCTTATCTGCGGTGGCGGTCTTGTCTTCACCGCCGGATATAATATGGTTGCATCGGCACTTCGCGGTATGGGTGACTCCCGCCGTCCGTTCATGTTCATAGGCATCGCATCGGCTGTAAACCTGATACTTGATATTGTGTTTGTAGGCCCTCTTGAAATGGGTGTTGCCGGTGCCGCCTGGGCAACTATTATCGGTCAGGCGGTGTCATTCATCTTCTCGCTCTGGTATCTTTACCGTCGTAAGGTTGAGTTTGGATTTGATTTCAAGCCAAGAAGCTTTATACCGGACGGAAAATACTCGGCTATGATTTTCAAGCTTGGCGCTCCCATGGCTATTCAGTCGGGATGCATCAACCTCTCTATGCTCTACGTAAACTCTCTTGTCAATGGCATAAGCGTTGTTGCCTCGGCTACGTTTGGCGTAGGAATGAGAATAGACGACATCGTAAACAAGATCTCTCAGGGAATCCAGTATGCCGCCATGCCAATGGTCAGCCAGAATATCGCGGCTAAAGAGCAAGGAAGAGCAAAGCGCGTTGTACACTTTGCGTGGATTTTTGCCGGTGTGTTTACCGCTGTGTGTATGGTTCTTTACTTTACTATCGGACGACAGCTGTTTATGGTTTTCTCCGATGATCCGCTCGTGCATGATATGTCATCGACGTTTATAGCGGCAATTATATGGATGTTCCCGGCACTTGCAATAATGCGCGGAACACACTCGTTCATACAGGGCATCGGAAACGCAAGGCTTAGTCTTGTGCTTTCCTTACTTGACGGAGTGGTGCTTCGAATTGGCCTTAGCTGGTTGTTTGGAGTGGCACTTGACTTCGGATTTTTCGGCTTTGTGCTTGGTTACGGCCTTGCACCATACGGATGTGCTATTCCCGGTATGATATACTTCCTGTCAGGAGTATGGAAAAAGCGCAGAACTCTTGCCGAAGATATATAAAAAACTGACACGGGTACATACTAACACAAATTCATCAGCCAATGCAGGCAACATGTCCTGCATTGGCTTTTTTCTTTAGAATGCAAACAAATATTTACATAAAATGCAAGCTTATACCTCGCGCGGATAAATATTTGCAAAATATTTTGTTAATTTTTGGGTGATTATATTGACACATTTTCGTTTTTTTGTTACAATATTTTATCTTATCTATGTATTTTTAATATTTAGGAGAAGCAATGGACTGTAAAAAAAGATATATCCCGTGCCTGATCGGAGAGCTTTTGTGCTTGGTTGCCGAGCTTGTGCTTTTTGCTTTTGCACTGATGTCAGGTTCGGTTATTGCCATAGCGCTTGCCTCTTTGGCATCTGCTGTGTGCGCCGCCATTCTTGCGTGGGTTGTGCTTAAGCTTTTGGGCACACCGACTCACGTGGCGGAGCTGTCTATCATCAAAAATTCCGGAAGGAAGAAAGAGGTTGTCGACGAGAAATGATCACCACAATTTTAGAGGAAGACTCTCCGCAGTCTGAGGCTATGCCGCTCAAGGCCGAGCCTACGCGCCGCGGCAAGAAAAGCTTCGTCCGTCTCAAGACCGTGTCACTTATTCTGTGCATATTCGTTGCACTGATATGTGCGCTCTCTGTCGGAATGCTTGTCGCCGGCACACTCATTTTACATACAAAGCTTGAAATAATCTCGCTTTCCGCAACGAATTCAATACTGATCGGACTTGCGGCCCTCCTTGTATCGGGTGCGGCAGTCTTTTTCCTGCTTTACCGCTCGGACAAGGCCTTGGCAAGAATGCTTGATCGACGCTTCGGGCTTCAGGAAAGAGTGCAGACCATGATGGCCTACCGCTCCAAAAAGGAAGCAATATATGAGCTTCAGAGAGAGGATGCCGAGGCGGCCGTTGAGCGCATTCCCCTGCGCGGCGTAAGGATCAGATTCATCTGGGCGTACGTCCTTGGGCTTGTGATCTCGGCGCTTGTGTTCGTGGGCGCTGCAGCCTACACTCCCGTAGAGCCTCCGCCACCGCCTGTTGTAGAGGTTCCGTTTGAGATCACCGAAATACAGATCGCGGCGATGGAGGAGCTTATAGAGCACGTAAGTACATCAAATATGAGCTCTCCCTATCGAGAGGATATGGCACTTACTCTTGGGGCTCTTCTTGACGAGCTTATAGCGGCTACGACAATCAGTGAGCGCGACACGGCTGTGGATAAGGCGCTCGCGGAAATGAAGGAGCAGACCGACTCGTCCTCGTCCGCACTTGAGATAATCGAGGCGCTCTGGAACTCCGGCTCCGATACAGTTAAGCCTTTAGCAGAGGCACTGAACTACTACGTTTGGCAAAAGGGCTCCGAATGGGACGAATACGTCGCCGAGCTTTCTGATGCAAGGGTTGGATACGTTCACCCCGATAGCACACAGGCGGCTCCCGATATGGATAAGATGACCTCCGATATAGCGGCGCGTCTTTCCTCCGATTCCACGGCTATTATGCTGGCGCTTGCTCGCTCGGGCATCGCTTCTACCGATGCACTTTATTTGGCTATTACACAGCTTGCCTCGATGGATGGGGAGGTCAAGGGCCTTTCCACACTCTCGGTGCTGGCACCGAATATCGGCTACACCGCTCTTGAGGGTGAGATCGATGCTTTGTTCTCAGCGCTGACACCGGTCATTTACACGGCAACAGAGCAGAATAGTGTGAACACCTCCACCGGAGAATACGCTATGAAGCAGATATGTATTCTCTTCGAGCATGCCTTCCCGATGTTTGAGCGTCCCGTGCTTCGTGACACTTCAACCGAGACGGGCGGCGACACGGGTGAATCCGGAGGCGGAAATATGGGTGGTATAGGTACGGGAACCGTTTACGGCAGTGACGACCTCGTGCTTGACCCGTATACCGACAAATACGTTGAATACGGAACAATACTTGATAAATACTACGCTCTGATGTTCGGTAAGACCGAGGACGGAGATTATACCGAAGAAGAAATCGCCGCACTTAAAAAGTACTTTGAGATCCTTTACGGCGGCTTTGAGGATCAGTAATTTGATGAATGAGAGGTTATTAGAAATGACTAATGAGATAAATGCACAGGAAATGGAAAAGGTAAAGATCTTCAGTGAGAAGATCGCAAAGGTACGTCTTGAGCTTGCAAAGGACGTCGTAGGACAGAGCGGAATAATTGACAATGTTATAATTGCTATCGTTGCCGGAGGTAACGTGCTTCTTGAGGGTGTGCCCGGAGTTGGTAAGACACGTCTTGTACGTTCTCTTGGAAAGGTGCTTTCGCTTCCTTTCTCGAGAATTCAGTTCACCCCCGACCTTATGCCCTCTGACGTAACCGGTACCAACATCATCGAGAAGAATGAAGAGGGAAAGATGGAAACCAAGTTCCGTCCCGGCCCTATATTTGCAAACCTCGTTCTTGCCGACGAGATCAACCGTGCTACCCCCAAGACTCAGTCTGCGATGCTTGAGGTAATGCAGGAGCACAAGGTTACCGTAGCAAACCAGACCTACAAGATCGACGAGCCCTTTTTCGTTCTCGCAACCGAGAACCCCATCGAGCAGGACGGTACCTACCCCCTGCCCGAGGCACAGATGGACCGTTTCATGTTCAAGCTTCTTGTCGGATTCCCCTCAAACAGCGAGCTTGCCGACATCGTAAAGATGACTCAGATCACTATGGCAGAGACCGCTGAGGCAGTTATCAACGGCGAGGAGATCCTTCAGATGAGAGCGCTTGCATCCACCGTTCCCGTGGTTGACGAGGTTCTTATGTATGCAGTTGACCTCGTAGCAAATACTCATCCCGAGCTTGATTCCACTCCCTCAACCAAGAAGTACGTTAAGTACGGCGCCTCTCCCCGTGCGGCACAGGGTCTTATCACCGCCGCAAAGGTACGCGCTCTTATGCAGGGCCGCTTCAACGTATCCTATGAGGATATCGAGGCGCTCGCATATCCCGTACTCCGTCACAGAATGAAGGTAAACTACACCGCAGTTAACGACAAGCTCGGTGTTGACGACGTAATCTCAATGATAATCAAGGAAACCAAGAAGGCTCGCTAATGGGGAAAATGGTAATTGACGAGGCGTTTCTTGCCGAGCTTGAGGCTTTGGAAACGCTTCTTAAAAACAACGTGGCCGGAATGTTCGGAGGCAACCATCAGTCTAAAAACTTTGGTTCGTCCTGCGAATTTGCCGACTATCGTGACTACGTTCCCGGTGATGACATCTCCAAGATAGACTGGAATGCCTATGCCCGATTTGATAAGCTGTATCAGAAGCTTTATCTCGACGAGCGTCAGATGCATACCAGAATATACATAGATGCCAGCCGCTCAATGAATCACGGTACCTTTGAAAAGGCAGAGCAGGCAATAAAGGTTGCCGCCGCATTCGCTTATCTTTCGGTAAGTGAAATGGATAAGGTGTCCGTATACGCGATCCACGGAACACAGGTTGACGAGGTCATAACCGGCATGGTAGGTAAGGATGCCTACATAAATTGCGTAAGCGCACTCAACGATATTGAGTTTAACAGCGATGCCTCTATCAGTGAGGCTATCGTCCCCTCGAAGATCGGTATGGGCGACGGATATTCCATACTTATATCCGACTTCCTCACCGACGAGGATTATGAAAGGGCAATCGACAAGTTTGCCGAGAAAAAGAGGGATATTCTTTGCGTGCAGATACTCTCACGCGAGGAGCTTAATCCCCAGTTCCGCGGCAAGATGCACCTTTTTGACGTAGAGGATCAGCATCGCTTCTTCCGTAAGAAGATCGATAAGGACAGAATAAACGCCTATAAGGCGGCCCTTAAGTACGTAACCGAGAAAATAAAGACCTATTGCGAGTCAAGAGGCGGACATTATATGCTCATGCCTGCATATGCGCGCATTTCCGATATATTCTTCGGAGAAATGGTGGATATGGGGGTGCTTAAATGAGCTTTGTGCAACCGCTCGGCCTCTTAGGTCTTATCGGCATTCCGATCGTCATACTCATATACATACTTCGTAGCAAGTATAATGAGCAGACCGTCACGTCGACCTATCTTTGGGAATTGAGCGAGAAATTCCTGAAGCGTAAGAACCCACTTTCGGGACTTACAGGTCTTATCAGCCTTATTTTGCAGATACTCACAGTTACGGTAATATCACTGGCAATAGCCAGACCCGTGTTCACTCTTCCGGGCGCGGCATACAACTATTGCTTTGTTCTCGATGCCTCCGGAAGCATGAATATCGAGTATGGCAAAACGACTCGATTCGAGGCGGCAAAGGATGAGATCGTCGATCTTATCAAGGACTCAAAGGACGGTAGTTCCTTTACTCTTCTTTGTGTTTCCGACGAGTCGATAATCACGTTTCAGAACATTACCGACAAAAAGTACGCGATCGAGCTTGTGGAGGACACCGAGCCTAAGTCGGTAGCCTCCGACACCATGCAATCGCTTAACACGGCTCAGGCCTATTTCACCGAAAATCCGTCTGCGCATATGTATCTTGTGACCGACAAGAGCTATGCGAAAACCGGCAATATAGAGGTTATAACTGTAAATGACGGTGCCGTCAACTATGCTGTAAGTGACGTTAAGTACTCTCACTCCGGCGGTAAGCTTACCGTTGGCGCAGGAGTTATATCCTACGGTGCGGATGCCTCGCTTAACGTCCGTCTTCTGGTAGACGGCGAGGCAAAGAATTCCGGCACGATAACGGCAAAGGCAAACGAGCTTACACCCATAACCATCGAATGCTCGGTGCCGCGCTTCTCCTCGTTCACCGTTGAGATAACAAACTCAGATGCATACGATGCTGACAATCGCATCGTGACGTACAACCTTGAGAGCGATAAGACGTACAGCACTCTTATCGTCAGCGAAACCGGATTCTTCTTCGAGGCAGTGCTTGATGCACTTCTTGACTCCGAGGTGACTGTCGTTACCCCCGAGGAGTATGAGAAGATGGCGGGTGAGCTTTACGGTCTTTACATATTCGACTCATACGAGCCTGCCGAGCTTCCTAACGGCGCAGTCTGGCTTATAAATCCCGATACCAGCATTAAGGATTCGGGCTTTAACGTAAAGGGCAAGGTTTCGCTTACTCAGTCGGATACTATCAGAAAATCCGCATCTACATCTACCATGGTGCGCAAGCTCCTTGAGGGTGTAAATGGCGACGAACTCTATGTTAAAAATTACGTGAAGTACAGTGGAATGTACCTGAACTTCTACACGCTGTTCACCTACGATTCCAATCCTCTCATTTTTGCCGGCGCAAACGGACTCGGCAACCGTCAGGTGGTATTTGCCTTTGACCTGCACGAGTCGGATATTGTGCTTTCCACCGACTTCGTTATACTCATCAGAAACCTGGTTGAGTATTCATTCCCCGACGTTATAGACTCGTCAAACTACGTGGCGGGCGATGAGGTCGTGGTAAACGTTACTCCCACTATGGAGAGCGTAAAGGCGATCTCTCCCTCGGGTGAAGAGGTGTTCATGGAGTCTGACGGCACTACCGCAACGCTGGACCTTGGTGAGGTAGGCACCTATAAGGTGGTTATCATCGAGGGTGGCAGAAGCAGTGAGTATCCCGTATACTCTGCAGCTCCTCTTTCGGAGAGTGTGCCTGACGTAGCGGAGGAGGATTTCTCGCTCTCCGGAGAGAGGGAAGACCTCAAAATAGACGGAAGATACGATCCGTCAACTCTATTGTTCGTATTGTTTGTACTGTTATTTATCGCGGATTGGGGGGTATACTGCTATGAAAAGTATCAGCTTCGATAATCCCTATCTGCTTCTGATCGGAATACCGCTTGCATTAGCGCTCATCATTCCGTACGTTATTATCAGAAATAAGGACAACAAGACCATAGGTTGGGTTATGTCCCTTTGCGTGCATATAGTTATATCTGCACTTATCAGCCTTGCCGCGGCAGGACTCATGTCGGTTACTGTAATGACAAAGACCACCGTCTACGTGGTTGCCGACGTGTCCTACTCCACCGAAAGTGAGCTTGAGCAGATAGACGAATATATCGCACAGATCAAGGAAAATCTGCCCCCGAATTCTAATCTCGGAGTCGTATGCTTCGGTAGAGATACCGTGGTGCTTTCGTCTGCCGGAAGAACGATCAAGAGTGTAAAGGAGGCACAGGTTGACAACACTGCGACCAACATCGCAGGTGCTCTTGGCTACACAGAGACCCTGTTTAGTCAGGACGTTATCAAGCGCATAATCCTTATAACCGACGGTAACGACACTGTAAATAAGGATGCCGGCACGATAGCTTCAACCGTTGAAAGACTTACGGAAAACGGTGTAAAGATAGACACCATATTCCTTAACAGCACTCTCAGTGAGGACGAGGTGGAGGTTCAGCTTTCGGGCGCGGACGTTGCCTCCTCGACCTATCTCAATCATAACAGCACGGCAAGCTTCCTTATCCAGTCCTCCGGTACGACAAACGTTATGCTCGAGCTCTTCATGAGGGATCTTTCCGTACAGGGTCAGGAATTTGAGAAGATCGGCTATACCGTAATAAGCGTTGAGTCAGGTCTTGACACCGTCACCATGACACTCCCGACAAATATGCCGGGTGATTACGAGTATAAGGCGGTCATCACTGCCGATTCCGATATATCCGATTACAACAACGAATGCACGTTCCGTCAGAGCGTTGTCGGAAGAACCAAGATATTGCTTGTTACCGGCAAGAGCTCGGATGAGAGCCTGATCAAGTCGGTGTATGGCAATGACGCTATCATTGACTCCTACATTATAACCTCAAGGAACAACAGAGTTCCCTTTACCATAGAGGATATGATAGAATACGATGAGATAATCGTATCCAACGTGGACGTGAGAAATATCCACAACGCCAATGCCTTTATTGACTCGATCGACAATGCAGTTTCCCAGTACGGCAAGAGTCTTATCACCATGGGTAATTTGTATATCCAGACCGAGGACGAGGATCCACTCTTTGTAAAGTTCCAGGAGATACTTCCCGTTGACTACGGAAACTATGCCCGCGAGGGTAAGCTTTACACCATAGTTCTCGACGTATCTCACAGTATGTTTATGGCGCAGAAGTTTACCATAGCAAAGGAGTCTGCTATAAAGCTGCTCTCCCTTCTGAACGATGATGACTATGTTTGCCTTGTTACGTTCTCGGGCGAGATCAAGGTGCGCACACCTGCGCGTGTCGGCTCGGTAAGACAGGAGCTTGTCGAGTATATCGAGTCGCTTTCCACCGCTCACGGTACCGACATAGGTCTCGGACTTGAGGAGGCTATGAAGGCCATAAAGACACTCAATCTTTCCGAAAACCAGGTCATGCTGATCACTGACGGATTCAGCTTTGACAGTACCAAGGATGCGGTCACTGTTGCAAGCCAGCTTTATGCTTCGGGCACACCCGTGTCAGTTATTAACACCTATATCCCCGCTGACGGCGAGGAGGGAAGGGCAGTTCTCAGACGCGTTGTAAACGCAGGTGTGGGCGGCAGATACTACGAAATATCCAATCTCGCACACGTCGAAAGCCTCGTGTTCGGAACGGTTGCAAACGACGTTACCGAATCGGTAATTGAGAGAACCTCTACTGTAAATATCGAAAGATATCGCGACTCTGTGGTTGCTGGAATGAGCAGCCTCTCATCTGTTTCCGGATTTGTGCAGTCACTGGCAAAGTATGACGCGACAGTGCCGATCACGGTCAACTACACAAAGGCGAACGGATATACGATCGCGGTGCCGCTTTACGCTTACCGAGCGCACGGAAACGGCAGGGTAGCAACGCTGACCACGTCGATCTCTGATGCCTGGACGTCACAGTGGAGCGATAATGAAAGAAGTCTGCTTATTTCCAACATGCTTACAAGCAGTATTCCCGACGAGCGCGTCGACCACCCCTTTACGGTGATCGTGGACAGCAACGAGTACGATGCTTACGTCGAGATCACTCCCGGCATACTCAATCCCAAGGCGGTAACCGGCATCGTTGTCACGCTTCCTAACGGAAAGAAGATTACCAAGACTCTTGAATTTGATTCAAGAAAGTATTCCTACACGTTCGATACCGGCAAGGTAGGAACGTACATAATTGACATAACCTATTCGTACGACGACAGCGTCTTTACCTCTACCGAGAGCTTTGAGATCCCGTATCTGCCGGAGTACGATGCCTTTGCAACAGTAAGCAAGGCGAATATCTACGAGTTTATGCGCGGAAACGGTAGTATAGTAGAGGGTGAGATTCCCGATCTTGAAAACGATAGAAGCGAGATCACCACCTACAATATGAGCTACCGCATACCTCTGCTCATAGTCGCAATTGCACTCTTCTTGCTTGACGTTCTTGTGAGAAAGATAAAGATCTCCAAGAAAAAGAAGAAGATCAGTCTCAAACGCTGACGAAAGGAGAAAAAACGAATGAACAAGATTAAAAAGATCATAGCACTATTGCTTGCCGTTTGCTCGATTTTCTCCCTCGCCGCGTGCGAGGAATACGAGCAGGGCGGTCTTGGTGGCGGTGTGCTTGGCGGAATTTTTGGTGACGGCGACGGGGGAAGCTCTGGCGGTGGCGGTGACGATGATCTCAATGATGACCCCACCGATGATTTCACCGTTACCCTCACTGCAGACGGTCAGCCCTACACCCCCAGAATGGAGATGCAGGCATACTGGAGCGACGGCTTCAGCATCCATACCGCGACCTTTGACAAGAACGGTATTGCACGTGTTGACGGCCTCGACGGTGACTACCGTGTAACATTATCTGACGTTCCGAACGAGTATACGTACAATCCTAATGGCTATACCGCAACAAATGATAACCGCAATATCACGGTTGAGCTTTATACACTCAATTACCTTACGGGCGGCGGCACAGGAGTTTACGATCCCTATCAGTTTGCCAAGACCGGTGTTTATTGCGCGGTGCTCAACGATCCCGATGAGGCGATATATTTCAGATATGCGCCCGACGGAAACGGAGTTTACTCGATCGAGAGCTGGATAGACATAACCGCTGACAACATCAATCCCTACATAGACATCTATTATGGAAACGCGCACGCCGCGTATTTCGACAAAACGATCAACGACGGAGGCCCGATCGGTAGCTATACGATCAACTTCGTGCATACCGTTCAGATCGCTGACGAGAACATCAGCTCAGGCGGTCAGGTTACTTACACCTTTGCAATCAAGGCAGAGTCGAAAAACAATAAGTATCCTATTACGATCACCTTTGCGGTAAAGCGTAACGGCAGCTTTGAGCTTCCTCCCTCGGGCGGTGCGGCATCGTCCGTCATGGCTCCGGTCAAATTCGATTTTTCCGAGTATGACGTAAACGATCATCAGTACGGCTCTGAGTATAAGCTTTACACCCCCGAGTACGTTCATGCAAACGGATCGAAGGTGTTTGACCAGGCTCGCTACAAGCTTTGGCCAAAGAGCAAGGGCGGTGACGGCTTCTATCACCTTTACGATGAGGTAAAGTATGCCGAAACCGATGGCTACGGCCCGATCCTTTATGCCGCTATAACCTCGGCATCCCGCTTCCTCGACAAATCCATAGCGGGAATCGAGTACGTTAATCCGAATGCCGCAGAGCTCGAGTCACAGAATGCAAGGCTTTCCTGCAACGGTATCAACTACAAGCATTTTATAGAGGGTTACACCCAGCTTTCAACCTACGGAAAGATCAACGGCGGCACGTATTATTGCTCATCCGCCTGCACATGTCACACCTATGATGAAAACGATTCTGAAAGTAAGCTCGGATGGGCATGCACCGACGAGTGTACCAACTGCACCAAGGATTGCCGCAGATGTCCTGCGGAGCTTGTAGGTGTTGAGGGGTATGCAAGCTATGCTAACTCCGACGGTATGGTACCCGTTACCGAGGAGCTTCAGGAGTTCCTTTACAATTTCGTACAGCACCCCGCGTCCAACTTCTTCCGCGACGGTATGGGCGATCTTGAAAAGCAGGGCTACCAGGCACCCTCCGGCTCAGAGTGGTTGATCATGTGTTACTACTACGATATGCAGTGATATTCACTGAAGCTTGCATTATTTGCATATTTATTCGTATCAAAAATCCATAAATGCACCATAAAAATACTGTATAATTCTCACAAAATATCAAAAATATTAACTGAATGTTAAGACTTCTATTGATTTATCTATTTTTATGGTGTATAATAACTTCATTAAATTACCGGTTCGTACCGAGAAAGCAGGCATCGAGTATATTTCGATGCATAAAATGCATATTTTCCCCACCGCGCGTTTTCCGAGGCCGCGGGGCTTTATCGGATCGATATGGTAATATATAAAATTTTTTCTAAGGAGGCTTTTCATTATGAAAAGATTAATTGCTCTTCTTTTGTGCCTCGTTATGGTAGTGTGCGTTATCGCATCCTGCGGCGAGCCCGAAGAAGCTCATTCACATACCTATAGTGAAACATGGTCATCGGACGCTGTGGGACACTGGTATAAGGCAACCTGCGATTGTGAGGACGCTCCCGAACAGAAGTTCTCGCACGTAGACAAGAACAACGACGGCGCATGTGACGTTTGTGAGTACAAGATGGCTTGTGCTGACGGACACACCTACTCCGAGGACTGGACAGTTGACTGCACCAATCACTGGAATGCAGCAGACTGCGGCCACATCGTAGCGGGCGCTAACGTTGCAGAACACGTTGACACCGATAATGACGGTGAGTGCGACGTATGTAAGTACGTTATCAACGATATCCACGTTCACTACTTTGACACCGCTTGGACAAACGACGGTGAGTATCACTGGCACGCAGCTCTTTGTGAGCATGGCGTAGAGGTTGCTGACAAGGCAGCTCACGTTCTTAACGCGGCCGGCTACTGTACCGTTTGTGAGGCTAAGATCAACGAGGTTGATTCTTCCGACCTTGCTGCTATCCTCGCTGCTGCAGTTGCACGCAACGATAAGGTAGCTTACGGTGACGTTATAGCATCCGAGGCTGTTTATGGCGGCATCGGTGCCGAGACTCTCGAGAACGGCAAGACCAATAAGGTTCACTTCGCTCTCGGTAATGGCGAGTCCTACATTCAGTACATATCCTTTGATATGAACGGTGATTACATCGGTCAGAACGAGCAGTGGTTTGAGGACCTCGGCAATGGCGAGGTATTCGGCGCTGAGATGGTATATGGCGAGTACGAGCTTGCTCCCATCGCCGGTGCTGCACAGTTCCTTAACGGATACAACTATATCCCCGGCAGCATTATCCCCTCTGACAGTGCAGACACCAGCACTCTTGCGAACATGCTTATCGCTCTTTACAACCAGATGAAGGCCGGTGTGCGTGTAAGCAATGCAACCGAGGGCATCAAGGATGGCAAGTACTTCTTTGGTTACACCTACTATTCTATCAACGTATCCACCGCACAGGGTGCAGTTTTCAACGTTGAGCTTGAGTATTACAACGTAGACGTTGAGTTCACCGTTAACGATGATCTCATCATCGATATGGCAAACTTCCAGGTTGAGGTTTACAGAGATTACGAGAACGACAGCGATCTTGATTACACCTACACCGACAACGGTGACGGCACTGTAACTCTTGCTGCTGATCCTGTACTTAAGGCAACCGCTAACCCCTCTTACTACACCTACTCCGTAGCACAGATGTCCGGTGAGAGAACCTTTACCACTCCCTATCCCAGAGCATCTCTGCTTCCCGCAAGCTTCGAGCTTCTTTACGTTCTTGAGACCGAGGATGATGAGAACGGCAACCCCATTCCTTCCGTTACTGCTCCCATAGGCGAGTCTATCGATATTATCTCCGGTACTTACGCATCCTTCGCGATCGGCGATATCCTTCCTGTAACCGCATCCTCCAAGTTCATCAATACCGATGACTTCACCTTCGAGTTCGTTAACAACGATCCCGAGTCCGACGGCCGCGCTTGGTATATGGATCCCGGCTCGGTTGACGAAATGCTTAACGGCTATTCCGCTTACACCGGCGTGCTTAAGCTTAAGCTCCGTGATGCAGGCGCATACACCGTAACCATCTCCTTTGGCGATGTTTCCAAGACCTTCATTCTTAACGTTACCTCCGCACCCGTTACCGAGATCACCGGTGACGCAGATAGCATCAGTGTTAAGGTTACCGACTTTAACACCTATGAAAACGAGGATCAGTCCTACGTTTATACCGCAACCGCAGAGGGTAACTACACATTCACTCTTCCCGTAGGTCTTGGCGCAAGACTTGACGGCAACGACACTCCCTCCGTTGATCTTTACGACGGCGGCTCCTTCACCGTAGGCCTTAACGAGGGCGAAAGCGTTAAGATCTACTTCGCAGCCGGCGACGGCAACAAGTACGAGGCAACCGTTTCTTACGTAGAGGCTGACATTCCCGATAACGAGGGTGGCGATCAGCCCGGCGGCGACGAGGGCGGCGAGTCCGGTACAGTTGGTAACATTGTTGGCACCTACTACTCCGGCAACGATGTTCTCGTTATCAAGGATGACGGAACTATGACCTTCACCGCAGTTGCTTACGTTTACACCTACGTAATCAACGACGGCGTTGTTACTTACACCTACAACGGTGGCTTTGAGTATACCGCAGATCATATGATGGCTGCATACTTCGGCTACCTTACCTTCGACTCCAACGGTATGCCTGCAACCTTCGTATGCAACGGCGGTACTGTTTATACCCTTACCACTACTCCCGGCGGCTCCGAGGGTGGCGATGAAGGTGGCGACGAGGGCGGCAATGACCCGATCAGCAACGTTATCGAGCCCACCACTCCTGACGGAGAGTTCAGTGTTAAGGTTACCGACACCTACTCCTGGATCGACGAGTACACCTTCAAGGCTCCCGTAGCAGGCACCTACACCTTTACTCTTCCTGCAGGTCTTGGATTCTACAGCAAGGATGCTATGGATTCCTGGGGCGATGCAGAGGTCGATTACTACAGCAACGAGACCGGTGCGGCATTCAGCATCGAGCTTGCAGCAGGCGAGAGCCTTGTATTCTACGTTGGTTCTCTTACTACCGACACCTACACCATCGAGTTTACCGATGATGCAGATAAGATCGTTTATCCCACCGTTGGTCTTTTAACCGGTGACAACGAGATCACCGTTCTTCCCGGCCAGCTTGCAGCAGGTGTCACCTGTGTCCTTAACTGCTGGGAGCCCGGTGATTACACCTTCACTCTCGCAGGCGCACAGATAACCATCTACAATCCTCTTGGCGAGGTTATGGCAACCGGCACCGGCTCTGCCAGTGCAACCCTTGAGGCTTACAGAAACTACACCATCATCATTAAGCCCACCGCGGCAGGCAACGTAACCCTTACCGTTTCCGTTGCATATCCCGAGGGTACTTACCAGAACCCCGAGGCTATTACCGTTCCCACTACTCTTAACGTTAATCTCCCCGGCAACTACACCACCTACTACTACACCTTTACCGCAACCGAAACCGGTCGCGTAACCGTTACCTTTGCTAACGCTAATATCGTTATCAATATCAACGATAACGAGATCACCTCCGGCAGCGTCGTTACCGTTATCGCAGGTCAGGAGTACACTCTTAGCGCATATGCAGACGATGCACAGACCGATACCGTTACCATAGCATTTGAGGCAGGCGAGCTTACCGAGGCTGACTGGTTCGGTCTTATCGCAGGCGAGTACTACCTCAAGGATGACTCCACTCTTGCCATCAATGCTGACGGTACTATCGTTCGCAGCTATATGTCTTACGTAACCTGGGAAAACCTCTTCGAGTATTCCTACACCGGCGCTCTCACCGTTGATGAGGATGGCATTATCACCATCGTTCCTACTCCCGTAGACGGTGCTCCCGCACTTGGCAACATCACTCTTGTAAGTGACGAGGGCTACTATGCTATCTCCGTTGATGGCATTTACAGCTCCATCTACGCAGGCGAGACCGAGGTAGAGGTTGAGGAGAATGACCAGGACGGTACTAACTACTCCTACATCGCAGAGGAAGAGGGTACTCTTACCATCACCATCAAGGGCGCAAGCATGTACAATGCTGAAACCGGCGAGTGGGAAGAGGTTCCTGCAGCATACCTTAACATGATGCTCGCAAGAGGCGGCATTAACTTTGCTGTAAATGGCACAGACATTCGTGCAACAACTACCACTGTTGAGCTTACCGTTGGTAGCGCAGTTACCATCAAGATCGCAAGCCCCACAGGTCAGGCACTTCAGGTAACCCTTGACGTTGTTTATACTGCTCCCGCAACAGGCGGCGAGGGTGGCTCCGAGGGCGGCTCCGAGAGCGGTATGACCGGCTCCGGCACTACTAACGATCCTTACGTTATCACCACTCTTCCCGCAGTTCTTACTGAGGGTCCCGGTCACGACATATATTGCAAGCTTACTGCTCCCGCTGACGGAACTCTCGTAATCACCTATACCCAGGGTGGTCTTATCACCGGTCTTCCTTCCAACGCTGTTAAGGATGCAGATGCTATGACCTGGACCGTTGAGGTTACCGCAGGTCAGCTCGTAGAGTTCAACCCCTGGACTATGGGCGCTCTCGACACCTACACCTACACCATCACCTTTACGGGTAAACAGGAGGAAACAGGCATCACCGGTACCGGTACTACTAGCGATCCTTACGTTATCTCCACTCTTCCCGCGGTTCTTACCGAGGGTCCCGGCCATGACGTATATTGCAAGCTTACTGCTCCCGGCGACGGAACTATCGTTATCACCTATACCCAGGGCGCTCTTATCACCGGTCTTCCTTCCAATGCTATTAAGGACGCAAATGCTATGACCTGGACCGTGGAGGTTACCGCAGGTCAGCTCGTAGAGTTCAACCCCTGGACCATGGGCGCGCTCGAGTCCTACACCTACACCATCACCTTCACCGAGAAGGGTGTTGGCGGCGGTGACGAGGGCGGTGACGAGGGCGGCACCGAAGGCGGCGAGACTTCCGTTATCACCTACATATCTGCTAAACATTCTAACGGCAGAAGCGTAAAGGTTGAGATCGACATCATCACCGGCGTTGTAACCCTCACCCGTTCCAATATGTCCGGCGGTTGGGATGCAAGCACCGCTACCACCACCTGCACCGTATCTGAAGGCGAGCAGGTAACCTGCGCAGACACCACCGTTAAGGTTACTTTCGATGCTACCGGTGCTCCCACCAGCATTACCTGGGGTAGCGCAGTTTACGAGAACTTTGTTCTTGAGGCATAATTTCTAAATTAAACTCAGGGCTTTTGCCTTGATAAAACGAGCGCCACGCTGCAGCAAGCGGTGTGGCGCTTTATCTTTTCATGATTTTTAACATAATAAACACTTGCAAATCGGACGTATATATGGTAAAATAAATATCGTAAAAAAGATATTCAGAAAGGAATATATATGAAAAAGATACTTTTGCTTCTTTTGTGCCTTGCGCTTATGATATCGACAGTGGCACTTATGACCGCTTGCGGTGGCGATGATACTACTTGTACGGAGCACACTGATGCGGACTCGAACGGCAAGTGCGATAACTGTGATGCGACTGTTGAGGTTAAGTGTACAGAGCACGTTGATGCTGACAGCGACTACCTTTGTGACACCTGCGGAGCGGCAGTTATTCCTACCGGCCCTGCACAGATCGACGTAACATTTACCGTTAAGGACGATGCAGGAAAGGGGCTTTCCGGCATTACCGTGATCCTCTCTCACGAGGAAGACGAGAACTACAATTCCGTTACCACAGCCAGTGATGCAAACGGAAAAATTACCGCAAAGATTTACACGGGTACCTACTACGTAACATTTGATTACGATGTTGACACTCTTG
Source organism: Eubacteriales bacterium (assembly GCA_045659365.1). Lineage (GTDB taxonomy): Bacteria > Bacillota > Clostridia > Oscillospirales > CAG-272 > UBA1740. The sequence goes on along the minus strand of JAZOWT010000030.1, from coordinate 19,575 downwards.
GCTACTATCTCGCCGAAACAAACTCTATAACCGTTGCTGATGATACCACCGCCCTTGATCTTGTGCTTATCGACAACAATCCTGACGGATCTGTTGACAAGCCCTATACAATTATGGCAGGCGAAAACGAGGTCGTTATTCCTGCAGGCGCTTCCTATAACTACATCATCTACCGCGCAGTTAATCTCTTCTTTGATGCAACAGGCGCGGCGGGCATAAAGATCGATTACAGTGATGCAGAGTATACCGCTGATGCAAACGGCAATATCTACTTTGCGCTTCTCGGTATTGATACCAACTCTGTCGAGCAGCTTGTTATCACCAATACCACTGATGCCGAGATCACCTTTAATGTTGAGATCGTTTCCGCACCCGGCACTTACGGTAATCCTATAGTAATCGATGCGGTTGGTACTGCTATCACTACTCGCGCGCTTGATAGCGATGAGACCGTTTATTATACCTATACCGCGACAGCAAGCGGCAGATTCACCATAACGATCGGTACTGATGGTGCATACGTTGCAATGCTCAATTCCACCACCTACGAGAACGTGAATTCTGACGAGGATGCGACCGACGGTGTGATTGCCTTTGATGTAAGCGAGGGCGACATTATCGTGATCGATATCACTCTTGATAATGCGGTTTCCAGTGATGCAACCGTAACATTCACCCCCGATCTTCTTGTTCAGCAGGCTTATTGATTTAAACTAAACAAAAAAACAACCCCCTTGGCGAGCTTAACCGCCAAGGGGGATTTTGTTATTCCTCGTTTGATTTGCTTTTCAGCGAACCGATGACGTATACCGAGGCCATGATAATGCCAACGATGAGGAATACGCCAAGCATACCGATGCCCATATATTTGAGGTTTTCAATAAATTTTGTAGGTTCAAAATACATATCTTGCTCCTTTCAACTGTTAAGAAAAGAATCCGAGCACGAGCGAGCCGGCAATTACCGATGCGATCTGGCCTGATACGTTTACACCAATGGAGTGCATAAGAAGGAAGTTTTGCGGATCCTCCTTGAGTGCCATCTTGTGTACGATTCTACCGGACATCGGGAATGCAGATATGCCGGCCGCACCTATCATCGGGTTGATAAGATCCTTGCCAAGCAGCTTTGCAAATATGTTGTAGAGCTTTGCAAAAAGAACACCGCCCGCGGTGTCAACGATGAACGCAATAAGCCCGAGGCCCATGATAAGCAGGGTGTTTACGTTCAGGAACTGTGATGCGGTCATGTTGAATGCGATAGTAATACCGAGGAAAAGGGTAACGAGGTTTGCCAGTACCTTTTGCGCGGTTTCGGAGAGAGATTCAAGCACTCCGCACTCGCGAATGAGGTTACCAAACATAAGGAAGCCGATAAGCGAGCCTGCACCGGGAACAAATATGCACGTTACAACGGTGATAACAATGGGGAAGAGAATACGTGTGCGCTTGGACACGTCCTTTGCCTTGTATGCCATGCGGATTCTACGCTCATTTTTGGTGGTGAGAAGCTTGATTACAGGGGGCTGGATAATGGGGACGAGCGCCATATATGAGTATGCCGCAACTGTTATCGCGCCTATGTAGTTAGATCCGAGCGCGTTTGCAACAACAATAGAGGTGGGGCCGTCTGCCGCGCCGATAATAGCTATTGAAGCATAGTCCTTTGCCTCAGGAAAGAAGATTGAAGCCATGCAGAGGGTGAAGAAGATACCGAACTGGGCCGCTGCACCGAAAATCATAAGCTTAGGATTGGTAAGCAGGGGACCGAAGTCGATCATCGCGCCAATACCGATGAACAGGATGAGAGGGAAGAGCTCGTTTGCGATACCTGCGTTATAAAGGGTGTTGAGCGGCTCTGCGGCGCCGACAAAATGCTCCACCGTTTCGGTAAAGTGATTTGCGCTGTTTTTACAGCACTCTAAAACGGCATCGCTTGCAAGATACTCCGGTGTAATAATGGTCTCGCATATTCCGCACACAGTCTGTTCAACTGTTTTTACGAGATTGGGAAAGTTCATTATGATGGCACCAAAGCCGATGGGCAGGAGGAGAGTGGGCTCCATTTCCTTTTTGATAGCAAGGTAGATAAGCACGCCACCTATGACCCACATGAGGATCATCTTCCAGTTGTCACCGCTAAAAAATGCACTGACACCTTCAAACAGGGTTTCAAATACTTCCATGACAGTAACCTTTCTTTTTTATATATTTATTTTGATAAACAAAAAAATAAAAGACTTTTTGCGCTTTCGCACAAAAAGTCTTGTTAAAGCAATATGCCTTCGGCTAACCGAGCAGAGTGGGAAGACTCTACTGTTTTTGACGATTCGCCGAGCGTTTGATACACGCCAACTACTCCCTTTTCGAGAGGTATTATACATCTTTGATGAGTGTTTGTCAAGCCTTTTTTGAAAAAAGTTTATCGGAATTTTTGGGGCTGATTTTGCGTGTGCGAGGGCGCTTGGGCGTGCGATGAATAATTAAAAAGCCCCTCGGATCGAGGGGCTTTAGTGTGCTATTATTTGGTCGAGCGTCCGCTTTTTTTAGTAACGTGTGCGATTTTTCTTGCCAAAGCGGGGGTGTTATAGCGATTTTTGAGGCGATAACACCAGTTTCCGTCAGCAATAGATGGAATGTTTATTCTGCCCTCGGCATTGGTTTGCTCCAGGTAATCCTGTATCGGAATTATCGCAAGGTTTGCGCGGCTGGACATAGCGAGATCGATAAGGTCATATGTACGGCTCTGATCCTTGTTGCGCTTGCACTCACGGTTGAAGCGGCGGCGCACGTCACCCTTGAGGGAGGAGCACCAGGAGCGCGCGCAATCTGAATCGTGTGACGAGGTATAAACAACGCAGTTGTCGGTTGTGTATTTGCGGGGCAGATACTCGCTTTCGTCATCGAAGAACGCGAATTGCAGCATCTTCATTCCGGGGAATCCGGTATCCGTGAGTAGTGCGCGCACGTCGTCGGTAATAAAACCGAGGTCCTCTGCAATTATCTTGACCTTAGGGCAGTTTTCCTTTATCGTTCGGAAAAGCTCAATGCCGGGCGCGGAGTTCCAACATCCCTCGCGAGCCGTTGTGTGACCGTAGGGAATGCTGTAAAATCCGGCAAAGCCGCGAAAATGGTCGATTCGTATTATGTCGTACAGGCGCATTGCCGCCTTGACTCGCTTGCACCACCAGCCAAAGCCATCCTGTTTCATCACATCCCAGTTGTATATCGGGTTGCCCCAGAGCTGGCCGTCTGGCGCAAAATCGTCAGGAGGACATCCGGCAACGACGGTGGGATTGTATTCGTTATCTAAAAGGAACTGCTCGGGTGACTGCCAAACATCCATACTGTCATGCGCTACGTATATCGGCATATCTCCGATTATAACCACGCCGCATTCCTTTGCATATGAGCGAAGTGCCTGCCACTGTGAGTCGAACTCGAATTGCACCCATTTCCAGAATGAAGCCACCCGTGTGAAGTTATTTTTAATATTTCTAGCCTTTTTTACGCACTTATGCTCCTCGGGCCAGGTGTACCAGGCGGCATAGCCGTGCTCTTCCTTGAGCGCCATGAAGAGCGCGTAATCATCAAGCCAGTCGGCATTTTTGCGCGTGAAAGAAAGATATTCCTTTGTCTTCTCGCCACCGGACGATAAAAAACGCTCATGTGCCACTCTCAGGGTGGTGTAGCGATTGAAGAAAAGGCTTCCGTAGTCAATACGCGTGCCGCTGGATCTTGCTGCCATGAGCTCATCCTTGGTAAGAAGCCCCTTTTTGGAAAGGATGTCAAGATCGATAAAATATGGGTTGCCGGCAACTGATGAGGGGGATTGATACGGACTGTCACCAAGAGAGGTGGGGTTCATAGGTAATACCTGCCAGCACCTTGTACCGGTTGTGGATAGCAGGTCTATAAATTCGTAAGCCGACTTACCGAACGAGCCGATGCCGTATTTTGACGGCAATGCACTCACCGGCAACAGAATTCCGCTTTTGTGACGGAATCCGAAATTGTTAAGCGTTGTGCTCATATCTGATCTTCCTTGCAGATTCTGAAAAATATACATCTATTTTAGCACTCCCGCCCCGGCCATGTCAATATAAAAATGCGCCAAAATATGCTCTCTAAAATTGGGCATTTTTCGAGATTGGAGTGCGAAAAACGTTACACGCCCCCCGACATATGCCGTTTTTTACCTGTAAAAGCCCCTATGTTTGCAATTTTGATAGCACCATTGACAAAAAAGCCGTGGCAGTGGTATAATGGATGCAGTAGCTAATACGTGTACATAATAACCTTGATTTGTACTGATGAGGAGATTTTGAAAATGGCACGCATATACACCTCAGTCGATCAGCTCATCGGCAGAACACCTCTGCTTGAGCTTGTGAACGTTGAAAGAAAATTTAATCTTAAGGCACGCCTGTTGGCAAAGCTTGAGTATCTTAATCCTGCCGGCTCGGTCAAGGACAGAGTTGCAAGGGCGATGATCGACGATGCGGAGGCCTCCGGCCGTCTTGTGTCCGGATCGGTAATAATCGAGCCAACCTCGGGTAATACCGGAATCGGTCTTGCCTCTGTTGCTGCCGCCAGAGGTTATAGGGTGATAATCGTAATGCCCGAAACGATGTCGGTAGAGCGGCGACAGATAATGAAGGCCTACGGTGCAGAGCTTGTGCTTACCGACGGCGCGCTCGGGATGAAGGGCGCGATCGCAAAAGCAGAGGAGATTGCAAAACAGATCCCGAACAGCTTTGTTGCCGGTCAGTTTGAAAATCCGGCAAATGCAGAGGCACACCGCCAAAGCACCGGTCCTGAGATCTATGAGGACACCGACGGGGAAGTGGATATATTTGTCGCGGGTGTCGGCACAGGCGGTACTATCACCGGTGTCGGTGAATATCTGAAATCCAAAAAATCCGACGTGAAAATAATTGCAGTCGAGCCGGCATCCAGTCCGTTTCTTTCCACCGGTGTCGGCGGCGCTCACGGTATACAGGGCATCGGCGCCGGATTCGTTCCCAAGGTGCTTAATACCTCGGTTTACGACGAGATCATAACCGTCACCGAGGAGGACTCATATGCGGCCGGCAGACTTATGGGCGCAAGCGAGGGCGTGCTTGTCGGAATTTCCGCAGGTGCGGCGCTTCATGCGGCTATCGACGTCGCTTCCAGAACCGAAAACGAGGGTAAGACAGTAGTCGTGCTTCTTCCCGATACGGGTGACAGATACCTTTCCACCCCGCTTTTTGAGGCTTAATTGCATATTTTGACGATGTTGCGACGGCTCTTTTACGGCTTAATACCCCGAAAAGAGCCGTCGCACGCGTTTATATAGAAAAATATTTTGTATTTTTTAATTAAATTTGTCGTTTACTATTGAAATTTTCGTATTTTTGTGTTAGAATGTTACCGGTTAAAAATTTATCAATCTCGAAAATACGCCATTTAGACTTCGCAACCCTGTCGTTTAAATGGCATTTATTGGAGCATTTTTAATCGATCACGGTTATATCGATTAAATTTGTATCGATTATTTCCTTCTATTTATTATATGAGTCGTGCTACGCCGTTTTTGGCACGAAAATCACCAAAATTCAGCAAAGGAGAGGGGCAAATGAGTGTAAGCATTATTCCAAAGCCAACACTTGGGCGAATCCCGGTTTACATACAGTACCTGAAGGATCTGCCTGAGGATAGCGGCACGACGATCTCGGCAACGAAAATAGCACGCGGTTTGTCACTCGGAGAGGTTCAGGTGCGCAAGGATCTGGCCTTGATAAGCGGACAGGGAAAGCCAAAGATCGGATACGAACGTGTCAAGCTTATGCATGATCTTGAATATCATCTCGGGTACGAGAATCTGACAAACGCTGTTCTCGTAGGTGCGGGAAAGATCGGCAGGGCATTGCTTGATTACGATGGATTTGAGGAGTTCGGAATAAGAATTCTTGCAGGGTTTGATTGCAACGAAACCGTGCTTCAGATATCGAACAACAAAAGGATCGTTCCCATAAACGAGATTGAAAAATACTGTGCCGACAACAACGTTAAGATCGGCATCATCACTGTGGGGCAGGGCTCTGCACAGGAGGTGTGCGACAGGCTTGTGGCCTCGGGCATCAAGGCGATATGGAACTTCGCACCGTGTGCGCTTTCGGTTCCGGCTGACATTATTTTAAAGCAGGAAAATCTGGCGCTTTCGCTGGCACACCTTAATTCTCAGTTGAAAATAAAAAAATAAATATACATTGTGAGGAAAAATCATGAAAGTTGTAGTTTGTATTGGTAGCTCTTGTCACATCAAGGGCTCTCGTCAGGTGGTTGAGGAGCTTCAGAAGCTCATCGCCGATAACAACCTTGGTGACAAGGTAGATCTTGGCGGCACATTCTGTCTTGGTAACTGCCAGGCAGGTGTTTCCGTTATGGTTGACGACGTTATCCACTCGGTTTCTCCTGAAACCGTAGGCGAGTTTTTTGCTAACGAGATCAAGGCAAAGGTGTAAGGAAATATGCTTATCGTTCAGGTTTGCGTTGGTTCTTCCTGTCATCTTAAGGGCTCTCCCGAGATAGTTGAGCTTCTTGAGAATGCGGTTAGCCAGCATCACATCGAAGACGAGGTCGTTCTTACCGGAAGCTTTTGTATCGGTAAGTGCAATCGCGTAGGCGTAACCGTTCAGGTGAACGATGACGTACACGTTGGCATAACGACCGAGAATTTCAGAGAATTCTTTAAGAAGAATATCCTTGACGTTATCGAAAACGAAAGGAAGTAAAGAACATGGCAAATTGCTTGACACTTAAAAAATCAAACTGTAAGTCCTGCTTTCGTTGTGTAAGAAAGTGCCCTATCAAGGCAATTCGCTTTTCAGGAAATCAGGCACACATTATAGGCAATGAGTGTATTCTTTGCGGTAACTGTGTTGTTCAGTGTCCCCAGAATGCAAAGGAGATCGCCGACGGCATTGAAAAGACCAGAGTTCTTATTCAGTCCGGTGATCCTGTAATCGTCAGCCTTGCGCCCTCTTTTATCGCTAATTACGACGGCGTTGGTATTGAGTCCATGCGTCGCGCACTTAAGAAGCTTGGCTTCACTGACGTTGAAGAGACCGCAATCGGTGCAACGATCGTTAAAAATGAATATGAGAGAATGATCAGAGAAGAGGAGAGAGATGTTATCATCACCTCCTGCTGTCATTCGATCAATCTTCTTATACAGAAAAGATTCCCTGAGTGCCTCCAGTATCTGGCGGGCGTTATGTCGCCTATGCAGGCGCACTGCAGTGATATCAAAAAGCGCATCCCGAATGCAAAGACCGTGTTTATCGGCCCTTGCGTTGCAAAGAAGGATGAGGCGGAATACTACGAGAACATCGTTGATGCGGTTCTTACCTTTGAGGAGCTTGACACCATGCTTGCGAGCGAACGCGTTGAGCTTGAGGTTGAAACCGATTCAAACGAAAACAGCCGCGCGCGCTTCTTCCCGACTACCGGCGGCGTGCTTAAGACTATGGCACAGGATGCTCCCGGATACACCTACATGGCTATGGACGGTGTTGAGAACTGCATGACCGCACTTGCTGATATAGCTAGCGGAAAGATACACAAGTGCTTTGTTGAAATGTCGGCTTGTATCGGAAGCTGTATCGGCGGCCCTGTTATGAACAGAGTAAAGAAGCCCCTTGTAAGCGACTATCTTAAGGTTGCAGGCTATGCGGGCGAGCGCGATTTCGAGGTCGATCAGCCCACACATGCAGAGCTCGTAAAGAACTTCTCTGTAATTGAGCATAAGATACCCATGCCCGGTGAGACCGAGATCATGGCGGTTCTCCGTCAGATGGGTAAGTTCAAGGAGTCTGACGAGCTTAACTGCGGTACCTGTGGATACAATTCCTGCCGTGATAAGGCGATCGCTATTATTCAGGGCAAGGCGGAGATCTCAATGTGTCTTCCTTTCCTTAAGGACAAGGCAGAGAGCTTCTCTGATACCATCGTAAGAAATACCCCCAACGGTCTTATCGTTCTTAACGAAAACCTTGAGGTTCAGCAAATAAATAATTCTGCGCGCAAGATCATGAATATCCGTGCGGCATCCGACGTTCTCGGCGAGCCGGTTATCCGTATTCTTGACCCCACCCCCTTCTCTCAGGTAAAGACAAGCGGCAGAAGTATTCGCAACCGCCGTACCTACCTTGCAGAGTACAAGAAGTACGTTGAGCAGACTGTCGTTTACGATGCCGATTCACGTATGCTTATCGGCATTATGCGTGACGTTACCGATGAGGTAGAAACCGAGGAGAGGAAAGAAAGCATCAGCCGTCAGACCGTAGAGGTTGCGGACAAGGTGGTTGAGAAGCAGATGAGAATCGTTCAGGAGATCGCGTCCCTTCTTGGTGAAACCGCTGCTGAAACAAAGATCGCTCTGACTAAGCTTAAGGAGTCTATTGTCGATGAATGATTTGTGTGCAGATATAGGATATAAAAGCATAAATCACGTCGGAGAAGAGCTTTGCGGAGATCACGTAGACGTTATAGAGGACAACGAAAACTCCACGATCATCGTGCTTGCGGACGGTCTGGGCTCGGGTGTTAAGGCAAGTATTCTTTCCACCCTTACCTCAAAGATCATTTCCACTATGATGGCAGCAGGTCTGCCGATCGAGGAGTGTGTATCCACTATCGCGGCAACGCTTCCTGTATGCTCGCTTCGTGGAGTTGCATACTCTACGTTCACCATAATCCATCTTCTCAACAACGAGGTCGCCGAGATCATTCAGTATGATAATCCTCACGTAATACTTATCAGAAATTACGAGAATTACGATTATCCCAAGACCGAAATGAACATCGACGGCAAGAAGATATACAAATCCACCATCAAGCTCCAGGAGGATGACGTGTTTGTCGCGATGAGTGACGGCTGTCCTCATGCAGGCCTTGGCGGAAAATATAACTTCGGCTGGAAGAGAGAGGAGATCGCCTCGTTTATGCAGGCGCTCGTAGCAGGCGGATACACCGCAAAGAACCTCTCCACAATGCTCGTTGACGAGTGTGATAAGCTTTACGGACACAAGCCCGGTGACGATACCACCGCTTGCGTTGTTAAAATAAGAAAGAGAGTTCCTATGAACATTCTCTTCGGTCCTCCCTCCAACAGGGATGACGCAAACCGTATGATGTCGCTCTTCTTCTCCAAGGAGGGAAAGCACATCGTATGCGGAGGAACAACCTCCTCCATCGCGGCCAAGTTTCTTGGCAAGCCTGTTGTTGCGAGCATTAAGTTTGAGCGCAGCGACGTTCCCCCTATCGCTCACATCGAGGGCGTTGACCTCGTTACCGAGGGCGTTATCACAATGAACAAGGTAATTCAGTTTGCAAAGGATTACCTCGGTGAGAACGAGCTTTACGAGGAGTGGAACTTCAAGAAGGACGGTGCATCGCTGATAAGCCGACTTCTTTTCGAGGAAGCGACGGATATAAACTTCTATGTTGGACGTGCGATAAACCCCGCCCACCAGAACCCCGACCTTCCCATTAATTTCAATATAAAAATGAATCTTGTTGAGGAGCTTTCAAGCTGCCTTAAGAAGATGGGTAAACGTATAAAAGTCAGTTATTTCTAATCACAGGAGAATCAAAATGCAGAAGAAAGTTACAATAATCGGCGCAGGCGCTGTTGGTGCCAACACCGCTTTTGCCCTTCTTACCCGCGGTGCGGCATCCGAGGTAGTCCTTATCGACGTTAATACCTCTAAGGCACTCGGTGAGGCGCTTGATATCAAGCAGGCAACCCCCTTTATCGACAACTGCGATATCTACGCAGGAAGCTACGAGGATGCTAAGGACTCCGACGTAGTTATTATCACGTCCGGAATCGGCAGAAAGCCCGGTCAGTCAAGACTTGAGCTCGTTCAGACCAACGTTGGTATCATTAAGCAGATCTCCAGCGAGATCGTTAAGGTTGCTCCCAATGCTATCTATATCCTCGTTGCAAACCCCGTTGATATTCTCACCTATGCATTCCTTAAGTACACCGGTCTTCCCAAGAGCCAGGTGTTCGGTACCGGTACTGTGCTTGACACTATCCGTCTGCGTACCAGACTTGCAGAGATATACAACGTAAACAAGCAGCAGGTTCACGCTAACGTTCTCGGTGAGCATGGCGACACCTCCTTTGTTGCCTGGTCCTCGGCTACAATTGCCGGTGTTCCTCTCGCTGACTACAACGATGCTATTGCATCCGCATACAACATCCCCAACCAGTATACCAGAGAGGATGTTGAGACCTACGTAAGAAAGTCGGGTGGTAAGATCATCTCCCGTAAGGGTTGTACCGTTTACGGTATCGCAATGACCTCTACCCACATTGTTAAATCCCTCAGCGGTAGTGCCGAGACCGCAATGACCGTATCCTCTCTGCACGAGGGTGAGTACGGCATCAGCGACGTTTGCTTAAGCTCCCTTTCTCTGGTTGACCACACCGGTGTTCGCTCCATCATCACCCAGAAGCTCACCGATGAGGAGCTCAGAAAGATGCACGCATCTGCAGAGGCACTTAAGGAAGTTATAAAAGGTGTAAATTGGTAATAAAATGAGAAAGTTTGATACAAAGGTACAGCATTTAAAGTATAAGGTCCTTCGCGAGGTCGCAAGACTTGCTTGGGACGGTAAGCTTCTTGAGCACGTTATGGACATTCCCGGCAAGCTTGCTCCCGGTAAAGAGGCTACCATGCGTTGCTGTGTATATAAAGAAAGAGCTATCCTTGGCGAGCGCGTTAAGATCGCTATGGGTGGAGATAAGGAAAACCCCAACGTTATCGAGGTTATCGACATCGCATGTGATGAGTGTCCCGTAGGCGGATACGAGGTCACCAACGCTTGCCGCGGCTGTCTTGCACACCGTTGCGAGGATGTTTGTAAGTTTGGTGCGATCACCTTCGACCACAACCACGTTGCTCACATTGACAAGTCCAAGTGTAAGGAGTGCGGCGCTTGCTCTAAGGTTTGCCCCTACACCGCTATCGTAAGCCGTAAGCGTCCCTGTCAGAACGCTTGTAAGGTAAAGGCTATCTCGATGAACGATGAGAAGGCGGCTACCATCGACAACTCCAAGTGCATCCAGTGTGGCGCTTGTGTATATCAGTGCCCCTTCGGAGCAATTTCGGACAAGTCATTCATCATCGATGCTATCGAGCTCCTTAAGAACAGCAAGGCTAACAAGCCCGAGAGCGATTACAAGGTATATGCGATCGTTGCTCCCGCTATCTCCAGCCAGTTCTCTTATGCAAAGCTCGGCCAGGTAATTACCGGTCTTAAGAAGCTTGGCTTCCACGACGTTATCGAGGCGGCTCTCGGTGCGGATATGGTTGCTATGGAGGAGGCAAAGGAGCTTTCCGAAAAGGGCATCCTTACCAGCTCCTGCTGTCCTGCATTCGTGCAGTATATCAAGTCCGCATTCCCCAACCTCGTTCAGTACATCTCTCACAATATGTCCCCTATGGCGGTGCTTGCAAAGTACATAAAGGAGCATACTCCTAATGCTAAGGTTGTCTTCATCGGTCCCTGCACCGCAAAGAAGGCAGAGATGCAGCTTGAGTCTGTTAAGCCCTACGTGGATACTGTTCTTACGTTCGAGGAGCTTCAGGCACTCTTTGACAGCCGCGACTTTGACCTCTCCACCTTTGAGGAGGGCGTGCTTGACAACGCATCCTATTTTGGCCGTATCTTCGCAAGAAGCGGCGGTCTTACCGATGCGGCAGCTCAGGCTATGAAGGAGCAGAACATCGACTTCGAGATCAAGCCTGTCGTTTGCGACGGTATCGAGGCTTGCCGTGTTGCACTCCTTAAGCTCAGCAAGAGCCAGGCACTTCTTGGCGGTAACTTCATCGAGGGTATGGCTTGTATTTCCGGCTGTATCAACGGTGCAGGCTGTCTTACTCACGGCGAGAAGAACAAGGCTGAGGTAGACAAGTACGGTAGAGAGGCTCTTGAAAAGACCATCTCCGATGCTATTTCGATTCTGTAATTTCACATATCCGGAGGTAATTAAATGAAGGTTAGTTATTTCCCCGGGTGCACGCTTAAGAACAAGGCAAAGGATCTCGATACCTACGCGTACAGATCTGCCGAGGCGCTTGGCGTAACTCTGGAAGAAATTGAAGATTGGCAGTGCTGTGGCGGTGTGTTTACCACCGCTAACAACGAGGTTGCTACAAAGCTTTCCTCCGTTCGCGCGCTTAAGGCCGCAAGCGAGAAGGAGCAGCCCCTCGTTACCGTTTGCTCGGCTTGCCATAACGTTATAAAGCAGACCAACCATGCAATGAAGACCAACAAGGAATTTGGTGACAAGGTCAACAGATATATGGCTGAGGACACTGAGTACCGCGGTGAGTGTGAGGTATATCACTACCTCGAGATGATCCGCGACCTCGTTGGATTTGATAAGGTTAAGGAAAAGGTTGTAAACAGCCTTAAGGGTAAGAAGATCGCTGCATACTACGGCTGTCTTCTTCTCCGTCCTAACAAGGTAATGCGTATGGACGACCCCGAGAACCCCACTATCATTGAGGATCTCATCCGCGCTCTCGGTGCTGAGGCGGTCGTTTATGCAAGAAGAAACGAGTGCTGCGGCGGTTACATCTCTGTTGAGAGTCCCGATGCGGCAAAGAAGAATTCGAACGCGATCATCGAGAATGCAAAGGCACAGGGTGCTGAAATGATCATCACCGCTTGTCCTCTTTGCAAGTATAACCTTGAAAAGAGCGGTTCGGATATTCCCGTTGTTTATTTCACCGAGCTTCTTGCCGAGGCTCTCGGTGTCAAGGAGGTATAAATGGAAAACAATAAGTATCTCCGTGAAGAAATCATAAGAATGAGCGGCGTAAACACCTCAAAGTGTATGAAGTGCGGCAAGTGCTCGGCTACCTGTCCTGCTTACGATGAGATGGAGTATCATCCCCATCAGTTCGTAGGTATGGTAGAGTGCGGTGACATCGAGCCTCTTCTTAATTCCGACTCACTCTACAAGTGTCTGTCCTGCTTTGCTTGTGTGGACAGATGTCCCCGCGGCGTTGAGCCCGCAAAGGTGGTTGAGGCAGTGCGCCTTATCGCCACAAGAAAGCAGGGTGCTAACCGTATGACTGCAAACGACGTTCCCGCTATGGTAGATGCGGATACTCCCCAGCAGCTTCTGGTAAGCGCTTTCAGAAAGTACACTAAGTAAAGGGGGAAAAGACGAATGCAGAGAGTTGGTGTATTTGTATGTTGGTGCGGAAGTAATATCGCAGGCACTGTTGACGTGCAGGCGGTTTCCGAGGCCCTTAAGAATGAGCCCGGTGTAGTCTTTTCCGCCAATTATCAGTATATGTGCTCCCAGGCAGGTCAGGAAATGATCAAGGATGCCGTTCGCGAGCACAAGCTTACGGGCATCGTAGTATGCTCTTGCTCCCCCAGAATGCACGAGGCTACCTTCCGCAAGACTGCGGCAGCGGCCGGAATCAACCCCTATATGGTTGAGATCGCGAACATTCGTGAGCAGTGCTCCTGGGTACATAAGGATATGATGACCGGTACCGAAAAGGCCATCATTCTCGGTAAGGCAGCAGTTGCAAAGGTCAACCTTAACGCGCCCCTTACTCCCGGTGAGTCGCCCGTTACCAAGCGCGCCCTCGTTATCGGTGGCGGTATCGCAGGTATTCAGACCGCCCTCGATATTGCTGATGCAGGCTTCCCCGTAGACATCGTAGAGAAGCTTCCCACCATCGGCGGTAAGATGGCACAGCTTGACAAGACCTTCCCGACACTTGACTGTGCGGCTTGTATTCTTACTCCCAAGATGGTTGACGTTGCACAGAACGAGAAGATCCGCATATTCTCATACAGCGAGGTTGTGGGTGTTCACGGATTCGTAGGTAACTTCGACGTTCAGATCAAGAAAAAGGCAAGATACGTTAAAGAGGATATTTGTACCGGTTGTGGCGCTTGTGTTGAAAAGTGCCCTATGAAGAAGGTTCCCAACGAGTTCAATCTCGGAATGGACAACCGTCATGCTATTTACATTCCCTTTGCACAGGCAGTGCCCAAGGTTGCAACTATCGATCCCAATGCTTGTAACATGCTTAAGAACGGTAAGTGCGGTCTTTGTGCCAAGGTTTGTGCAGCAGGTGCTATCGACTACACCCAGAAGGATGAGATCATAGAAGAGAAGTACGGCGCTATCGTCGTTGCTACCGGCTTCAATCCCATCAGCATGGAGAAGTTCGATGAGTTTGCTTACAACCAGTCGAAGGACGTTATTACCTCCCTCGAGTTCGAGCGTCTTACGAATGCGGCAGGCCCCTCTGCCGGTAAGCTCATCCGTCCCTCTGACGGAAAGCACCCTCACACTATCGTTTTCGTTCAGTGCGTTGGCTCCCGTTGCGAGTCCTGCGCTGAAAAGGGTAAGGAGTATTGCTCAAAGATCTGCTGTATGTATACCGCAAAGCACGCGATGCTCACCCGTGATAAGTATCCCGATACCGAGGTTTACGTATTCTATATTGACGTAAGAACTCCCGGTAAGAATTTCGATGAATTCTATCGCCGCGCGGTAGAGGAATACGGTGTTAAGTACATCAAGGGTATGGTTGGTAAGGTTGTTCCCGAGGGCGATAAGCTCAAGGTTCAGGCATCCGACCTTATCGGTGGAAAGCAGCTTCATATCGACGCTGATCTTGTTGTCCTTGCGGCAGCAATCGAGCCCGATAAGTCTGCACGCCCCCTTGCTACTTTGCTTACCGCTAGTATGGATACCAACGACTTCTTCACCGAGGCACATCCCAAGCTTCGTCCTGTAGAGAGCCCCACCGCAGGTGTGTTCCTCTCCGGTGCTTGCCAGGGTCCCAAGGATATTCCTGAAACCGTATCCCAGGCGGGTGCGGCGGCATCCAAGGTAATCGGCCTGCTTGCTAAGGATAAGCTTACAGGTAACCCCTGTGTTGCAAGCTCCAACGAGCTTATGTGTAACGGATGCTCCAGCTGTGAGAGAGTATGTCCTTACGGCGCGATATCATATATTGACAAGGAATTCCGTATGCCCGACAGAACCACCAAGGTTCGTCGCGTAGCATCGGTAAATCCTGCAGTTTGCCAGGGCTGTGGCGCATGTACAGTCGCTTGTCCTTCTGGCGCAATGGATCTTAACGGATTCAAGAACAATCAGATCATGGCGGAGGTTGACGCAATATGCAAGTAAATGAATATAAGCCCTTGATAGTTGCATTTTGCTGCAACTGGTGCTCCTATGCAGGCGCTGACCTTGCAGGTAACAACCGTCTTGCATATCCCGCAGACGTAAAGATCATCAGAGTTCCTTGCTCCTGCCGTGTTAATCCTATGTTTATTCTTCGCGCTTTCCAGAGAGGCGCGGACGGTGTTATCATATGCGGTTGCCATCCCGGTGACTGTCACTACACCTCGGGTAACTACTTTACCCGTCGCCGTATGGCTGCACTCTTCTCGATGCTCGACTTCCTCGGTATTGAGAGAGAGCGTACCCGCGTAGAGTGGGTATCCGCTGCCGAGGGCGCAAAGTTTGCCGCAACCATGAACGACTTTGCTGAGAAGGTAGCGGCACTTGGCGAGAACAAGAGATTGGAGGATCTGAGATGCAAAAAATAACTCGTGATCAGTTGATCGAAAAGGCTTCCGAGCTTCTTTCGAACGGAACTGTCAGCTGTGTACTCGGCTGGGGCGCGGGCGAATTTGGCTACGACGTGACTCCTACAATCTTCAAGACTGCAGAGGAGCTTAAGTCCGGATTCGTGTACAACGATTTCTGCGGTGCTAACTTCTCTAAGTATCTCGTTGCAAAGACACAGAAGCTTGAGGGCAAGATCCTTGTATTCCTTAAGCCCTGTGATACTTACAGCTTCAATCAGCTTCTCACCGAGCATAGATTTGACCGTGAGAAGGTTTACGCAGTCGGCATTCCCTGTGAGGGTATGGCTGACATCGCAAAGGTAAAGGCGATCACCGGTGAGGGTATCTCCAAGGTTGAGTCTGACGGCGACAAGATCGTTGTTACCACTCTCTATGCCGACGAGCCCACCGTAATTTCCGCAAGCGACGTTCTTGCAGAGCGCTGCATAAACTGCAAGAGCAAAAAGTGTGTTGCTTACGACGAGCTTATGGGTGAAAACGGTGATGTTGTCGAGTCTGCGAGATTTGACGAGGTTGCACGCCTTGAGGCTATGACTCCCGATGAGAGATTTGCTTTCTGGCAGAGCGAGCTTTCCAAGTGCATCCGTTGTAACGCGTGCAGAGACGTTTGTCCTGCTTGCACCTGTGAGAAGTGTGTGTTTGACAATCCTAATTCCGGAGTTGAGAACAAGGCTCCCACAACCAGCTTTGAGGAGAAGATGTTCCACATTATCAGAGCATTCCACGTTGCAGGTCGTTGCACCGACTGTGGCGAGTGCTCCAGAGTATGTCCTCAGAACATTCCTCTCCACCTGCTCAACCGTAAGTTCATCAAGGATATGAACGAGTTCTACGGTGAGTATCAGGCAGGTGCCGAGGTTGGATCAAGAGCTCCCCTTGTAAACTATACCACCGACGACATCGAGCCCGGTGAGGTTTTTGACAGGAGGGATGAAAATGCTTAAGTGCTCTCTTGATAAGATCCAGCTTCTCTTTGCTGAGATTTCCAAAAACGCAAAGCTTTACTTACCCATCGACAATAATGACGGCACTGCATCCTACGGCGAGTGGCAGGAGGGTGTAGAATGGTCCGAGGCTCTTAACACCAACAAGAGCCCTAAGGATTTCTTCTTCCCCCAGTCCGAGGATCTTATGAGATTCAAGACCGAGGGCAAGAATATCGAGATCATCGACGTAAGAGAAGAGGTTGAGAATTTCGTTGTGTTCGGTGTTCGCGCATGCGACGTTAAGAGCTTCGATATCCTTGATCGAGTATTCCTTACCGAGCCCCGCGACAGCTTCTATGCTATGAAGCGCGAAAAGGGAATCATCGTTTCGGTTGCTTGTACCAAGCCTGCCGAGACCTGCTTCTGCACCACCTTTGGTATCGACGCGACAGCTCCCGCAGGCGACGTTACCTGCTGGAGAGATGCTGATGCGCTTTATCTTCAGGCTAATACCGAAAAGGGTAAGGCACTCGTTGAGTCGCTTGGCGGACTCCTTGAGGACACCGACTCCGAGGCAGTTGATGCACAGAAGGCGAAGATCAAAAAGGTTATGGATAAGCTTCCTCTTAAGGATCTTACTACCGATGCTTTTGGCGGCGGCAAGACCAAGGAGCTCTTCAACGATCCCGCTTGGGATGAGCTTTCCGCAACCTGTCTTGGCTGCGGCAGCTGTACCTTTGCTTGCCCCACCTGTCAGTGCTATGACATAAAAGATTTTAACACGGGTAACGGTGTTATCCGTTACAGATGCTGGGACTCCTGCATGTATTCCGAGTTCACAAGAATGGCTCACGGAAACAACAGACTTACACAAAAGGAGCGCTTCCGTCAGAGATTTATGCACAAGCTTGTGTATTATCCCGAGAACAACGACGGCCTCTTCAGCTGTGTTGGCTGTGGCAGATGCATAGCAAGATGCCCCATCTCCATGAATATAGTTAAGGTTATGAAGAAGATCGGAGGAAATAAAGGTGAATAATATAAATGATACTTTGATTCCTACTGTCGGTGTCATAACCGACGTACGTATCGACACCCCTGATATCAAGACCTTCCGCGTGGTTACTCCCGACGGCAAGAAGGCATTCGATCACAGACCCGGTCAGTGCGCTATGCTTTCTATTCCCGGTGTTGGTGAGGCGATGTTCTCAATAACCTCCTCTCCCACAAACACCGAGTATATGGAGTTCTCCATCAAGAAGTGCGGATGCGTGACCGAATGGCTTCACCAGGCTGAGGCAGGTGAGCAGATCACTATCAGAGGTCCTTACGGCAATCCTTTTCCCGTTGACGACGTATTTGCAGGGAAGAACCTGCTCTTCATCGCGGGCGGTGTTGGTCTTGCTCCCCTCCGCTCTGTAATCAACTACTGCCGTCACTACCGCGACCGCTATGGCGATATCGATATCGTATACGGATCCCGTAGCAAGGCAGACCTGCTTGACTACAAGGAAATTATCGAGGAATGGTCAAACGATGCAGGTGTAAAGGTACACCTCACTATCGACAATCCCCAGCCCGATTGGGACGGTCACGTTGGCTTTGTTCCTAATTACGTTAAGGAGCTTGGCTTTGACACTAATAAAACTGCGGTGCTTTGCGGCCCGCCTATCATGATCAAGTTTACTCTTGACGGTCTTATCTCCCTTGGATTTGATAAGACTCAGGTATATACCACCCTCGAGCTTCGTATGAAGTGCGGTGTTGGTAAGTGCGGCAGATGTAACGTAGGCGCAAAGTACGTGTGCAAGGACGGCCCCGTATTCAGATGTGACGAGCTGGAAGAGCTTCCCAGCGAATATTAAAGGAGAAAACAGATGGAAAAGACAGTAAGTATATTTCTTTTCGGTAAGAAGTACGACGTACCCGAAAACCTGACCATCATGACCGCTATGGAATATGCTGGCTACCAGCTTGTTCGCGGTTGCGGATGCCGAAACGGCTTTTGCGGTGCTTGTGCTACCATTTACCGTATAAAGGGTGATAAGGAGCTTCATGCTTGTCTTGCCTGCCAGACTAAGGTAGAGGACAACATGTATATCGCGACCTTGCCCTTCTTCCCCCTCGTAAAAGAGGTTTACGACATTAACAAGATTCCTGTAAACGAAACCGTTATGATGCAGCTTTATCCTGAGATCTATGCTTGCATCGGCTGTAACGCTTGTACCAAGGCTTGTACTCAGGGCCTTAACGTTATGCAGTACATAGCATATGCACAGCGTGGCGATTTCGAAAAGTGCGCTGAGGAGTCCTTTGACTGCGTAATGTGCGGTGTATGCTCCTCCAGATGCCCTGCAGGTATCTCTCATCCCCAGGTTGCAATGCTTGCAAGAAGAATCAACGGTAAGTACCTTGCTCCCGGCTGCGGTCACCTTGAGGATCGCGTTAAGGAGATCAAGGACGGCGATTTCAACGATCTCATCGAGGCTCTTATGCAGAAGCCCATTGAGGAAATGAAAGAGCTTTACAACAACCGTGACATCGAAAAGTAAGGAGGTAGTGAGAAATGTATTCCGAACAGTTTAAGGAATCTCTGGCCCTTGTTGAAGCGGCAAGAGAAAAGAATATTGCTCTTGAGCCCACCCGTATGACGGCTGAGCAAAAGGAAACCGTACTCGCTTCCTTCCACCCCGACTATAAGCAGGATCAGTTCTCCGTGCTTACCATTGGCCCTAACAAGGGTGACAAGGTTCCCACCGAACTTGCTGAAATTCTTCAGGCACACAGCCGTATCAAGGCTGACAGCGTATGCCTTGAGTGTCCCGATTACGAGTGCGATGTTCTTGTTATCGGTGGCGGTGGCGCAGGTGCTTCCGCAGCTATCGAGGCTCACGAGGCAGGCGCAAAGGTTATGGTTGTTACCAAACTTCGTATGGGTGATGCTAACA